>NZ_JBEZNH010000057.1:0-47178 GCF_040653115.1 Streptosporangium sp. NPDC048047 | reverse complement strand
TTCGACCATCTCGGCGTGAACCGCGTCCTGCTCAAGACCGACATCATGAACACCCAGCTCGCGCTGTCCGGGTGCCCAGGGGGTGAGGGGCAGGGCGGCCAGGTGGGTGATCTCGTCGGGGTCGCGGGCGGCGCGGGCGCGGCCGACGGCGGTGACGGACCAGCCGGTGCGGGTGCGGGGGTCGAAGTCGTCGGCTTCGAAGGCGACGACGGTGTGGCGGGTGGCGGCGGCGAGTTTGGAGCCGGCGTTGGTGCGGATGACGATGTCGCCGTGGTGGAGGCAGAAGTTGACGGGCTGGACGGCGGGCAGGGCGCGGTCGGTGAAGACGATCCGGCCGATGGGGGTGGTTGACAGCAGTCGCATGCACTCCTGGCGGGAGAGTACGTGCAGGCCGGCGGAGTCGACTGTCATGGGGTCCAGGGTGCCGATCGTGTGGGGTGTGGAGTAAGGGGCGAAGGTCCTGTCATTCGTGATGGTCGGCCTTGAGGCGGGCGGCGAGGGCGGCGGCCTGGGTGCGGCGTTGCATGTTGAGTTTGGCCAGGAGGTTGGAGACGTAGTTCTTGACGGTCTTCTCGGCGAGGTAGAGGCGTTCTCCGATCTGGCGGTTGGTCATTCCTTCGCCGATGAGTTCGAGGATGTGGCGTTCCTGGTCGGACAGGGCGGCGAGGGGGTCTTTGCGGGCGGCCTGGTCGCGCAGGCGGGCGAGCATGGAGGCGGTGGTCTGGGGGTCGAGGAGGGATTGGCCGGCGGCGACGGTGCGGACGGCGCCGACGAGGTCGGAGCCGTGGATCTGTTTGAGGACGTATCCGGCGGCGCCGGCCATGACGGCGGTGAAGAGGGCTTCGTCGTCGGCGAAGGAGGTGAGCATGAGGCAGGCGAGGTCGGGCATCTTGGAGCGGACTTCGCGGCAGACGTCGATGCCGCTGCCGTCGGGCAGGCGGACGTCGAGGACGGCGACGTCGGGTTTGAGGGCGGGGATGCGGGCGATGGCGGATTCGGCGGTTCCGGCTTCGCCGATCACGTCGATGTCGCCTTCGGATTCGAGCAGGGCGGCGACGCCCCGGCGTACGACTTCGTGGTCGTCTACGAGGAACACGCGGATCATAGGTGCACGGTAGCGGCCGGGCGGCGGGGGTGGTAGGGACGAAGGTCCCGGGTTGGGTGTGGGTGGGGCGGGGGTTGGTCTGGGGGGTCTAAGGTCCCGGGCGGGGGCGTCAAAAGACCCTGGCAGGTGGGGTGTGGCGCACCGAACGCTGGAAATGGGGCGAATGCTGGGGATTGTGAATGTCGGCCGCGGGAGGTGGCCCGATGCGCTGCGTTACTCGGTGGGCGAGGTGTCACCTGAACCTGCACCGGTTCGACGGCAATCCGCTGCGCAGGGGTTCGGACCGGCTGGAGACGGTGGCGTTGCTGGTGGCCGTCGCGTTGTTCGTGGCGTGCCTGTGGCCGGCGATGGCGCTGGGCCGGCAGGTGTACGCCGGGGGGATGCGGGCGGAGCTGAGCGGTCCGGGGCATCGGGTGCCGGTGAGCGCGCAGGTGGTGGATGGGCCTAAGGCGCCGGAGACGGGGCCGCAGTGGCGGTTGCGGACGGTGCGCTGGAGCACGGCCGAGGGGGTGGTGCGCACGGCGCGGGTGACGTTGCCGCCGGATGTGCGGGCCGGGGCGGGCACCCGGGTGTGGCTGGATGCCTCGGGGCGGCCGACGTCGGCGCCGCAGAGTCACGTCAAGACGGTCCTGGACACGGTGTTCGCGGTGGTGACCTTGGTGGGGTGGGCCGCGGCGCTTCTGCTCCTGGGGCTCGCGGGGGCGCGGGGGCTGTTGAACCGGCACCGGGCGGCCGAGTGGGAGCGGGCGTGGGCGTTGGCCGACCAGCGCTGGCGCCGCAGGCGGCAGGCGTGAGGTGCGCGGGGGCGGTGTGGTTCTTCCCGGCCGCCGGCCGGGTTGGCGAGGAGGGGGATCGCCCTTTTCGTGAGGGGGCGCGAGTGGAAAGGGTGTGCGATGAAGGCTCAGGTGGGGGACCGGCTCATCGTTGAGGGGGCCCATACGGGTGAGGGGCGGCGGATCGGGGTGATCGTGGAGTTGCGTCATCCCGGTGGGGAGCCGCCGTATGTGGTGCGCTGGGAGGGCGCCGAGCACGAGAGTCTGGTGTTCCCCGGTCCGGACGCGCATGTGGAGGCCGGGCGGGGACGTGAGGCCGTACTTCCGGCGCCGTGACCGGTGCGCCGGCCGGCGCCGCCTCCTTCGCTCCGTGGGTGGGGTGGCGTCGGCCGGTGGGTTTTCCCCGGGGCGGGGTGGTCCGTCCGCGCGGTGGATGGCGGGTACGGCCCGAAGGTCCCGGTGGGCGGGGGGCGAAGGTCTCTGGACCGGGGCGCGGCGACGGTTCAGGCTTGAGGGGTGAATCCGACGCTGCGTCTGGGACGCGTGGCGGGGGTGCCGGTGGGGGTCCACTGGTCCGCGCTGCTGATCGTCGCGCTGATCGCGATGATCCTGGGTACGGCGGTGCTGCCCGTCTCGGCGCCGGGGCTGGCGCCGCAGCTGTACTGGGTGGCCGCCGCGGTGACGTCGCCGGTGTTCTTCGCCTCGTTGCTGGCGCATGAGCTGGCGCACGCCCTGGTGGCCCGCCGGGCGGGGGTGAGCGTGAAGTCGATCACGCTGTGGCTGCTGGGCGGGGTGACGGAGTTCGAGGGCGAGGTGGGCTCGCCGCGAGCGGAGCTGCGCATCAGCCTGGCGGGGCCGGTGACGAGCGCGGTGGTGGCGCTGGCGGCGCTGGCGGTGTCGGCGGCGGCGCGGGGGGTGCCGCTGGTGTGGTCGGCGCTGGTGTGGCTGGCGACGGTCAACGGGGTGCTGGCGGTCTTCAACATGCTGCCGGGTGCGCCGCTGGACGGTGGCAGGGTGCTGCACGCGGTGCTGTGGCGGCGTTTCGGGGACCGGGGGCGGGCCGACCGGGTGGCGGCGCGGGCCGGGCAGTCGCTGGGTATGGCGCTGATCGCCGCGGGGGTGGTGCAGACGCTGGTGTGGTCGCCGGTCGGCGGGTTGTGGACGGCGCTGGTCGGCTGGTTCCTGTCGGGCAGCGCCCGCGGTGAGGGGATGGCCCGGGCGGCGCAGGCGGGTCTTGAGGGGCTGAGCGTGCGGGAGGTGATGACCGCCGGGGTGGATCAGGCTCCGGCGTGGCTGGAGGTGGGCGCCTTCGCCGAGTCGGTGGCGCTGCGGTCGGCGCAGAGCGTCTTTCCTGTGGTGGACTTCTCCGGCGCGCCGGTCGGCACGGTGTCGCTGGCGGCGTTGTGTGCGGTGCCGGTGGAGCGGCGCGGTGAGGTGCGTGTCTCGCAGGTCATGCGGCCGTTGCCGGCGGGGCGGGTGCTGCAGGCGCAGGATCCGGCGGCGGGTGTGCTGTCGGCCGGTGGTGGGGAGGTGGCCGCGGTGGTGTGCGAGGGTGGGCGGGTGGTCGGCATGGTCACCGCGGCGGACGTGGCGAGGATCATGCTTCAGGCGTCGTTGCGTGCCGGGACGAAGGTGCCGGGCCGTCCTGGTTAGGCGCGTCCCGCCGGTCCGCCACCGGCCGGGCGGGGCGGCTCAGGTCACCAGGCCCCTGCGGTGGGCGTAGACCACCGCCTGCACGCGGTCGCGCAGGTCGAGTTTGGTGAGGATGCGCGACACGTACGTCTTGACGGTCTCCTGGCTGATCACCAGGGTGGCTGCGATCTCGCCGTTGGACAGGCCTTCGGCGATGAGGCGCAGCACCTCCAGCTCGCGCGGGGTCAGCGGGAGGTCGTCCGCCGCGCCCTCGGCGGGGCGGATGCGGGCCGCGTACCGGCCGACGAGCCGGCGGGTCACCTCCGGGGCCAGCAGCGCGGCGCCGGCGGCGACGGTGCGGATGCCGTGCAGGAGTTGCGCGGGCGGGGCGTCTTTGAGCAGGAAGCCGCTCGCTCCGGCGCGCAGCGCCTCGTAGACGTACTCGTCCAGGTTGAACGTCGTCACCACGAGCACCTTGACGGGGTCGGCCACTCCGGCGCCGGCCAGCAGGCGGGTGGCCTCGATGCCGTCGAGCACCGGCATCCGTACGTCCATCACGACCATGTCGGGGTTCAGCCGACGGGCCAGGTCGACCGCGGCGCGGCCGTCGCCGCACTCGCCCACCACCTCCATGTCGGGCTGCGCGCCGATGATCGTCGCGAAGCCGGTGCGGATCAGCGCCTGGTCATCGCAGACCAGGACTCGGACCGGCGTGGTCACGACGGGTCTCCCGCGGGGATGCGGGCCCGTACGGCGAAGCCGCCGTCCGCCCGCCGGGTCGTGCCGAACTCGCCGCCCAGGGCGTCCACCCGCTCGCGGAGCCCGGTCAGGCCCCGTCCGCTCCCGCCGGGGGAGCCGGTCCGCGAGCCGGAGCCGTCGGTGCTCACCGCCACGCTGATCTCCTTGTCCCCGTAGCGCACCTGGACCACGGTGCGGCTGCCGTAGGCGTGTTTGAGCGCGTTCGTCAGGGCTTCCTGCACGACTCTATAGGTCACGAGTTCGGCGCTGCCCGCCGATTCCGCCGGGCCGCCCTCCTCGGTGAACTCCACCGGTTGCCCGGCCTGGCGGGTCTGTTCCACGAGTGTGTGGAGGCCGCCGGCGGAGGACACGCCCGCATCGGGGTCGTGGTCGGCTTTGAGCAGGTCGAGCATGTGCCGCAGGTCGGCGATGGCCCGCCGGCCGGTGCTGGTGACGGCGCTCAGCGTCGCGTCGAGGCGGTCGGGGGAGGCGGTCAGGTAGCGTGCGGCCTCGGCCTGTACGACCATCGCCGTCACGTGGTGCGTCACGACGTCGTGGAGCTCGCGGGCGATGCGGGTGCGTTCGGCGGCGCGGGTGGCCTCGGCGACGTGGCGGCGGTGTTCCGCCTCGGCGGCGCGGGCGGAGCGCAGCCGGGCCCCGACGCCCCACGCCAGGGCCAGGGCCAGGTAGAAGACCACGTATCCTTCCACCCGTTCGGCCGCGCCGAGCCGGTCGAGGGCGAACGCCAGTGCCGCGTACGCCGCCGAGAGCAGGATCGCGGTGAGGCGCCGGTGGCGCTCCAGATGGGCGCCCGCGCTGATGAGCGCGATGGGCATCACGTTGCTCGCGAGCACGTGGTAGGCGCGTAGCTGGTCGAGGGCGAAGCCGAGTGACACCAGGGCCAGGCACACGGCCGGCCACCGCCGGCGCACGGCGAGCGGGAGGCACTCCAGGGCGATCACGGCGAACGCCGCCGCGTCGAAGGGGCGGGCCGGCAGATCGCCGACCTGCGTCCCCTTGCCGTGGAGCGCCGGCAGGAGCGACGCGACGGCCACCAGCACCCCGAACGGCAGGTCCCGGATCACGACGTCGCGCCGCCGCCACAGATCCGTGACCCGCCGCAGTTCGATCATTGGGGGAGCGTAGGGGATCCGGTGGTCCGGGCCCATCCCCCGTGCGAGCTACCTGCGGATGTCCACCGCGCGGGGACGACTCCGGGCCGCCGGATCCCTAGCGTTGCGGCACGGCCACGGCCACGGCGTCGCGTCCGCTTTCGCCGCCGCACCGCCGTACCGCCGTGTGTGTGCCGTCCCGGCGTCGATCCCCTCACTGGAGGACCTCATGCTGTGCAGGACCAAGTCATCCGTTGCGGCCGTGCTGGGCTGCGTCGTGCTCGGCGTGGGGGCCGCCGGCTGCGACGGTGAGGAGCTGGAGAACTGGGATCCCCTCGCCTCCGCCACGCGGACGGCCGGTCCCGCCCCGATCTCCGGGCCCGGGAAGATCACTGTCGGGGGCCGGTCGGTGAACGTGTCCTGTTCGGGTGACCCGGAGGAAGACGGCCCGGTCGTCATCCTGCTGCTCGGGGCGGGCGACGGCCTGGGCAAGATGGCCGCGCTCCAGAGGACGCTGAGCGAGCACGACCGGGTCTGTTCCTACGACCGGCCGGGCTCGGGCGTGAGCGACCGGCCGCAGGGCCCGCAGGACCTCTCCGGCGTCGGTGACACTCTGACCGGGGTGATCGGCCGTGTCGCCGGTGACCGGCCGGTCGTCCTGGCCGGGCACTCACTGGGCGGGCTGATCGCCGCCCGGTACGCCCCCGGCCACCGCGACAGGGTCAAGGGGCTGGTCCTGATGGACGCCACCCTTTCCACCATGGTGGAGGACATCACGAAGGCGATCCCCGCTTCCGCCACCGGTCCGGCGGCCGAGCTGCGCGCGCAGAACCTCGCGGTGTTCAAGGGGGAGAACCCGGAGAGGCTCGTCATCAGCGATGGGAAGGTCCGTTCCGCCGGGAACATTCCGGTGGAGGTGATCCAGCACGGGAAGCGGTACCTCGCGGCCGTTCCCGGATACGGGCCGCGCCTGGAGAAGGCGTGGGCCGCGGGCCAGCGCGGGTGGCTCGCGCTGTCGGGCGCCGCCACGCTGAGCACGGCCGCCGGCAGCGGCCACTACATCTACCTCGACCGGCCTGATGTCGCCGTCCAGGCCGTCGAACGCGTCATCGCGCAGGCCGCACGCCGGGCGGACGGTGAGTGATCGGCCGGGCCGGGCGGCCGTGACGCCTCAGGCCGCCGGCCTCGGTGAGGGATCCGGCGGGGCCGAAGCGGCCGGGGTGGCCGGGGTGGCCCGTGGAGGGACGCGGCGGGGCGGGAGGGCGGCGGTGCTGAATCGGCTGGCACGGCGGTGGACGCGGTGGCCGGGGACGCGGCGGCGCCCGGGGGGCGCCGCCGGCGCCGTGCGGTAGAAGCGGCGTTTGGCCAGCTCGATGAGCGTCAGGTAGGCGGCCGTCATCAGGGCGAGGGCCAGGAAGAACGGCCCCGGCAACGGCTGGAATCCCAGGAGGGCGGCCAGCGGGGTCGCCGGCAGCAGCGCCCCGGCGGTCACCACGCCCAGGGCGGCCAGCAGCAGCGGCACGCTGGGGTGGCTGCGGAAGAACGGGACGCGGCGGGTGCGGACGGCGAAGATCACCAAAGTCTGGGTGGCGAGGGACTCCACGAACCAGCCGGTGCGGAACAGCGGGGGGCCGGCGTGGAAGAGGCCCAGCATCACGGTGAAGGTGACGGCGTCGAAGATCGAGCTGATCGGGCCGAAGAACAGCATGAAACGCCGGATCAGCGGCACGTCCCAGCGGGCGGGCCGCTCCAGCTGCTCGGCGTCGACGTCGTCGGTGGGGATGGCCAGCTGGCTGGTGTCGTACAGCAGGTTGTTGAGCAGGATCTGCGAGGGCAGCATCGGCAGGAAGCCCAGCAGCAGCGAGGCGGCGGCGGCGCTGAACATGTTGCCGAAGTTGCTGGAGGTGCCCATCAGGACGTACTTCATGGTGTTGGCGAAGATGCGGCGGCCCTGCAGCACGCCGTCGGCCAGGATTCCCAGGTCTTTTTCCAGGAGCAGCACGTCGGCGGCGTCTTTGGCGACGTCGGTGGCGGAGTCGACGGAGATGCCGACGTCGGCGGCGTGCAGGGCGGCGGCGTCGTTGACGCCGTCGCCGAGGAAGGCCACGTCCAGGCCGCCGCCGCGGGCCAGGCGCACGATGCGGGACTTGTGCTCGGGGCTGACGCGGGCGAAGACGGTCGTCTGCGTGATCAGGGCGGCCAGGCGGGCGTCGCCGGAGGCGTCGACGTCGGCGCCGGTCAGCACCGGCCCGGCCGCGAGGCCCAGGTCGGCGCAGACCTTGGCGGCCACGACGGGGTTGTCGCCGGTGAGGACCTTGACGGTGACGCCGAGGCCGGCCAGGCGCCGTAGGGCCTGGCCGGCGCCGGCCTTGGGCGGGTCGAGGAACACCAGCAGCCCGGCGAAGGTCAGGTCGCGTTCGTCGGCGGGGGTCAGGGCGGTGGCGGCGGGCGCGTCGCGGACGGCGACCGCGACGACGCGGTTGCCGGCGGTGAACTCCGCCTCCAGTGCGGCGCGGGCCTGCTCGCCGATGGGGGCGCAGCGGAGCAGCACCGCCTCCGGCGCCCCCTTGGTGATGACCGTACGGTGGCCGTCGTGTTCGACCAGGACCGAGGCGGTGCGGCGCCGGTGGTCGAACGGCAGGGTGGCCAGGCGGCGGTGGCCGGCCAGGCGGGCGCGGGCGGGCGCGGCGGCCGGGGAGCGCCACAGCGCGGCGTCCAGGGGGTTGCCGCCCGCGACGTCCGCGCCGGGCCTGGCAGGGTCGGCGGGGTCGGCGGGGGAGCCGGAGGCGGCGGGGCCGGCGGGGGCCGCAGGGGGGGCCGCAGGGGGGGCCGCAGGGGGCGAGGGGGAGGCGGGGGAGTCGACGACGGCCTCGTTGCACAGCAGGCCCAGCTCCAGCGGGCCGGTGGCGGGGCGGCCGTCGGGACCCAGGGCGCGCATGAAGCTGAGACGGCCCTCGGTGAGGGTGCCGGTCTTGTCGGTGAACAGCACCTCGATGTCACCCAGGTCCTCGATGCACACCAGGCGTTTTACCAGGACCTTGCAGCGGGCCAGCCGGGAGGCGCCGGCGGCCAGGCCGGTGGTGACGACGGCCGGCAGCAGCTGCGGGGAGATGCCGACCGCGATCGCCAGGGAGAACAGCAGGGCGTCGATGACGGGCCGGTGCAGCGCCACGTTCACGATGAAGATCACCGCGGTGAGCGCGGCGGCGACGCGGACCAGCAGCATGGAGAACCGGCGCAGCCCCGCCTGGAAGGCGGTCTCGGGGTGGGCGTGGCCCAGTTCCAGGGCGATGCGGCCGAAGCGGGTCCGGCCGCCGGTGGCCACGACCAGGCCGGTGCCCGAGCCGGCGTGCACCACGGTGCCCATCAGCGCGCAGCAGGCCAGCTCGGCCGGCGCCGTTCCGGGCGGGAGGGGGCCGGTGGACTTGGCCACCGGCAGCGACTCGCCGGTCAGGGCCGACTCCTCGCACTCCAGGCCGGTGACGGTGACCAGCCGCAGGTCGGCCGGGACCACCTCGCCCAGCCGGATCTCCACCAGGTCGCCCGGGACCAGTTCGGTCACCTCGGCGAGGCGGGGGTGGCCGTCGCGCCAGACGGTGCAGCGGTGGCGGATCTGCGCGTGCAGCGTCTCGGCGGCCTTCTCGGCGCGGTACTCGTTGGCGAAGCCCAGCCCCACCGACGCGGTCAGGATCACCCCGATGATGAGGGCGTCGGCGGGTTCGCCGAGGAAGAACGACGCGGCCGCGGTCAGGGCGAGCAGGATCAGCAGCGGTGAGCGCAGCTGACGCAGCAGGACGGCCATGCGGCGGGCCCGGTGGGTGCGCACCGCGTTCGGCCCGGCCCGGGCCAGGCGGTCGCGGGCCTCGGCGGCGCCGAGGCCGTCGTCGCCGGTGCGCAGCAGGTCGCGCACCCGCCGCACCGGCAGGGCTGCGGCGTCGGCGACGTCCAGCCCGTCCGCCGCGGCCTGCTCCGCGGACCCGGTCGCCTGCACGAGCATGTGACCATCCCCCCGGATTCGGTGGTCTGCGCCGATTGTGCCGACCGGCGGGACGGCGGCGGTAGGGGCCTTACGGGTGCGGCGGCAGGGGCCAAAGTCCCCACCGCGTCCCAGGCGCCCAGGCCAGCAGGGCCCGGCCGGCTCGCGGCCGATCGCGGGCCCAATTTATCGCAGCGCTGTTATATTAGCGCTGTGACATCTTTGGACCCCACAGCGCTCCCCGACCCCTGGCACGCACTGCACGAGCTTCTGGCGGCCATGGACGCCGAGATCGAGCAGGTCTACGTCGAGCGTGGCATCGAGGGGGTACGGCCCCGGTTCGCCTATCCGCTGATCAGGCTCGCCCACACCGGGCCCCTGACCATCCGCGAGCTCGCGAAGTCCCTGAACCGCTCGCACTCCGCGATCAGCCAGACCATCGCCGCCATGCGCAAGGAGGGGCTGGTCACCTCCGAGCCGGGCCCCGACGCCCGCACCCGGCGGATCGACCTGACCGAGCGAGGCCGGGCGCTGGTGCCGTTCCTGGAGGCGGAGTGGCGCGCCACCCACGCGACGGTCGCCGAACTGGACCGCGAGATCCCGTACCCGATGACCGCCGTCGTCGAGGAGGTACGGCGGGCGCTGGAGCGACGGCCGATGCGGCGGCGGATCCTCCACCATCTCGTCGAGCCGCCGCGATGAGGGGGCGGATCCGTCTCCGGTTCCTCGACACCCGCCCCCTGCGCGGCAGCCGGCCGTTCCGCGACCTGTGGATCGGCACCGCGGCATCCCAGCTCGGCGGGCAGATGGCCACCGTGGCGGTGCTGGCGCAGGTCTGGGACCTGACCGGCAGCCCGGTGGGCACCGGCGCCATCGGGCTCGCCACCGGCCTGCCGATGGTGCTGTTCGGGCTGCTCGGCGGCACGCTGGCAGACGCCGTCGACCGCCGTGCGGTGGTGCGGGCCACCACCGCGGGCCAGCTGCTGGCCGCCGCCGGGCTGTGCGCCCAGGCCCTGGCGGGCAACCGGGACGTGGTGCTGCTGCTCGCCCTGGTCGCCGTGGGGACGGGCTGCAACGCCCTCGGTGCTCCCGCCCGGCGCGCCCTCCCGGTCCGGCTGCTGCCGGACGACCAGGTGGCGGGCGGTCTCGCGCTGACCAACGTCTCCTTCCAGGCGGCGATGCTGGCCGGGCCCGCGACGGCCGGGCTGATCATCGCCCGCTGGGACCTCCCCGCCGCGTACGCCGCCCAGGCCGTGGCCACGGCGGTCTCGATGCTCGCGGTGATCCGCCTGCCCGCCATGCGGCCCGAAGGCGCCGGCGCGGCAGGCGGCGGGCGCCGGCCCGAGCGCGGCGGCCGGCGGATCGTCCTGCGCCGCCCGACGCTGTGGGGCTCGATGGCCACCGACCTGTCCGCGACACTGCTCGCCATGCCCGTCGCGCTCTTCCCGCTGGTCAACGAGATCCGCTTCGGGGGGAATCCGCAGACCCTCGGCCTGTTCCTCTCGGCCGTCGCGGTCGGGGGGATCACGGCCGGTCTGCTCTCCGGCACGGTGACGCGCTGGCGCCGTGGCGGCCTGGTGCAGCTGTCCGCGGCCGGCGTCTGGGGCCTGGCGCTGGCCTGCTTCGGCCTGGCGGGGCCGTTGTGGCTGGCACTCGGCTGCCTGGCCGTGGCGGGCGCCGCCGACACCGTGTCCGTCGTCACCCGCGGAGCCCTGGTCCAGCTGGAGACCCCGGACGCGTACCGGGGGCGGGTCTCCTCGGTGGAACACGTCATCGGTGTCGCGGGCCCCGAGCTCGGCAACTTCCGCGGCGGCCTGCTGGCGTCGGTCACCTCCGCCCCCTTCTCCCTGGTCTTCGGCGGGCTGTCCGCCCTCCTGGCGGTCGCCGCCGTGGCCGCGGCCAACGCCCCCCTGCGGGCCTACCGCACGCCGTCCGCCGCCGGGCGGCCGGCCGCCGGTCAGGCGTCCTGACCCGTCTCGGGCCCTGACGCCCGGCGAGCCGCCATGTGCGCGGGCTCGGGGGAGCGAGGCGGGAAGAGGAGCGGGCCCGCGTTCAACCGCCGAGGGCACGCTTCTGCGGGTGGATCGCCTCGCCGCGGGCGAGCATGTCGACGAACCGGGCGATACGGCGGGCTCGGGTCTCGGCGCGTTTGGCGTCCGCGATCCGATAGAGAACGGCGTAGCGGTTCTGGGAGGTGAGAATGTCGAACATGGCCTGTGCCCGGGGCTCCGCGGCCAATGCGGCGGCCAGGTCGGCCGGCACCTCGATGCCCGCTTGTCCCGCGTAGGCCGCCTCCCAGCGGCCGTCGGCCTTGGCGCGTTCGACCTCGGTCATCCCGGCCGCATGCATCCGGCCCTCGCCGATCAGACGGGTGACGATGGAAACGTTCCGCGCCGACCAGGGACTCCGTCTTCCGCGAGGGGTGAAGCGCCGGCAGAAAGTGATCTCATCGCGCCGTCGCAGCCGACCGTCGATCCAGCCGTGGCACAGGGCTTCGTCGAGTGCCTGGTCATAGGTCAGGCTGGTGGGCCGGGTCGTGTTCCGCTTGGCGAGGACCAGCCACACCCCTGCCGAGCCGTCGTGGTGCCTGCTGAGCCACTCCCGCCAGGCTCGGGCATCGGCAACGGTCAGTTCCAGTGGTTCGTCGCTCATCGTCATTGTGCCCCTGATGATCGTCAAAGGGATGGTTGTCGGCGGTCACCCGGAGGTGGGAGCCCAGGACGGGGGCCTGCCGGCAGTGGCGCTGGATCGGCCGGCGGTGGAGCCGGCCGATCTCGTCCTTCGCCACGTCGCCACCGCGTCCTCTGGACGGATGACACCCGCCCGCCTTCACCAGGCCTTGCCGGCCTGCTCCCGGATCGTATGGTTGATTCGGTTGAAGAAGTTGGTGAGTGCGATGTTCAGGATGATCGCGGACAGCTGCTTCTCGTCGAAGTGGGTGGCGGCGGCGTCCCAGATCTCGTCGGTCACGCCCGGCGCGCCGTCCTGGATCCGGGTGGCGGCCTCGGCCAGCGCGAGCGCCGCCCGTTCCTCCTCGGTGAAGAACGGAGCCTCACGCCAGGCGACCACGTTGTGCAGCCGCTCCTCGGTCTCTCCGTGCTTCTTCGCCGACCGGACGCCGGCGAACACGCAGGGGCTGCAGCCGTTGATCTGGCTGGCCCGCAGATGCACCAGCTCGAGCACGAGCGGGTCGACGCCACCGGCGTGAATCGCCTTGTGGAGATGCTGGATCCCGGTGATCAGGTCGGGACTCGCCACGCTCTTCATGCGTGCTTCCATGGGTCCTGCTCCTCTTCGGTCACGTGCGCCCGCCCGGGCCCGTCATCTGACGTGCCTCGGCGGAGCCCGGCGTCGTAGTGGACGTTCCGGCCGAGGAGTTCTCGGCCGCGCCGGCGACGTTACGGTATGACCCGGTCAGAAACGGTCCTGGTCATCGAGCAGACTGTCGGCCGTGGTCAACACCTCGGCACGGCTGCTGCGGCTGCTGTCTCTGCTGTCGACGCGGCGGTCCTGGACGTGCGCCGATCTCTCCGCCCGGCTGGAGGTCACCGAACGGACGGTCCGCCGGGACGTCGCCCGGCTGCGTGAACTCGGCTACGGCATCGAATCGGAGATGGGCCCCTGGGGCGGCTACCACCTCGGGCCCGGAACCGGCATTCCGCCACTGATCCTTGACGAGGAGGAGGCCCTCGCGGTCGCTGTCGGGCTGCGCACCGCCGCCTTCAGCGGAGTCTCCGGCAGTGACCAGGCGGCCCTGTCGGCGCTGCTGAAACTACGCCAGGTGCTGCCGGCCAGGATCGCCGACCGGCTCGGCGAGCTGGACGCCGCGTTCACCCACACCGCACGGCCCGACGACGGCCAGATCTCTCCCGCGCTGCTGCTCGACCTGGCCACCGCGTGCCGGCGAGGCGAACGCGTCCGGCTGACCTACCGCGACCAGGCCGGAACGACGTCCACCCGCCGAGTGGACCCCTACCGGCTCATCTACACCGGCTGCCGCTGGTATCTCCTCGCCCACGATCTGACGCGGCAGGACTGGCGCACCTTCCGCGCCGATCGCATCGTCGACGCCACGGCCACCGGGCAGGCCGCCGCCCCGCCCGACCCGCCGGATCCGGCACAGACGGTCGGCACGGGCGTGGCACTGAGGCCCTACCCGGTGCGGGTGACCATCCGCCTGGCCGTACCGGCCGATGAGGCCCGCAGGCTGGTACCGCTGACGGTCGGCGTCCACCACCCGGACGGCGATGACGCCACGATCATCGACATCGGCGGGCCGGACGCCGACGGCCTGGCCCGCTACCTGCTCAGCCTCGGGCGACCGCTCCGGATCCTGCACCCGGAAGAGGTCCGCCAGGCGTTCCTCGCCCGCACCCGGCGACTCCTCGAGGACAACCAGGGGCACGAGCACCCTTCGATGGCCGACACGGCCGCCTGCGGTGACGGACGCCGCCGGCAGGACCACCGGGACCCCGCCACGGGTGGCGTCCCACCGATCGAGCCCGAAGCCCCGGACCTCCCGGCAGCCGGCCGGTGACGGCCGCGGAAGGCGCCGCCGTCACAGAAGCCCAGGTCGAATCGCCGCTGGACGCCACCAGGGCTCAGCGCGGGTTTCCGTTCCGGGGTTCCCGGCCCTTCGGCCGCCTCCCGGAGACGCCACGATGCCGACAACTATGATGTTCTTGACAAAAAAAATTTTCGGTGAGAGGGTGAAGGCACCCCGGAAGAACGGGGCGGCCGGGGACACCCGCGGGCCCGCCCCGGCCGCGCGGGCCTTCCCCTCCAGGACACCGACCAAGGACGAGGCGATGACCACCACTTCGACCGCACCGGACGCCGGCACCGACGGACGGTGCGAGTACACCATCACCCGTGTCTTCGACGCGCCGCGTGAGGCGGTCTTCGCCGCCTGGACCGAGCCGGAGCGCTTCGCCCGCTGGTTCGGCCCGCGCGAGTTCACCGTCGTCCCCGAGCAGATCACGATGCACGCCGAGCCGGGCGGGGCCTGGCAGGTGCGCCTGCTCTCCCCCGAGGGCGGCGAGCACCCCCTGGGCGGCCGCTACCTGGAGGTCTGCGCCCCCGGCCGGCTGGTGTTCACCACCGGAGACCCCGGAAACCGCGACGGCGCGCCGGCCTCGGTGGTGACCGTCGAACTCGGCGGCGTCGCCGACGTCGCCGGCGGCACCCGGATGAGCATGCACCAGGCCGGCGTCAACACCGACCCCGCGCACGCCCGCGCCGCCCGCGACGGCTGGCTGCTGTTCTTCGACCGGCTGGCCGAGCACCTGGCCGGGCACCCGGCCGGCGAGGAGACCGGACGATGACCGCCACCGCCCTCCCCGCACCCGGAGCGCGGGCCACGCGCCGGGAGTGGACCGCGCTGGCCGTACTGGCCCTGCCCACGCTGCTGCTGTCGCTGGACGTCAGCATCCTGTACCTGGCCCTGCCGCACCTGAGCGCCGGGCTGGGGGCCGACGCCACCCAGCAGCTGTGGATCCTGGACATCTACTCGTTCATGCTCGCCGGGTTCCTGGTCACGATGGGCACGCTCGGCGACCGGATCGGCCGCCGCAGGCTGCTCCTGATCGGCGCGGTCGTCTTCGCGGCCGCCGCGGTGCTGGCCGCCTTCTCCACCACCCCGGCGATGCTGATCGCCGCGCGCGCCCTGCTGGGCGTGTCCGGGGCGACGATGATGCCCTCCACCATGGCCCTGATCCGGAACATGTTCGCCGACCCGCGCCAGATGCAGCTGGCGGTCAGCGTGTGGTTCAGCTGCTTCATGGGCGGCATGGCCCTGGGCCCGCTGGTCGGCGGGCTGATGCTGCAGCACTTCTGGTGGGGCTCGGTGTTCCTGCCGGCCGTCCCGGTGATGGCGCTGCTGCTGGCCGCGGGCCCCCGCCTGCTGCCCGAGTACCGCGCCCCCGGCGCCGGCCGGGTGGACCTGACGAGCGTCGCGCTGTCACTGGCGGCGATCCTGCCGGTCATCTACGGCCTCAAGGAGGCGGCCCGCGGCGGCTGGCAGCCGCTGCCCGCCGCGGCCGTCGCCACCGGGGCGGTCTTCACCGTGTTGTTCGTCCGCCGCCAGCGGCGCCTGGCCGACCCGCTGCTGGACCTGCGCCTGCTGTCCAGCCGCTCCTTCAGCACGGCGCTGGGCGTCATGCTGCTGGCCGGGATCGTCATGGCCGGGGTGACGCTGATGTCCACCACCTACCTGCAGGCCGTCGAAGGGCTGTCGCCGCTGGAAGCGGGGCTGTGGCTGGTGCCGCAGAACATCGCGATGATCGCCGGTTCCCTGCTGTCGCCGCTGCTGGCCCGCAGGATCCGCCCGGCGTACGTGATGTCGGCCGGGCTGGCCACGGCGGCGTGCGGGCTGGTGCTGCACACCCAGATCTCCGGCACCGGCGGGCTGTACCTGCTGGTGGCGGGCCTCATCCTGGCCTCCGGCGGCGTCGCGCTGCCCATGCCGATGACGATGAACCTGATGCTGGGCTCGGCCCCGCCGCAGAAGGCCGGCGCGGCGGCCGCGCTGTCGGAGGCCAGCGGCGAGTTCGGCGTGGCCCTGGGGGTCGCCACCCTGGGCAGCCTGGCGGCGTTCGTCTACCGCGACCGGCTGGCCGAGGCCCTGCCGGGCGGCGTCCCCGCCGGCGCCGCGGGCGAGAGCGTCGCCGGCGCGGTGGCCGCGGCCGGCCGGCTGCCCGCCGCGGCGGGCGCCGAGCTGCTGGAGGGCGCCCGCACCGCCTTCGCCGGTGGGCTGACCACCGTCGCCTGGCTCGGGGCCGCCGTCTTCACCGTCCTGGCGGTCGTCTCCGCGCTGGCCTTCCGCCGCGGCGGAGCCCCGGCCCCGGACCCCGCCGGGACCACCGCCGGCACGACGGCCGAGGGGGCGGCCGTGCCCCAGCCCGCGGCCGGGTGAGGGCGGCGCCCGATTCCGGCGGCCGTACCTGTCGATTCCGGCGCGGCCGGTTCGTGTAGAGGATGAGGGGGCCGGCCCGGAGAAGTGGCCGGCCCTGGACTCCCGAGGAGGAAGACCGGATGAGGCGATACCTGATCAGCATGTACCAGCCGGAGGGCACCCCGCCACCGGAGGTGCTGGAGCCGGTCATGCGGGAGGTGGACGCGCTGGGCGAGGAGCTGCGGGCCGCCGGGGCCTGGGTGTTCGCCGCCGGCCTGCACCCGCCGGCCACCGCCACCGTGGTGCGCGTCACCGACGGTGAGACCCTGCTCAGCGACGGCCCCTTCGCCGAGGCCAAGGAGCACTTCGGCGGGTTCACCGTCATCCGGGCCCCCGACCTGGACACCGCCCTGGAGTGGGGCCGCCGCTACGCCCGGGCCACCACCCTGCCGGTGGAGGTACGGCCGCTGCTCGACGAGCCCGCCGGCTGACCGCCCGTGACCGGCCCCGTCCTCAGTGAGCTGGAGCGGACCTTCCGCGCCGAGCACGGCCGCGCGGTGGCCGTGCTGACCGGCCTGTTCGGTGACCTGGACGTCGCCGAGGAGGCCGTGCAGGAGGCGTTCACCGCCGCGGCGCGGCGCTGGCCGTCGGCCGGGGTGCCGCCCAGCCCCGCCGGGTGGATCATCACCACGGCCCGCAACCGGGCGATCGACCGGCTGCGCCGGGAGGCCCTGCGCGCCGACCGGCACGCCCAGGCGGCCCTGCTGCACGCCCGCGGGCCCCGGCAGGAGGCGCCCTGGGACGAGGACGGGGTGCTCGACGACCGGCTGCGGCTGATCTTCACCTGCTGCCATCCGGCGCTGGCCACCGGCGCGCAGGTGGCGCTGACGCTGCGGCTGCTGGGCGGGCTGACCACCGCCGAGATCGCCCGCGCCTTCCTGGTGTCGGAGCAGACCATGGCCCAGCGGCTGGTACGGGCCAAGGCCAAGATCCGCCACGCCGGGATCGCCTACCGCGTCCCGCCCGCCGCCGAGCTGCCCGGCCGGCTGCGGGCGGTGCTGGCGGTGATCTACCTGATCTTCAACGAGGGTTACGCCGCCAGCGGCGGCGAGCTGCTCGTCCGCTCCGGGCTCTGCGCCGAGGCGGTACGGCTGGGCCGGCTGCTGGCCGGCCTGATGCCGCACGAGCCGGAGGCGGCGGGGCTGCTGGCGCTGATGCTGCTGGCCGAGTCGCGGCGCGAGGCGCGTACCACGCCCGGCGGCGACCTGGTGGTGCTGGCCGAACAGGACCGCACCCGATGGGACCGCACCCTGATCGCCGAGGGACAGGACATCGTCCGCCGGTGCCTGCGGCTGGGCCGGCCCGGCCCGTACCAGATCCAGGCGGCGATCCAGGCGGTCCACGGCGACGCCCGGGAGGCGCAGGACACCGACTGGCGCCAGATCCTCGCCCTGTACGACCAGCTCCTGGCGGTGGCGCCGACGCCGGTGGTGGCGCTCAACCGGGCGGTCGCCGTCGCCGAGGTCGAAGGGCCGCGGGCGGCGCTGACGCTGGTGGACGGCCTGGGCCTGGACGGCTACCACCTGTGGCACGCCGTACGGGCCGCCCTGCTGGAGCGGCTGGAGCGGGGGGAGGAGGCCGCGACGGCGTACGAGGCGGCGATCGCCCGGTGCGGCAACGCCGCCGAGGTGCGGTTCCTGCGGCGGGACCGGCGGCCGCCCGGCGCCGGCTGAGCCGCCGCTCTCCGCCGCCGCTCAGCAGGCGCGGCCCGGTAGGCGCGGCCCGGTAGGGACGGCCCGGCCCGGGGCGCGCCCGTCCTCCCGTGCCCGGGGCGTACGCCCGGTGACGGGGTCAGGCCGACAGGGCCCGTCCCTCCTCTCCGGTGCCGGACGCGCAGGCGGCGGCCAGCTCGTCCAGGGACATTCCCAGGGCCGCGGCCAGCGCCGCGACGGTGAAGAAGGCCGGGGTCGGCGCCCGGCCGGTCTCGATCTTGCGCAGCGTCTCCGCCGACACCCCGGCGGCCGCGGCGACCTCCACCATGCTGCGGCCGCCGCGGGCGCGGCGCAGTATCGCGCCGAAGCGTTCCCCGCGCTGCCGCTCCCACGGGGTCAATGGGGTTCTCACCATGCCTGCGATACTAATCCCGGCTATGCCGGGATACTAATACCGGTGCGGAGATCGAGGCCGCCGGCGGGGCGCGCGGGCGGACGCGCCCCGGCCTCCCCGGCGCGGCCCGCGTCCGCGGGCACGCGGGTCGTCCACGCGGCGCGGCGCCTCAGGAGGCGTGCCGGATGCGCCGCCCGCTGATCTCGGTGGGGGAGATCCTGACGAACAGCTCGCGCTCGCCGCCCGCCCACGGCCGGACGTCCACCGCGGCGACCGCCGCCCGCTCCTCGTCGGAGACGTGGTGGGCGCCGCCGCGCACCAGCACGCTCCAGCCCTCCCGGCCGGCCTCGTCGAGCCGGTCGATCTCGAAGGCGACCTTGAACTCCACACCCCGCACGCCGGTGCGCAGATTGTCGTCCAGCGGGCCGCCGGAGGCGGTCCGGAAGACCACCGAGCCGTCGTGGACCACGTAGTTCACCGGCAGGATCGTCGGGCCGTCGGGCTGGGCGAAGGCCACCCGCCCCACGCCGCCCGGCGCGATCAGCCGCAGGCACTCGGCCGGCTCCAGCTTCTCCAGCACCGGGCGGGGGGCGGGACGGCCGCGGCCGGGCGGCAGGTCCATCGTCCCGCCGAGCAGCTCGTCACTGCTTGTCTCCAGCGCCGCGGCCAGCTTGTTCACCGTCTCGGTGGACGCCGACGCCGCACTCACCTCCAGGTAGTCGAGGTATCCGGGGTCGATCCCCGCCCGGTCGGCCAGCTGCCGGCGGTCCAGACCGAGCTCGCCGCGGCGCTGCGCCACCCGCCGGCCCAGGTCGCCGGGGGCGGCTTGGCGTTCACTCATGTACATCCTCCCAACTGAGGTCCTCCTGCATCCGGCAGCAGACGGCGCCGGTGCGGACGGGCGTCCGCACCGGCGCCCGGTTCCGGCCGGCCCCGCTCCCGCCGGTCCGCCTGCCGCAGGCGGCATACCCCGCTGGAGGTGGATATCCCACTCCGAAGCGGCCGCACGCGCCGGATGCGCCCGCGGGGTGGGCTGCCGCACGGGACGTCCCGGCTCCGGGAGCCGCCTTCCCCGGGTCGTTACTGCTTGCCGGACTGCCTGCCGGTCTGGGCCTTGGCCTGGACCGCCTTCTTGGCGTGGACCGGGATGCGCCTGCTCTTCTCCTCCGGCGCGCCGAGCTTCAGGCTGACCTCGAGGACGCCCTTGTCGTAGATCGCCTCGACGTCCTTCTCGTCGGCCGTGGGCGGCAGGACGATGGACCGGGTGAAGGAGCCGTAGCGGAACTCCGTCCGGTGCCGTTCCTTCTCCTCGACCCGGCGTTCGGCGTGGATCGTCAGCACCCCGTTGTTCACGTCTATCTCGATGTCATCCGGCTCGATGCCCGGCAGCTCGGCCCGCAGCACGTAGCGGTCACCGTGCAGGTAGTCCTCGAAACGTATGCCCTGTCCCTGCGTGCGCATGGTGGCGAACGGGGCGTCCAGCCAGTCGAGCAGCTCGGGGAAGAGACCCCGCTCCTGACGCATCAGCATGCTCATCTGGTCCTCCGTGACTGATCGGGATTTCTCTCATCCCAATTGCACGCCGCCGCGCCCGGTGCGCGCAAAGGCCGGAGGTCCCTAAAGGCCGGGTCCTTCGTCCGCGCCGGCGGCCCGGCCTTCCCGCCTCCGGAAGCCGCGGGGAAGCCGTCAGGAGACCACCCGGGACCCCTCCGTGACCCGGCCGGCGCAGGCCCGCGCCGGCCCGCGCGTCACAGCCCGGCGCGGCCCATCGGGTTGTCCCGCCAGCGGTCGACGGCGCGGATGTAGCCGTGCACGGTCGGCGAGGTCGGCCGCCAGCGCCCCTGCAGGGCGATGCGCGCGGCCGGCACGCCCGCCTCGGCCAGCGTGGTCGCCCCGCCCGCGCGCAGGCTGTGGGCGCTGTAGCGTTCGGCGTCGGCCAGTCCGGCGCGGCGGGCGGCGTCCTTGACGATCTGGTTGAGCGTGGTGCCCGACAGCCTCGGCCCGCCGCGCCCGGCCCAGCCCGGCGTGCCGGCGATCCGGCCGAACCGGTCGACCGGCCGCAGCAGCGGCCCTCCGGTGAGGCCGCGCGCGTGCAGCTCGCCCAGCCACGCCTGCACGGCCCGCACCGGGCAGGTCTGCGGGTGCGAGCCGTAGGGGACCGAGACGGTCGCGCCGGCGGCGTCCTGGTCGGTCTTGGACATGGGGATGAACACCTCCACGCCGCGAGCGCCGAACGTCAGGTGCTCCTGGTCCAGTGCCGACAGCTCCGAGCGGCGGCCCATCAGCGCGAAACCCAGGACCAGCGCCGCCCGGTCCCGCAGCCCCACCGCCGTGTCGGCGGGGGTGTGGTGGACGAGGTCGCGCAGGATCTCCACGGTGATCGGCGGGGCCTGGCGGACCGTGTTGCCCGCCCCCGCCCAGGCGCGGCGGTGGGCGCGCAGCACGTCGCGGGCGGCGGTGGTGTGCGGCCTGGCCAGCCCGGCCCGGCCGTGCGCCGACAGCACGCACGCCAGCGCCTGCTCCACGCTGGCCGGGGCCATGCCGCGCCCGGCCAGGTGCGCCACGAAGCTGGCCAGGGTGGCGGCGCTGGCCGGCAGCGGGGTACGGCCGCTGCCGGCGCACCAGGTGAGGTAGGTCTTCCAGGCGCGGTCGTAGGCGCGCCTGGTGTTGGCCGCCGGGGCGGCCGCCACGAGCCGCGCCGCCTCCTCGGTCAGGACGTCGTCGGCGGGGTTCCCGAGGCCCTCCGGCGTGAACGGCCCGCGCTCCGCCGGGACGGACCCCCGCGCGGCGGGCCCCTGCGGGACGAGCCCGCCCGGGGTGGGCCCGCCGGGCGCAAGGCTCGCCGGCAGGGCGACGCCGTCCAGGACCGGCCCGTCCGCCGCGCCGGTCGTGTCCGCGCCGTCATCGTCGCCTCGATGCTCCCGAGCCATGCAGCCGTCCCGCCCCGTGAATGCGAATCCCAACGAAACCCCGACAGCCCCCGCGGCCCACCCGGCCCGGCGGGCCGGAGGTGACCACGGCGGATGCTACCGCGCCCCGGCTCACATCGGCGTGGGCGGGCCCAGGCGCCGGGAGCGGCGGATTCGCGCCAGTCAGGTGTTGATCCGCAGGACCCACACCGACACGTGGTCGCCGCCCCGGGTGTAGATCAGGCGGAACGTCTCGGCGCGGAGCTCGAAGGCGTCCGGGATGCCGCCGTACGGCCGGGCCCCGATGGGCTCGGGGTCGGCGGTGAGGTCGAGGAGGGTGTCGGCGATCGTGGCGCGCAGGCCCGGCGAGGCATCGCGCAGCAGCTCCCGCACGGCGGGGGCGAGCAGGAGACGGCGCTTCAAGCGTGCTCGCCCGGGGCGGGCAGGCCGAGGTCGGCGTACAGGTCGGCCGCGCTGTCGTAGGCGGCCATGTCCGTCTCGCCGCGGCCGTGGGCGGCGATCGCCGCGGCGACGCCGGCGACTTCCTGTTCCCGGCGCAGGCGCAGCAGTTCTTCGTAGTCCTCTTCGGAGATGAGGACGGCGCGTTCGCCGGCGGAGCGGCGGATGCGGGTGGCCTCGCGGCGATGGGCGGCGCGGGCCACCAGGACACCGAGGTTGTTGCGGGCCTCGACGATGCCCAGTGCGTCGTTCGTCATGGCCCCACCATACATACGAGGTGTACACCCTGCACGGGATGTCCAGGGTGTACACCTTCCTGGTTCTCGTCGGCAAGGATTCGCGGAATTCCGCCGGTGAACCCGCGCCGACGCCCTCGACGCCGGAATCCGTGCCGTCCCGAACTAGGGCAGGTCGGCGAACCGCTCGACCTGGCCGGTCCGGCCCGCGATGACGATGACGTCGCCGTAGGTCAGCACCGTGTCGGCGCCGGCGTAGGTGAACTCCTCACCCGGGCTCTTGACGCACACCACCGTCACCCCGTGTTTGCGGCGCAGGTTGGTCTGCCCCAGCGGCACGCCGACGTACTGGCGCGGCGGGCGGGTCTTGGCCAGCGCGAAGTCGTCGTCGACCTCCATGAAGTCGAGCATCCGCCCGTTGAGCAGGTGGGCCACCCGCTCGCCCATGTCGTGCTCGGGCAGGATCACGTGGTGGGCGCCGACGCGCTGCAGGATGCGCCCGTGCTCGCGGCTGACGGCCTTGGCCCAGATGTCGTCGACCTCCAGCTCGGCCAGCAGGGAGGTGGTCAGGATGCTCGACTCCAGGTGGGTGCCGATGGCCACCACCGCCCGGTGGAAGTCGGCGACGCCGAGCTGGCGCAATGCCTCCAGGTCGGTGGAGTCGGCCGCCACCACGTGGGTGAGGCGGCCGGCCATGGACTGCACGATCTTGGCGCGGCTGTCGATGGCCAGCACCTCGGTGCCTCCGCGGGCCAGCTCCAGGGCCAGCGAGCCGCCGAAGCGGCCCAGGCCGATCACCACCACCGCGTCGTTCCTGCTGTCAGCCAACGATGGTCCTCTCCTCGGGCAGCTCGTAGTGGCGGGTGCGCTCGCGCAGCGCGAGCGCGGAGAACAAGGTCAGCGGCCCCACCCTGCCGATGAACATCAGCAGCGCGATCAGCACCTGGCCGGGCGAGGCCAGCTCCGCGGTGACGCCGGCGGACAGGCCGGCCGTGGCGAACGCCGAGATCGCCTCGAACAGTACGAGCTCCAGGCGGTGGGGGGTGAGCAGCATCAGAAGATACGTCGCTCCCGCCGCCAGCGCCAGCCCCAGCAGCGCCACCGCCAGCGCCTGGCGCTGCACGCCCTCGCCCAGCCGGCGGCGGCCGACGTTGACCCGGCTCTCGCCGCGCAGCTCGGTCCACACGACGAAGGCCAGCACCCCGAAGGTGGTCACCTTGATGCCGCCGGCGGTGCCGGCGCTGCCGCCGCCGATGAACATCAGCACGTCGATGATCAGCAGGCTGGAGGGGTGCAGCTGGGTGATGTCGAGGCTGTTGAACCCGGCGCTGCGCGGCATCGTCCCGGTGAAGAAGCCGGCCAGGAGCCGGTCGTCGCGGTCCAGCGCGCCGAGGGTGGCGGGGTTGGACCACTCGGCGGCGGTGATCGTCAGCGTGCCGAAGACCAGCAGCAACACGGTGATCGTCACGGTCAGGCGGGTCAGCACCGACCAGGTCCGCGGCCGCCGCCAGGAGCGCACCAGTTCGAACACCACCGGGAAACCCAGCCCGCCGACGATGACGGCCGCCGCGACCGGCAGGCAGATCCACGGGTCGGCGGCGAAGCGGACGAGGCTGTCGGGCCACAGGGCGAACCCGGCGTTGTTGAAAGCCGACACCGCGTGGAAGACGCCCAGGTACGCCGCGCGGCCGAACGGCTCGCCGTAGCCGGCGGAGAAACGCGCCGCCAGCACCACGGCGGTGATCACCTCGGCCGTCAGGCTGAACGCCACCACCTGGCCGATCAGGCGGCGCAGCCCGGTCAGCTGCATGGTCTTGGTCTCGGCCTGGGCCAGCATCCGGGCGCGCAGGCCCAGCCGCCCGGTGACCAGCACGGCCAGCAGGGTCGCCAGGGTCATGATGCCCAGCCCGCCGGCCTGCACGAGCACCAGGATGACGACCTCGCCCATGGGCGACCAGTGTTGGGCGGTGTCGACGGTGGCGAGCCCGGTGACGCAGACGGCGGAGGTCGCGGTGAAGAACGCGTCCAGAAGATCGGCGGGTCTGCCGTCGGTGGTGGCGAACGGCGCCGACAGCAGCGCGGTGCCGGTCGCGACGGCGGCGGCGAAGGCGGCGGCGACGACCTGCGCCGGATGCCGGAAGCCGGCCAGGACGGCCCGGGTGAGGCTGGAGCGCGTCATGGGCTCTTCGCTCCGGAGAGGCGGGAGCGGATCCGGCGGGCCGTGCCGTACCAGGCGGGTGTGTCGTGCTCGTCGTCGAACGAGCGGGCCACGACGACGTCGGTGGAGGAGTGCAGCAGGATCGACAGCACGATCGTCACCGCCACCAGCTGGAAGACCTCCTGGGCGGCGGCGATGCCGGAGGCCAGCACGATCAGGCCGTAGACGACCGAGGCGAAGCCCTTGGGCCCGAACCACATCACCGCCGCGACCTCCCGGGTGGTGAGCCGGGAGCCGATGAAGGAGACCCAGATGGCCAGGGGGCGGGCCAGCACCAGGGCCAGGACGGCGAACAGCCAGCCCTGCCAGCCGACCGATCCCAGCAGGGCGGGGGAGATGAGCGCGCCGAAGACCAGCAGCGCCGCCAGCTTGAGCAGTTCGGCGATCAGCTCGCCGAACCGCTCGAAGGACTCGCGCTGCCGCTCGCCGAAGGTGGCCACGGTGATGCCGGCGCAGAACGCCGCCAGGAACAGGTTGCCGTGCGTGACCTTGCCCAGCGCCAGCACCAGCAGCCCGATCGCCACGGCGTTGAGCGGCTCGTAGTGGTGGGAGGCGGCGAACCAGCGGCTGCTTTCCAGCTTGATCGCCAGCCACGGCACGGCGACGCCGATCAGCACGCCGACGCCCAGCTCCATGGACAGCCCGCCCAGGTGCAGGTCGCCGGAGCCCACCGCCACGGCCAGGAACACCATGACGAACGGCAGCGCCAGGCCGTCGTTGACGCCGGACTCGACGTTGAGCAGCTGGCGCAGCCGGGGCGGCACCTTCTCGTTGCCGACGAGGGCGGCGGCGAACACCGGGTCGGTGGGCGCCAGGATCGCGCCGAGGAGCAGTGACTCGATCCAGCCCAGGCCCACCACGTAGTGGGCGGCCAGCGCGGTGACGATCAGGGTGAGCGGCAGGCCCCAGCCCAGCGCCCGGCCGGGCAGCCGCCAGGCGCCGCGCAGATCCTGCCAGCCCACGCGCATGCCGTCGGTGAAGAGCACCGCGAACAGCGCCAGCTCCGCGAGGGTGGACACCACCTCGTCGCCGGCGGCCAGGGGCACCACGCCCAGCACTCCGTCGCCGAGGACGAACCCGGCGACCAGGAACAGCGCGGCCGTCGACAGGATCGTCCGGTTGGCCAGGCTGGAGATCAGGACCGCGAGCAGCAGGAGCGCGGCGAACGCGAGAAGCAGGACCATGAGGTGTCTTCCAGGGGTGGCGGACAGGGTGCAGGCACGCCGACCAGACTTCCCGGCACTCCGCCGCACACCCTAACAACTCAGCCGCCACGGTCACGACATCACCCCGGACCCGCCCGCCCCGGACCGGGCGTGCCGGACTCGATCCCGGAGCGGGCGGACGGCCCGCCCCAGGGACGGCTTCCGCCCGGGGACGACGCGGGTCGCGGGTCGGCGCAGCGGCCGGAAGAAGTCCCGGATGTCGTCGGTGAGCAGGCCGGGGACCTCCATCGCGGCGAAGCGGCAGGCGGCGCCCGGCGTCCTCCCCGGCTCCGGCCGCCGGGGCCGGTGCGGAGGCGGTGGTGCCGCGCAGGAAGAACGTCATCGTGATGACGAGGTAGGCGGCGTAGGCGGCGACCTGCAGCCAGGTCATCTTCGGCGTCAGGGTGAAGGTGCCCTGCACCAGGGTGGCGTACCAGGAGCCGGGGTCGACGGCGAAGGACTCCCCGCCCGGCAGCAGCCCGCTCTCCTGCAGGTCGCGGAAGCCGTAGCCGAGCACGCCTGCGGCGATGACGATGAGGACGACGCCGGTGATGGTGAAGAAACGGGTCAGGTTCAGGCGCAGCACCCGCCGGTACAGGCTCCAGCACAGGGCGGCGGCCGGCAGCAGGCCGATCGCGGCGCCCGTCAGGGGGCCGGCGGACTCGCCGGCGGCCTGCGCGGTCGTCCACAGGAACAGCGCCGTCTCCAGCCCCTCGCGGCCCACGGCCAGGAAGGAGGTGAGGATCAGCACGCCGGAGCTCATGGTCAGCGCGGCGGTCACCTTCTGCTTCAGCTCGCCGGAGAAGCTGCGGGCCGAGCGGCGCATCCAGAAGACCATGATGGTGACGAAGACCACGGCGACGAGGCTCAGCGTCCCGCCGAAGATCTCCTGGGCCTCGCCTGACATGGCGGCGGAGGTGAAGGACAGCACCGCGCCGAAGCCCATCGACATCCCGGCGGCGGCCAGGACTCCGGTCCACACATGCGGCAGCCTGCCGCGTTCACCCGAGCGCACGAGCGTGGCGACGAGGACCGAGACGACCAGCCCCGCCTCCAGGCCCTCCCGCAGGCCGATCAGGAGACCGGCGAACACGTTGTCCCACACGGGGTGCCGTTAACCAACGTGGCACCAGCCGCCATATACGTCCTGAACTGGGAAATCAGCTTCCTGGTTTCAGCTCAGCTCGCCCGTTGGCCGTTCGAGGGGGTTCCTTCGCCGCGGTCTGACGGTGCCATCAGGAACGGGGAATGGCCAGATACTTGCTCTCCAGATACTCCTCGATCCCGGCTCGTCCGCCTTCTCTGCCCAGGCCGGAATGCTTGACGCCACCGAAGGGAGCCCCTGGGTTGGAGACCAGGCCGGTGTTGACGCCCACCATGCCGACGTCCAGCGCCTCGCCGATCCGGAAGGCGCGGTCGAGGTCCGTGGTGAACACGTAGCCGACCAGTCCCCACTCGGTGTCGTTGGCCAGCCGCACGGCCTCCTCCTCGTCGTCGAACGGGATGATCGGCGCCACGGGGCCGAAGATCTCGGTGGACATCAGCGCGGCGTCCGGGGGCACGTCGGCAAGCACCGTGGGGGCGTAGAAGTAGCCGCTGCCGCTGAGCCGCGATCCGCCCACGACGACCGACGCGCCCCTGCCTACCGCGTCGTCCACCAGCTGTTCGACCTTTTCCATCCCGGCCCGGTCGATGAGCGGCCCGACCTCGGCTCCTCGGGCCGCGCCGTCGGCGACCTTGAGCGCCGACAGGCGCTCGCCCAGCTTGGCGCTGAACTCGCCGGCCACGGACCGGTGGACGAAGAACCGGTTGGCGGCCGTGCACGCCTCGCCCATGTTGCGCATCTTCGCGGTCACGGCGCCCTCGACGGCGCGGTCGAGGGCAGCGTCCTCGCAGACGAGGAAGGGCGCGTTGCCGCCCAGCTCCATGGACGAACGCATGACGTTCTCGGCGGCCTGGGCGAGCAGCAGCCTGCCGACGTCGGTGGACCCGGTGAAGCTGATCTTCCGGGCGATGCCGCTGCTCATCCACGGGCCGACCACGCCGCCGGGGTCGGAGGTGGTGACGACGTTCAGCACTCCCGCCGGCAGTCCCGCCTCGGTGAGGATGCGGGTCAGAGCGAGTGAGGTGAGCGGCGTCTGCTCGGCCGGCTTGAACACCATGGTGCAGCCGGCGGCGACGGCCGGGCCGATCTTGCGCGCGCCCATGGCGAGCGGGAAGTTCCACGGGGTCACCAGCACGCACGGCCCGACCGGGCCCTTGGTCACCAGGATGCGGGTGCGTCCGTCTCCGCTGAGAGTGTGGTCGCCCCCGATCCTGACCGCTTCCTCGGCGAACCATCGGAAGAACTCGGCGCCGTACATCACCTCGCCGCGCGCTTCGGCCAGCGGCTTGCCCATCTCGGCGGTGATGAGGGCTGCCAGCTCGTCCGCGCGGTTCATGATGATCTCGTAGGTGCGGCGCAGGATCTCTCCGCGCTCGCGCGGCGCGCTTCGCGACCAGTCGGATTGCCGTGCGCCCGCGGCCTCGATAGCGCGGCGGGCGTCGTCGCCGTCGCCGTCGGCGACCATGGCGATGGTCTCGCCGGTCGCCGGGTTCTCTACGGCGAAGGTCCGCCCGGATGCGGCCGGGCCCCACGTGCCGTCGATGAACAGGCCGTGCGTGGTCATGGGTGGTGCCTTTCTTCTGGAGCGGGGTCGAGCAGCTCGGCCAGGTGCATGGCCGTCCTGCCGGGGTCGAGCTGGCGCACCTGCATGTGGCAGCTGAACCCGTCGGTCAGCACCGGCAGGCCGGGCGTGTCGCGCAGGGCGGGGGCCAGGGACTGCTCGGCGACCCGCATGCTCATCTGGAAGTGCTGGGCCTCGAAGCCGAAGTTGCCGGCCACGCCGCAGCAGCCGGCCGACTCTCGCGCGACTGTGACGCCGGCCACCTGGAGAGCCTGGCGTTGGTGGGCCGCGCCGAGGACCGCGTACTCGTGGCAGTGGGTCTGGACCGCGACGCCGTCCGGCGCCCGGTCGGCGGCGGGCCGGGGCCGCCAGCCTGCCGCGGCCAACTCGGTCACGATCGCCGAGAAGCCGCGCACCCGGGCGGCCACCCTGCGGGCGGCCGGGGTGCCGACGAGCTCGGGCAGGTCCTTGGTCAGAGCCGCCGCGCAGCTCGGTTCGAGCACGATGATGGGCCGGTCGGTGCCGTCGTCGAGGAGCTCGACCGTCCGGCTGAGCCGTTCGGCGGCGGCGCGCAACTGCCCGGTGGAGATCCACGTGAGGCCGCAGCATACGTCGCTCCGGCATTCGACGGAGTCCGCGGCGGTGCGCAGCACCCGCGCCGCCGCACCGGCCACGTGCGGGCGGAAGCCCTTGGTGAAGCTGTCCACGACCAGCACGAGCCCGTCGGGCCCGCCGGACGGGCCCGGCCGGCCGAGGGCGCGGCTCAGCTCTCGCCTTCCGGCGAAGCGGGGCAGGGCCCTGCCGGGCGCCACGCCGCCGAGCCGGGCCAGATGGGGTCCGAGCCGGGTGGCCAGCAGCGCGTTCACCGCCGGCGCGAGCCGTCCGGTGACACGCAGCCACCGCGGGAGCCAGCCGAGGCTGTAGTGGGAGACCGGGCGTGGCCGGCCCTGGTAGTAGTGGTGGAGGAACTCGGCCTTGTAGGTCGCCATGTCGACCCCGGTGGGGCAGTCGCTGGAGCACGCCTTGCAGGACAGGCACAGGTCCAGTGCCTCGCGCGCGTCTTCCGAGCGCCAGCCGCTGTCTCCTCTGAGCATCTCCTGCAGGACCCGTGCCCTGCCGCGGGTGGAGTCCTTCTCGTCTCGGGTGGCGCGGTAGCTCGGGCACATGAAACCCCCGCCGGTGGTACGGCAGCGGCCCACGCCCACGCAACTCTGGACCGCATGGGCGAAGGGGGCGACGCTGTGGACGGGAGCGAAGTCGAAGGCCGTCTCCCAGCCCCGGTCCGGCACCTCGGCGAGTGCGAGCTCGCCGGTCGGGCTGCCCGCGCGCACGATGGTGCCCGGGTTGAGCAGGCCGTCGGGGTCCCAGAGGTCCTTGAACTCCTCGAAGGCGGTGATCATCTCAGCGGAGTACATGAGCGGCAGCAGCTCGGATCGGGCCTGTCCGTCGCCGTGCTCACCGGACAGGGAGCCGCCGTGGGAGACGACGAGCTCGGCCGCGGCGCGCAGGAAGTCGCGCATCACGCGCCTGCCCTGGCTCGTGCGCTGGTCAAAGGTGACCCGCATGTGGACGCAGCCGGCCCCGAAGTGCCCGTACATCACCCCTCGCAGCCCGTGCGCGGACAGCAACTCGCGCAGGTCGGCGAGGTAGGCCGCCAGGCGTTCCGGTGCGACGGCCGAATCCTCCCAGCCCGGCCATGACTCCTCACCGGGCCACGACTCATCCCTCGACGACTCATCCAGAGCCTGCGGTGGCAGCCGGCTGGACAGCCCGGCGCCGTCCTCGCGCACCCGCCACAGCGAGGCGCGATCGTCGGCGCTGTCGACCACCCGCCCGTCGACCAGCCGTCCCGCCACGACCAGGCGGCGCATCAGGTCGGCGGCGGAGTCGTCGACGGCGGCGAGGTGATCGCCGTCGAGTTCGACATACAACCACGCCTCGCCCTCCGGCAGCCCGCTGACCGACTCGTGCCCGCGCCGCCGCCGCATCGTGTCGACGATCACCCGGTCCATGCCCTCCACGGCGGTTGGCCGAAACTGCAAGATCGTCTCGACGTCCATGGCCGCCTCGACCACGTCCCGGTAGCCCAGGCACAGCAGTCGTGTCGCGGGCGCCACCGGGACCAGCCGGACCGTGGCGGCGACCACCAGCGCGCACGCTCCCTCGCTGCCGACCAGGGAGCGCGCCACGTCGAAGCCGTTCTCCGGCAGCAGGTGCCCCAGGTGGAAGCCGGACACCTGGCGCGGGATCCTGCTCAGCTCGGTGCGTAGGGCGGCCAGGTGGTGGCGGGCCAGATCGCCGAGCCCGGCCGACAGCTCGGCGGCCCTGCGGGCGGACGCCGTGTCGCCGGGGTCGGTCGCGGTCAGGCCGCCGCGGTGCGCGGTCAGGCGCAGGCCGTCGGCGGTCACCACGTCCAGCGAGAGCACGTGGTCGGACGTCCTGCCGTGCCGCACGGAGCGGTTGCCGCAGGCGTCGTTGCCGACGGCACCGCCGATGGTCGCCCTGGTCCTGGAGGAGGGATCGGGCGCGAACGTGAGCCTCCCGCAGGTGGCGGCCTCCGTTTCGCGCGCCAGGTCGCTGAGTACGACACCGGCCTCCACGCGCGCGGTCGCCTGCTGTTCGTCGATCTCCAGGATTCTGTTCAGGTACCGGGAGAAGTCGATGACGAGCCCGGGGCCGATCGCGTTGCCCGCCATGGACGTGCCGCCGCCGCGGCCGGTCAGGGGCAGGTTCGCCGCGTGGCACCGCTGTGCGATCAGGGTCACCTCGCCGGCGTCGCGGGGGAAGGCGACCGCGGCGGGCCGCACGCGGTAGTTGGACGCGTCGTAGGAGTACTCCGCGATCCGCCGCTTGTCCGTCTCGACCTGGACCCCGTTCTCCCGCAGCGCGGAGACGGCGGTTGTGACGGCGTCCGTCATGTGCCCGCCAGCGCGCGGCGTGGGTTGTCGATCATGAGCTGGTCGAACTCCTCTTCCTCCAGGCCCGCGGCGACCAGGTGCCCTCTGACGGTGGTGAGCAGGTGGGTGAGCCCGACCCCGCCCTCGTCCGGCCAGTCGGCGGTGGTGCACAGGTCGTGCGAGAGCAGCAGCCGATCCAGCCGTCCTGCCCTGGCGAAGCCCAGGACGCGGGAGGCCAGGTGGTCGAGGTCCTGCGGGCGGCGTGAGCGCAGGTTGTCGAACTGCACCCAGGCTCCCCTGGCGGCCAGATCGAGCGCGTATTCCAGGGGCGCCTTCACCGTGTCGACGTGACCGATGATCACCCGCTCCGGCGGCACCCCCTCTTCCCCGCACAGCAGGTCGAGCTGGACCAGGCCCACCGGCCACCGCGCGGCGTGCGTGGTCACCGGGACACCGGTACGGCGGTGCGCCCGGGCCGCGGCGCGGAAGGAACGTTCCTCGGCGGCCGACAGATACCACTTGTCGGCGCCGATCTCGCCGATGATGCCGGCGCGTACCCCCCCGGTCCCAGGGATGCCCTCCCGGATGTCCCGGACGAGCTCGTCGGCGATGCTGTCGGCGCAGTGCCGGTCGAACCAGTCGCGGTCCAGGTAGGGGTCGCGATAATGGCCCGTTCCCAGCACCAGGCGGACGCCGGTCCTGGCCGCGACCTGGGCCAGCGCGGTCACGTTCGCGAGGGGGCGGGCGCTGCCGGACGAGCAGCCGGTGCCCGCCTCCTCACGCGTGTGGCAGCCCGCCGGGTCGGGGGCGGCGCCGTCGGCCAGCTCCGCCACGGTCAGCTCGACGATGGTGCCGCCACCCGCACCGGCGAACCTGCCGACCTCACCTACGATCATGTCCAGGTCGTTGACGAGCCCTGCTCGCCGCTGTTCTCGCATCTGGTTGATGAACAGGTGCTCGTGCATGAGGGTGACGCCGAGCTCGGCGGCGGGAACGGGGCCACCGATCGTCATGACCGTCTCACCGGCCGGTGATCCGGATGTCATGGCAGGCCTTTCCTAGTCTTCGAGCCGGGCGAACCGGGTCTCACGGGTAGTGAGCGCGGTGACGAGGGTGATGACCGCCGCCACGACGCCGAACAGGGCGGGCGCGAGGCTGGAGCCCATCGCCTGTCGCAGCCAGGCGACCACGAAGCCGGCGGTGCCGCCGAAGATGGCCACCGCGAAGCCGTAGCTGACCGCCAGAGCCGTGTATCGGGTGCGTCTGGACATCAGCTCGGTGATGACGGTGGTGAAGGCGCCGGCGTAGACGGCGATCGCCACCGCCATGAGCATCAGCCCGGCGAGGATCAGGCCGGTGGAGCCCGAGGAGATGAGCAGGAAGCTCGGGTAGGTGACCACGACCATCAGCGCCGCGCCCGCGACGAGGACGGGCTTGCGGCCGACGCGGTCGGACAGGCGGCCGAACAGGCCGATCATCCCGAGCTGGACGAGCAGCGAGAGGCTGTAGAGCGCCACCGCCGTGCCCTGCGACAGGTCGGAGACGGTGACGATGTAGGACTGCATGTTGACGTAGGTGTAGCTCATGATGGTGAACCCGACGACCAGGCCCATCCCGCGCAGGACGGCGCGGCCGTCGCTCCGCAGCGCCTCGATGAAGGGTGAGCGGGGGATGTCGTCCTGCTTCTTGGCCCCCTCCATGACCGGGGTGTCACCCAGGCGGCGGCGGATGTAGAGACCGGCGAAGGCCGCGACGGCCCCGATCACGAACGGCACCCGCCATCCCCAGGTCTCCATCTGCGCTTGGGTGAGGGAGAAACTCAGCCCCGCCACGATGCCGGCGCCGACCAGGTTGCCGCCGATGAGCGCCATGTAGTGGATGGCGCCGTAGAAGCCCCGGCGGCCCTCCGGCGCGTGCTCGATGAGGAAGGAGGCGCCGCCCGCGAACTCGCCGCCGCCGGAGAAGCCTTGCCCGCAGCGGGCCACGACCAGCACAACGGGGCCGAGGATGCCGGCGGTCGCGTGGGTGGGGGCGACGGCCAGCAGGGCGGTGGAGACGCCCATCACGATGATGGTCAGCGCGAGCGCCTCCTTGCGCCCGATCCGGTCGCCGATGTGGCCGAAGGCCACGGCGCCGAGCGGGCGGAACAGGAAGCCGACGCCGAACACCGCCAGGGCGCTCAACAGAGAGACGCCAGGAGTGTCGGCGGGGAAGAAAGCGGCCGCGATCCAGGTCGCCAGCGCCGCGTAGACGGAGAAGTCGTACCACTCCAGCATGGTGCCGACCGCAGCCGCGGCGATCACCCGCGATTTACGCGTGGCAGTGGGTTGGGCGGGGGGTGTGAGCATGGTGCGATCCTTCGATCAGAGAGTGGAGTCGGCGCCCGGTCTGGCGGCCCAGCCTCCGTACTCGTAGTGCGTGTACTGACCCCCCTGGTAACGCTCGGCATACGGCTGCAGGAGGTGCGCGAAGCGCTCCGCGTCGTCCTGCGGCTCGTAGCCGAGCGCTCTCGCGGCCGCGTTCTGCGACCACCATGAGCGCGTGTTGCGTGAGACCCCGTAGATCACGATGTGGCCGAACCCAGCCGGCGCCGCCAGACACGCCTCGTAGAGCCTGGCCGCGTCGGCGGGGCTGAACCAGGTGCGCAGGTGACGCGGTTCGGACGGCCGCTCCTCGAAGGAACCGATGCGGACCGAGACGACGTCGAGGCCGAACCGGTCGGCGTACAGGCTCGCCAGCGCCTCCCCGAACGCCTTGGTCGCGCCGTACAGGCCGTCGGGGCGGACGGCTTCCGTCCCGTCGAGTGTCCGGTCCACGGGGTGGAAGCCGGTGACCCGGTTGGAGCTGGCGTTGATCACCCGTGGCACCCGCTCCAGCCGGCAGGCCTCGAACACGTTGCGGACGCCTTCGAGGTTAGGGCCCTTGAGTGCGGCGAAACCGGTCTCATCGGCGACGCCGCCGAGGTGGATGACCGCGTCCATGCCGCGGACGGCCGCCCTGACCTGGTCGAGGTCGGTGAGGTCGGCCTGGAGGAACTCCTCGTGGGCCGCTGTCGCGCCGAGGGGACGGAGGTCCGAGAGGCGGAGGTGAGCGATCCGGCGGAGCGCGGTTTCGCGCAATGAGGTGCCGATGGTGCCCGCCGCTCCGGTGAGCAGGACCCTGGATGGCAGGGCGCTCACGGCGTCCACGTGCTCGGGCCGGAGGTGAGGAACTCGGGGCCGTTCGCGGTGACGACCACCGTGTCCTCCAGTTGGAGTCCGCCGATGCCGACGGCGTAGAAGGGCACTTCGAGGTTGATGACCTCGCCCTCGATCAGGGTGTGGCGTTCGCCGCCCGGCCGGGGGCTCAGGATGGGGTGCTCGTACATCTCCAGGCCGATTCCGTGCCCGACGTGGTGACGCCGGAATTCGGGGAGCCCCGCCCGTCGGACGGCCTCGATGCCCGCCGCCGCCAGTTCCGAGACGACCACGCCCGGCCTGACCAGTTCGGCCAGGGTCTCCATGCCGGCTCGCGTCGCGTCCAGCGCCTTGACCAGTGCGCTCGGCACGTCGCCGACGAAGGAGTTGCGTCCGGTGTCGGCCCAGTAGCCGCGCAACCGTCCGCCGCAGTCGGACCTGATCGCCACCCCTTCACGCACCCTGACGTCGGGGTCGGGTGGGAAACAGCCGCCCGCGCGCTCGCCGATGTTGGTCTCGCAGTGTCCCGGCTCGATGCCGCGTTCCAGCGCCGCGTGCCGGAAGCGGCGGACCAGTTCCGGCTCGGAGTCGCCGACGCGCGCACTCTCCAGCATGGAGCGCATCGCGCCCTCGGTGGCGCGCGCCACCTCGCGCAGGCGCTCGATCTCGGTCGCGGTCTTGACCCGCCGTACGGCGCGCATCAGCGTGTTGCCGTCGACCTCGGAGACCGCTGAGAGGCTTTCGGCCAGCCGGGCCCGCGCTCCCGCGCTCATGGCCTGGCCGTCGATGCTCACTCGCCGGCCGGCCACGCCCAGGTCGCGCAAGGCTCGGGCGAGTGCGAGGGCGGCCGTGTCGTCGTGTGGTGGCTCCTGCCTGACGGCCATCAGCGCCCGGTCCACCGTCGAGAGCTCCTCGAAGGGGGCGGATGCCACGAAGAAGTCGCCGTAGGTGTACAGGTCGCAGTCGTCGGGCGGGCACATGGCGAGGTATTCGCCCGCGTTGCGGGGGGCGATCAGGGCGCGGCGCCCATCGGCCCGCACCACGGCGAAGACGTCGTGCTCCCGGAAGACGTGCAGCGGCCAGTGTTCATAGCCGGTGAGGTAGATGACGTTCTCCACGCTGGAGGCCACCAGCGCGTCCACTCCCGCCTGCGCGAACAGCGCGGACAGGCGAGGCAGGTTCGCCACCGGATCCGGCCTCGGGGCCGTGTGCATCATCGTCGTTCTCCCATGACTTTCCTGGCCGCCGCGATCGCGGCGGCGATGTCGTCCGCCGTGATGTCGAGGTGGGTGACGGCCCTGACGCGGCGGCGTCCCTTGGCTCCGACGAGCACGCCATGCGCGGCGAGCCCGGCCTCGAAGGCGGGGGCGTCGTCGACCTCGAAGTAGACGATGTTCGTCTCCGCATGTGCCGGGTCGATGTCGATGCCGTCGATGCCGGCCAGCCCCTCGGCCAGTGCCTTGGCATTGGCGTGATCCACGGACAGCCGCTCGACATGGTGGTCGAGCGCGTACAGGGCCGCCGCGGCGAGCATGCCCGACTGGCGAAGCGCGCCGCCCCACATCTGCTTGTAGCGCCATGCCTGCTCGATCAGGCTCGCGCTGCCCACGAGCACTGCCCCCACCGGCGCGCCCAGACCTTTGGAGAAGTCGATCCAGGCGGTGTCGAAGAGGCTCGCGTAGCTCCGCGGCTCGACCCCGCCGGCGACCGAGGCGTTCAGCAGGCGCGCACCGTCCAGGTGGGTGGCGATCTCGCGTTCCCTCGCGATCTCGGCGACCTCCCGGATGGCGTCCAGCGGCCAGACGCGCCCGCCACCGGCGTTGGCGGTCTGCTCGACGGACACCAGCCGGGTGACCGGCGTGTACCGGTTGCCCGGCGGCCGGATCATGCTCGCCAGCCGGTCACCGGTGAAGACACCACGTTCGCCCTGGATGGGAGTGAGCACCGCGCCCGAGAGCACGGCGGGACCGCCGGCCTCAGCGTTGATCAGGTGGGACGACGCCTCGGCCAGGACCTCGTCACCCGCATGACCCACGTGCAGCCGCACCGCGATCTCATTGCACATGGTGCCCGAGGGCAGGAAGATGGCCGCCTCATGGCCGAGCAGGTCGGCGACCCGTTCCTCCAGGGCCAGAGTCGTCGGGTCGGAGCGTGTCTGCTCGTCTCCGACTACCGCCTGCGCGATGGCCTGCCGCATGCCGCCGGTCGGCCTGGTCTGGGTGTCGGAGGAGAGGTTGACGGCATCGGGGTCGGTGCGGTGATCGGCCCGCAGGTCCTCCACGATCCTGTTCACCGAGCGAACCATCATGCCTCCTCCCCGCCGAGGCGAAGCCCCCGCAGATAGTTGCTGCTCGTAGCGCTGGCCGCTGCTGCCGAGTCACGGTCGAGAACGGCCTGGATGATCTCGGCATGCTCGTGGGCGGACTGTCCATCAGGTCCGCGGTTGCGGAAATACAGCGACATGACGCGGCTGGTGTGCATCTCCAGCGAGTCGATGCAGGAGGTGAGGAACCGGTTGTCCGCCCTGCTCACCAGCACCCGATGAAAGGCCATGTCCGCCAGGCGCGCCCGGACGATGTCCCCGTCCTCGATCGCCTGCAGCAGCTCGTCGTTGTGGCCGCGCATGGCGGCCACGTCGTCGTCGGTCGCGTGCGGCGCGGCGAGCTGAGCGGCCAGCGCCTGCAGCGTGCCGAGCGGCGCGATGATCGACACCAGGTCGTCCGGCTGGGCCTCGGCGACCTTGGGCCTGCGACGCGGCGCGGCGGTCACCATGCCTTCGCGCTCCAGCTGGATGAGCGCCTCTCGGACCGGAGTCCTGCTGATGGAGATCTCCTGAGCGATCGTGGCGTCGTCAAGGATTTCCCCGGGGCGGAGGCGCCCCTCCACGAGCCCGCTGCGGAGGTACGCATACGCCGCGTCCCGCGCTGACGTGACTGAGTGCTCCAGATGCATAGACAATATATTGTATGAAGTACATCAGAGCGTCAACGGTGGCTGGCATCCCATTTGCCGGTTGTTTTCCGCCGGCCTGGCGCCAGGCCGCTCACCGCCCCTGAGAAAGGCTCTGCCATGGACGACACAGAGTTCTCGGCCGACTCCGACGGCGTCTTCGCCCAGGCGTTCACGCCCCGCTTCTACGAGATCGACGGTCAGGGCGTCATGTTCGACATGTGGTACCTGGCCCTATGCCGACGAGGCGGTGACCGGCTTCTTCGTCCATCGTGGCCTGCCGTACGGCCAGTGGCCCGACATGGGGTTCGACGTACGTGTCGTGCACGCCGAACTCGACTGGAAGGAGGGCATCGACGGTGCTGAACGACCTGAGGTGCTGATCAGCATCTCACGCATCGGAGGCAAGAGTTTCACCTTGGACTTCGCCTTCCGGCGGGACGGGAGACCGACGTGTACGGGCTGCGTCGTCTACGTCACGGTGGGGGCGGCGGCTCAGCCGCCATTCCGCTGCCTCCCGCCCTGGTCAAGGCGCTGGGTGCGATCGTCCCGCTGCGATAGGGCCGACAGACCCGAACCCTGCGCCGACGTCGGCTTCGAGGCCGACCAGGAGCGTCAGCAGCGCGGGGCAGCCGGAACCGCCAGATGCGAATTGTGGGTGCGGACGAGCTCGATGGAGCGCCCAGGTTGACCGCGTACCCCTCGATCGCACGGGAACGATCGTTCTCGATGACGGTCAGCCAGGACCGGGCCGGTTCACCGGACGGGGCGATCTCCCACAGGTCAAACTGCGTGTGGTCGGCCAGCCAGATCTGGTGGGCTGGCTCGCCTCCCGGCGATGCACCAGCTCATACCGCTCCCGATAACCGCGCGTGCCATCCTGAGCCAACGTGCCAGGGCGGGATCCAAGGCAGAGACCACCGCGTAGGTGGTGGCGTATCTGGGGGTCGGCCAGCCCTGCTCGGCGGCCACGACGGCGCCCTGGCGGTGGATGGTGGCGATGCTCGGCGGCAGGTGTTGCAGCCCCAGCCCCTCGATCAGCAGTTGCATGTCCCGAGGCCTGCGCCGTCGCCCGGCGTCGCGTCGCGGCCGACGCGCGAGCCCGGTCAAGCCGTCCCGGCGGCAGTCGGCCAGCCAGCGCTGCAGCGTCCGGTACGGGCCGATCTCCAGCATCGCCTGGTAGGCCGGGTGCGAGGCGGTGCGGGTGGAGCGAGACAGAATGGCCTCGGTGGAGGAGGTGCGGATGCGGATCGCGGTGGCGTACTTGACGACCTGGTCGTGGTTCTTGGCGATGATGTCCCAGCGGACCGGCCTGGTCATCGCCGGCGCCAGGTTCGCGTACCGGGCCAGGTCTCCGTAGCCGGCGTGGTGGAGCTTGACCCGGTTGATCTGCTTGATGCGCGGCAGCAGGTCCATGTTCAGCAACCGGGTGATGCCGAAGCCGGGTTCCGACTCCCCATGCGAGTCCACGTAGTTGCCCCCAGTCCTTGAGCGTGCCCTTGTGCTCGGGCGTGGTCTCGCCGAACGGGTAGTAGGTGGTGTTGCCGGCCTTGGCGTAGCGCTTGACCAGCTTGAGCGCGTCGATGACGGGCTGGTGGGCGGTGTTGTTGGAGCGAGACTCCAGCACCTCCAGCAGCTCGATCAGGCCGCGCCGGTAGTGGTTGGTGTAGGAGGCCTTCAGCGTGGTCTGCACGGTGCGCCGGTAGACCGGGCCCTTGGTCTTGAACTCGTGCACCAGCTCGCGCAGCGTCTGCTCGCCGCCCCGCACCGCCGGAAGACGACCTCGCGCACCGTGCCGTCCGGCGCGGCCATCGAGGCATCGCCTTGATCAAGGACAGGACCGAACCCTCATCCTCGTCCAGATCGTCATCGCTCTCCTCGGTCTCCACCGCAGTATTGTCGGCGGCCACCAGGGCAAGCACCCGGGCCACCGTCATCGCATCCAGCCGCGCCGCGATCCGGTGGAACCATGTCTGCTCCGCGTTGTGCAGTGCCGACCGTACGATCCGAGTGATCCGCCCCGGTGAGGGCGGCTCGATCCGTTCGGCCCGGCACTGCTTGAGCAGCTCCTCGCGGACCCGGTCGGGCTGCCGTTCGGCGTGCGCGACGTTCACGGCCAGCCAGTTGGTCAGCTTGTCGGCGTCGGCGACGGAGCAATCCCGGAAGCCGAGATGGTCGCGGATCTCGCTGCGATGACGCTCGATCGTCCGGCCTGACCAGTCGTACAAGCCCAGGCTGCCGGCCGACGTCTTGGTCTGCTTCGCGACGTAGTCGACCACCTCGTCGGGAAACTCCGCCCGCCCGCGTGGGAAGCGCCCGTGCTGCGTGAAGTACTTCAGCAACGGCGCGAAGGCCAGACGAGTGCCTTCCTGCTTTGCACTGACCAGGCCGACCTCATCGCTCAGCACAGTCCAGTGCTCGATGAGCTCATCCATGCCAAGCGGCGGACGTTCCATGCCCATAGATCCGCGCCGGGCCCTTCGGCATTACAGAAGGTCAGGCTTGGGATCTTCGAGGTTCGGCGGCCTATGACACGTTGGTTAACGGCACCCCCACACCGCTGTGCAACTCCTCCCGGCGGAGTCGTTCTCCACCACGCGCAGTTAGTTTGGGTATGCCTAACTAGGTGTCGATGCGCGGGTCGAACCAAGAAGGCGTCCGGGAGTCGTCAGACGCCGCCCGGCCTCCGCGCGGGCGGCGTCTGGTACGGTGACCGTCCCCGGTGATGATCGACCGAAGGAGGTGAGCCCCATTCCGCTGTTGCAGGCCGGGTGCTCCCTCCGCACGCCGTACGGTCCCTCCGAACCGAGGTGACGGCGGGAGCGCCCATCGGCGTTCCGAAAGGCTGTCCCGTGTCGGTTTCCCCGTCATCCTTCTCTTCCTCCTCTTCCTCGCCGTCCCGCTCCGCCGTCGCCGGCAGGCTCCGCTCGGCCGGCTGCGTCTTCGCCGAGGACGAGGCGGACCTGCTCATCTCCGCCGCCCGCACCCCGGACGACCTGGCCGCCATGGTGGAGCGGCGCGTCTCAGGGCTGCCGCTGGAACACGTCCTGGGCTGGGCGGAGTTCTGCGGCCTGCGTCTCGCCGTGGAGCCGGGGGTCTTCGTGCCGCGTCCGCGCTCGGAGTTCCTCATCCGCCAGGCCTCCGCCCTGGCCCGTCCCGGGGCGGTCGTGGTGGACCTGTGTTGCGGCTCCGGCGCGCTGGGGGCCGCGCTGGCCGCGGCGCTGGGCCGGGCCGAGCTGCACGCCGTCGACGTCGAGCCCGCCGCAGTGCGCTGCGCCCGCCGCAACCTCGCCCCGCTCGGCGGCCGGGTCCACGAGGGCGACCTGTACGGGCCGCTGCCGGACGATCTGCGCGGCCGCGTCGATGTGGTGATCGCCAGCCCGCCGTACGTGCCCACCGCCTCGATCGGGCTGCTGCCGCCGGAGGCCCGGCTGCACGAGCCGGCGGTGGCGCTGGACGGCGGCGCCGACGGGCTCGACGTCGCGCGGCGGGTGGCCGCCGCCGCGCCGGGGTGGCTGGCCCCGGGCGGATGTCTGCTGATCGAGACCGGTGAGCTGCAGGCCGCGTCCGCCGCCGAGGCCGTCACCGCCGCCGGGCTGGCCGCCCGGGTGGCCCACTGCGACGACCTCGACGCCACCGCCGTCATCGGCACCCTCCCCGCCTGAGCCCGGACCCGCGCCGGACCCGGGATGGAGCTGCGCCGGACCCGCGCGCCGGATTCCGCTCCGGCGCGCGGGTTCCGCATATCCTGGAGAGGTAAACGATAGGTTGCTATCGTTTACGGCGGATGATCACTCGCGACGAGTCCCGGGGAGATGGCATGAGCGAGTCCATGACGTTGCCGCTGCACATGCGGCGGGCGGAGTTCGACCCCGCCCCCGAGCTGGCGGCGATCCGCGACGAGGAGGGCGTGCGGAAGATCAAGACGATCTTCGGCGTCGACGGCTGGCTCATCACCCGCTTCGCCGACGCGCGCGCGGTGCTGGGTGACGCCGAGCGGTTCAGCAACGCCCAGCAGGTGGTCTTCCGCATGCCCGGCATGCCGCAGCGCACCGACGAGGAGATCGCCGAGCTGCGGGCGGGCAACCTGCTGGCCTTCGACCCGCCCGAGCACACCCGGCTGCGGCGCATGCTGACGCCGGAGTTCACCGTCCGCCGGATGCGCAGGCTGGAGCCGCGCATCCACGAGATCGTCACCGAGCACCTGGACGCCATGGAGCGCACCGGCCCGCCCGCGGACCTGGTCACCGACTTCGCGCTGCCGATCCCGTCGCTGGTCATCTGCGAGCTGCTGGGCGTGCCGTACGACGACCGGTCCGACTTCCAGCGGCGCAGCGGCCGGATGCTGGACCTGTCGCTGTCCCCGCAGGAGCGGGCGGCGGCGTCGCTGGAGTCACGGGCCTACATCGGCGAGCTCGTCTCCCGGGCCAAGGCCGACCCCGGCGACGACCTGATCGGCATGCTGATACGCGAGCACGGCGACGACCTGACGGACTCCGAGCTCGCCGGCATCGGCAGCCTGCTGCTGCTCGCCGGCCACGAGACCACCTCCAACATGCTCTCCCTCGGCACGCTGGCCCTGCTGCGCCACCCCGCCCAGCTGGAGCTGCTGCGCAAGGAGCCCGAGCGGATCGACGCCGCGGTGGAGGAACTGCTGCGCTGGCTCAGCATCGTGCACTCCGGCATGACCAAGGTGACCACCACCGACGTCGAGGTGGCCGGGCAGCGCATCCCCGCGGGTGAGATCGTGATCTGCGCCCTGCCCGCCGCCAACCGCGACCCCGCCCTGGCCGCCGACCCCGACCGGCTCGACATCGGCCGCGACAGCCTGGGGCACGTCGCCTTCGGCCACGGCGTGCACCACTGCCTGGGGGCGCCGCTGGCGCGCATGGAGATGCGCATCGCCTTCCCCGCCCTGCTGGAACGCTTCCCCGGCCTGCGGGAGGCCGGCCCCGAGCCCGCCTTCCGGTCCTTCAACGTCGTCTACGGCCTCAGCTCTTTTAAGGTGGCCTGGTGAGCGAAGAAAACAAGCCCGTCCGCATCCGGGCCGACCGCGAGGTGTGCATCGGAGCCGGCATGTGCGTCATGACCGCCGAGAAGCTCTTCGACCAGGACGACGACGGCGTGGTGGTGCTGCTGGAGCCGGAGCCCCCGGCGCAGTACGCCGACCTCGCCCGCCGGGCGGTGCGCGCCTGCCCCTCCGGCGCGTTGTCCCTGGTGGAGGACTGACCGCTTTTCCAGGCGGTGGCCGGGGCCCGCGCTCCGGCCACCGCCCGGCCGTACTGCCGGCGACGACATGAACACTGCTAGCGTTCGGGATGTGCGAGGGCAGGGACGCCGGGCCGATGCGCTCCGCAACTCCGACAGGATCGTCCGCGCCGCGATCGCGGCGCTGTGCGAGACCGGCTCCGCGGCGCCGCTGGAAGAGATCGCCCGGCGGGCCGGAGTCGGGATCGCGACCGTCTATCGCCGCTTCGGCGACCGCGAGGGCGTGATACGGGCCGCGTTCCACACCTACTTCGCCGAAGAGGTCGAACCGCTCGCGCTGGCCGCACGCCGGGCCGCCGACCCCCGGCGGGGGCTGGCCGACGCCCTGGCCGCCACGGTGGACACCCTGGCCGCCCACCGGCCCCTGCTCGCCGCGGCCCACGAGACCGGCGCGTTCTCCGTCGGCATCGCCGAGCGGTTCATGGGCCCCCTCGGCGACGTGCTGGCCGACGCCCAGCGGCGCGACCTGGTCCGCTCCGACCTGATGGTCCGCGACCTCGCGGCGATGGTGGTGATGGTGCTGGCCACCGTGCACGCCGACGACGCCGGCCACGCCGACCCCCGCCGCTACCTCGCCCTGCTGCTGGCCGGCACGCAGCCCTCGGCCGACCCGCTCCCCGGCCCCGCCCCCACCGGCCTGCTCGACTCCTCGCTGAAGCGCTCCGGCCCCTGCGAGCACTGAGACCCGTCCCGGCCCGGGTGCCGTCACGCCACCACGCCCACCGCCGAAGTGGACGCGGATTCTCCTCCCTGCTCGGTAAGCTGTCAGGAACAGGAGGAAGGAGCCGCCACCATGACCGCCCAGCCGCATGCGGACCACTCCGGCCCGGCGATCGAGCGCACCTTCATCGCGGTACGGGCGGCGCTGCCCGCCCCGAACGTGAGCGCGTTCGACGCCGAACTCGCGGCGATCACTCACGCGGACGTGGTGGACCTGGCAGCCCTGGACGACTTCCTCACCGGCTGGTGGCACATCGCGATACGGGCGGCCGGTGACCCCGACGATTGGCGGCGGATGCACACCGAGGCCGAGCAGATCCGATCCGGGCGGCGGTCTGCGGGCCCGTCGCTGGCCGAGGTCCTCGCCCGACGGGGAGCACGCCGGTAGGTGTACGACATCGCCATGGGCAGCCCGATCGCTGAAGCCCAGCTCGACGCCCTGTCCGACCCGGAGATCGACGTCCTGCTGGAGATCTACGAGGTCCTCCGCTGACACCGGGCAATGGCCGCCGACTCACCACGACCGGTGACATGTACGTCTGGGATCACAGGGGAATCTCGGTGACCTACCTCCTGATGGACGCACCTCAGCGTGAGGTCGTGGTGCTGCGCGTGGATCGCCACCCCATGTAGGGCGGGTACCGGAAGCAGATCTCCAGCGAGATGATCTTGAATCATGGCGCGTAGGGATCCGACAACCGCACAGTGGGCCCGGCTGGAACCACCGCCGCCCGGAGCCAGGAAGCCGCGAGGCCCGCCGTGTAGTCCGTATCAGCAGGCATAGCGTATGGCCGGCTGATCGATCGGCTCTCGCGGGGAAGCCCCTCCGTCGTCCTCTGGAAAGCCCCGGGCCGCCGTCGCCCTCAACTGCTGACAGCGGCTCCGCACCGCAGCCGGGAGTGCCGAAGATCAGGAGCGGCGCGGGTCGTGGTTCCGGAACTCGGCCAGGCGGACCCCGCTGCGCGGCAGCAGGGGAATCCCGCTACCGGAGTCCAGCACCACCCGGCGGCCCAGGGGCTCGCGCAGTGTCACGCCGATCAGGTCGGTCTTCCCCACCGCGGGACAGATCTCCACGTCGTCGGGCCGGACGTCGACGTCCACGACCACCACCTCGGGCGTCTCGTGGACGCGCGCACCGTACGTCGTGTCGCAGACGCCGTGCAGGTAGCTCAGCCGGAGCTCGGTCGGTGCGCGGACCTCGTAGGCGCTCACCTCCTGGATCCCGCCGTCCAGCGGCCGGGGCGGCCCGCCCATCGCGGCCGGGTCCACCGCCACCCGCCGGAACGGCTCCGGCACGCCTTCCACGGTGAATTCCCACGTCGGCACCTGTACGTCCCCCCGGCTGCTGGGCATGGTGGCCTCGCCCCGCGCCACCGCGACCACGCGCAGCGGCCGGCAGCCTTCGGCCGGGCACTTCTCGTCGGCGAAGGACTTGGGCTTGCTGAGCCCGGCGTAGGCGGCTGCGGCCGTCAGGACCGGCACGCTCAGCGTGCCCCCGTCGGCCCAGCGCAGCTCGGCCGGGGCGGGCGCCTCGGCCGGGAGCGCGGTCTCCAGCTTCCAGGCGCTGTTGACAGCGCTCCGTCCGACCCAGTGGGGCGTGTGCTTCCAGTCGGGCTCCAGGGTCAGGTTCCGCAGCGGGACGAATCCCGCGGTCCAGGGCCCGCGCTCCGCCGAACGCCGCCAGTGGTCGGCGACCTCACGGGCGCGGTCGATGAACTCCTCGGCGGTGACCGGTGCTCGGGCGGAACCGCAGGCCGTCGTGAGCAGGACAAGCACCGCGGCCGCACGCATCCTCATGATCGGTAGACGTGCCGGCGGGTGGCCCGGTTCACTCTGCAGAACTACGTACGGCACACGATCGGCTCATCGCTCCGCACTGGTCGCCCGCGCCTGTACATGACGACCGCTCTCGGGGCGTCTTTGCTCGGGACGACTCAGGCCTCCGCGGGAGAAGGCACCCCGGGGGACCGCTGGAGGTCGATCCGGTAACGCCGCACGGCGCCGAGCCCGGTGTCCCGGATGGCTTCGAGGACGCCGCCGCAGCGCTCGATCGTCCTCGCCGAGGCGGCGTTGCCGGCCGCGCAGACGATGAGCACCTCGCCTATGCCGAGCGTCCGCGCCTCATCGAGCATCCTGCCCAGTGCCCAGGTGGCCAGCCCGCGCCGGCGCGCCGACGGGCGGATGCCGTAGCCGATGTGGCCGAGCCGCCGCACCACCTCGCCGCCCCCGTGCCGCAATGCGATCCCGCCGAGCACCCGGTCGCCTTCGACGATCCACCGGTACGCGCAGGCCACCCTGCCGGCATCCGCCTGGTCCGACTCGCCGGTCAGCCGCGCCACCCAGGCCGCGAACCCGGCCGGTGAGCCGACCTCGTCGGCCGGCAGCAGTCCGAAACCGTCCTCGTGGACGCCGGGTCCCCACTCGGCATGCGCCTCAAGCCAGGCGGCGTGGAGCCGGGTGGTGGGCGCGATCAGCTCGGGCACATGGCGACAATACCGATCCAGGTCGTGCATCGGCGCGGTCGAGGGTAGGCCGTCGATCTTCGGCCAGCCGGGTGACTTTTGAGAAGATCGGGGTGCTCCGAACAGCGGACTCGGTACTCGCACGATTGCCGGAGTCGCTGCACGCAATCGCGCTGAGACACCTTGGGCTGCTGAAGTTCACGGTGGCGGGTGGAACGGCGTTCTCGGTCGACAACGCGGTGCTCTATAGGTTGAAGCCGACCGTCTTGCGGCCACTGCATGATCTTTGATTGTCGTCACGACACTCGATGGTCGCGGTGGCCGCACGCGTCTGTGCACTCGCTCACCGGAATGTCTTTGAAGGAGGACGTCACATGCGTTGGCTGGACGTGCGCCGGCACAGCCTGACCAAGAAAGGACCGGCGCGTGGCCGCGGGTCGCATCTGTCGGCTGACGGCATCGCCCTGGCCCGCTTCATCGGCTCTGGAGCCGGCCCCTACGAGCGGGTCGTCACCAGTTCGTCTCCTCGGGCCGTGGAGACCGCTGTCGCGATGGGTTTCGCCGTTGACGACACCGTGGAGATGCCGTCGGGTTATGTGTCTGGCGAAATCCCCCGGCACGCGCAATGGGGCTGGACCGACCCCTACCGGCGGCTCGCGGGGATCGTCCGGGAGGGCGGGGCTGCGGCGGCCGTGGCCGAGACTCTCCGAGCGATCTGGGTGGACACGGTCGGTGACGTCGCGGAGGACCGCTCGGCGCTCCTGGTCGGGCATGGAGGGGCGATCGAACTGGCATTGGTGGCGTGCTTTCCGGATGCTTCACACGATTCCTGGGGGACGCCGTTCGCGCACTGCGATGGTGCGCGCCTCGGCTTCGCCGACGGTCATTTCGTGAGCATCGAATTCCACCGGGCACCGCAGAGTCCCATCCCACCGAGCTGAAGTTCGCTGACCGCGGCTGGAGCGTTAGGCGGGAATTTCGTCCCGCTGATGTGGGCACAGGCCGACGATGGCGACCCTGGCTATGTATTCAGACGTCTCCAGATCGAACCCGCTGGTACCAAGGGCCGCAGCCTCAGCGAACCCCTTTCCTTCCTCCAGCACCTTGCATATTTTCCAGCCGAGCACTCCCAGCTTGTAGGAGTCGGCGTCCTTCAACGCTTTCCGCTGCTTCACCGAAGCGACGAACTTCGCTTCGCGTGCCAGCGCCGACGGGTCGGATACCGGCGTCGGCTCCATACTCGGTCCGGCGTCATCGACCGGGGGAAACGTCACCGCAGGCGTCGGCGTCAACGTCGACGCCTGCGGCCTCGCCATGGGCTTCTCGGCATCGTCGTCCGGCGAAGCGGCCAGATAGCCCAGCAGGCCGAGGACGGCTGTCACCGTGATGACCGCCACGCCCTTGCCTCTTCTCCTGGGCGGCGGAGGTGAGCCCGGCCCCTGCCCGGATGGCGGGTCCATGGAGGGAGGCTGATGTGGAGAACGCATTCGCGCACCATACATCCCATACTTAGTGGTTCAGCTGGAAACACCAGAAATGAAAACCCTAAAAGGATCATCGGAGCGACCTGAATCCCACATGGTCAACCACCGCTGGTCACGTCCAGCGAAGTGGTGTATGAGCTGCCCTTCGCGTGATCCTGTTTCTGCAGGTTAAGCGGTGAGTGTCTGCGGGAGGGG
>NZ_JBEZNH010000056.1:0-47603 GCF_040653115.1 Streptosporangium sp. NPDC048047 | reverse complement strand
CCCTCGTCACTCCGCCGCTCCGCGGCTGCGTTCCTCAGTCCAGACACCGGCGCCCCCTCGCGGGTCCCGTGAGGGGACGGGGGTGGTGTCAGTCGAAGACGATGACGCTACGGGTGCGGGTGCCGTCGCGCATCGCGTCGAACGCCTCGTTCACCTCGTCCAGCCGGATGCGGTGCGAGATGAGCGAGTCCAGCGGCAGCCTACCCGCGAGATAGAGCTCGGCCAGCCGCGGGAAGTCCAGGCTCGGCACGGCTCCGCCGTAGTTGGAGCCGATGAGGGTCTTGCCCGTCTCGGCCAGTTCCAGCACGTCGATGCCGGCCTTGGCCCCCTCGGGCGGCAGCCCGACGAGGACCCCGACGCCGCCGGACGCCAGCAGCGACGGCAGCGTCTCGATGGTCTCGACGCGGCCGATCACCTCGAAGGCGTAGTCGGCGCCGCCGCCGGTCAGCTCGGACACCTGGACGGCGACGTCGTCGCCGGCGCGCAGGATGTGGGTGGCGCCGAAGGAGCGGGCAGCGGCCAGCTTCTCCTCGGCGGTGTCCACCGCGATGATCGGGTGGGCTCCGGCGAGTGCCAGGCCCATGATCACCGCCAGGCCCACGCCGCCGCAGCCGACGACGACGGCCGAGGAGCCGGCGGGCACCCTGGCGTTGTTGACGACCGCTCCGACGCCGGTGGTGATCGAGCAGCCGATCAGGCTGGCGACGTCGAACGGAACCTCGGAGGGGATGCGGACCGCGGCCGACTCGGGCACGACGGTGTACTCGCTCATCGTGCCCACCGCGAGGTAGGGGTAGACGACGCCGTCGCCGTCGCCGTCGCGCAGCCGGGTGGTGCCGTCGGGCAGCAGGCACTCGGGCGCCCGGGTGCCGGTGCACGCCCACGCCTTGCCGGCCGCGCAGGCACGGCAGCGGCGGCAGGGGTAGTACCACGACAGGATGACGCTGTCGCCGGGGGCCACATCGGTGACGCCCTCGCCGACCGCCTCCACGATGCCGGCGCCCTCGTGGCCCATCACCGTCGGGGAGGGAAGGTTCCACTCGCCGTCCAGGACGTGCCGGTCGGAGCCGCACACGCCGGAGGCGCCGAGCCGTACCAGGACCTCGCCGGGGCCGGGGTCGGCCACCTGGATCTCCTTGATCTCCAGGCGGTTGCCGCGGCCGTCGTGCACGGCTGCCAGGGCGGTTCTGGACATCAGGACTCCTTCTGCGCGGTGGCGGGGGCCGCTCCGGCGGCGGCGGGGGCGGCGGGGGCGAGGTGCGGGCGGTTGAGCGCGCGGCTGAGGACGATGTGCGCGACCGCGGCGACGATCACGGCGGGCACCGAGGCGGTGAGCCAGTTGAAGGCGGGCTGCGTGTCGAGGGTCTGCGGGTTGTACAGCACCACGTAGGCGACGGCGCCCAGCGCGGTGGAGATCAGCCCGGCCAGGTTGAAGCCGCCGGTGAAGTGGTACGGGCTGGCGGCGCGGTGCGCGTACAGGCCGCGCAGGTCCAGCCGCTGGCGGCGCACCACGAAGTAGTCGGCGATGACGGTGCCGCAGATCGCCGCGAGGAAGGCGCCGCTCCAGGTGACGAAGACCAGGAACCGGTCGTACAGCAGATTCGGCCAGAAGCTGATGATCGCCGGGAGCAGGAAGAAGCCTCCGGTGAGCCATTCCCAGCGGAATCTCGCCAGCATCTCGCCGCCTGCCTGCCGTAGCGCCAGGCAGGTGGAGTAGACGATGGAGGTGAGGCTGGTGAGGTTGGCGAAGGCGATGAACAGCAGCGCCAGCATGCCGAGCCATTTGCCGCCGAGGGGGACCATCCACACGGTGGGGTCGGGGTCGCCGAGGGTCAGCGCGGCGGCCATGCCCACGACCTGGGCCACGATCGTCGCGCCGAACAGGCCGATGAAGCCCGGCCACAGGGCGCTGCGCGGGCGGTCGGTGAGGCGGGCCAGGCTGCCCATGACCGGCCACCACGACAGGCCGACGCCGAGGTTGAACTCGACGGCGAGGGCGAAGTTCAGTCCCTCGCTGGGGAACGGGTTCAGCGGCTGGGCCGCCAGCAGGTCGTTCCACGAGGTCTTGGTGAGCACCAGCACGATCATGCCGACGGTCAGCACGGCCAGGCCGGGTGCGACGATGCGGTTGAGGAAGCGCATGGTCAGCGGGCCCTTGGCCAGCACGATCCAGGCGATCGCCAGCGCGAGGAGGGCCAGGATGGTCACCGGCAGCGCGTTGGGGCCGATGTCGGTGCCGAACACCTGGTTGGAGACCTGCGTGGTGGCCCGCCCGAACATGACGCCGAGCAGCGCCGACCAGCCCATCTCGGTGAAGAGCACGACGGTGAACACCAGGACGGCGACCCCGCCGAACCCGAACACGCTGCGCAGCAGCGTGTACTGCTCCACGCCGTAGCGCTGACTGGAGACGACGCTGCCCAGCAGCATCACGGCGACGCCGATGGCGTTGCCGATGATCATCGCTGCCAGGCCCTTCTGGAAGCCCACCAGCGCGGCCGTGGAGCCGCCGACGAGGAACGCCCACGTCGCGATCGCCAGGCCGACGTTCACCCAGGTGAAGTCGGTGAAGTTCCAGACCCGCTCGCCGCGCAGCACGGGCAGCGACCCGAAGGTCGCCTCCCTGGTGACGTCTTCCTCGGCCGACATCAGGCCATCACCCATCCGGCGATCGTCATGGCCACGACGATGGCGGCCAGCAGCCACAGGTCGGCCGCGGCGAGGGGCGCGTGCGCCGGGTCGTCCGACTCGTCGTGTTCGAGGGCGACGAGCCGTCGGTCCAGCTCGGCCCGCAACGCGGAGTCCTTCACATCCATACGGTCATCCTCCAAGAACGGTCACCCGGCGGCCCGGGGCGTCTCTCGCGGGCGGGCCTCGTGCGACACGGAACTCGTCCGGCGGTCAACTCACCGTAGAAGGAGGTTCGGGAAGATGCCTCCGCTGTATTTCCGCTGGTCAGGCGGCAACGATGGCGGGTTTACCGTGTGCCGGGGCCGCCGGGGCGGCCCTCGAACGGCCGGCCCCGGCGGTCATGGGTCGGCGGCCGTACGGAGGACCGGCACCCGGCCGCCGGTCCTCCGTACGGCGTTCTCGCGGTACGGCGTTCTCGCGGTACGGCGTCCTCGCGGTACAGCGGCCGGCCCGGCGGCCCCGGCGGGTCAGTAGGGCCAGGCCCAGTCGCGGATGTCGGCCGGGTCCTCACCGTGCTCGCGGGTGTGGGCGCGGGCGCGCAGGCGCTCGTCGGCCATCCGCTGGCGCAGGTGGGCGGCGGTGGAGCCGAGGCCGGGAACCCGGTCGACGACGTCCATGACCAGGTGGAAACGGTCGATGTCGTTGAGCATCGCCATGTCGAAGGGCGTGGTGGTGGTGCCCTCCTCCTTGTAGCCCCGGACGTGGATGTTGTCGTGGCCGTTGCGGCGGTAGGTGAGCCGGTGGATCGACAGCGGGTAGCCGTGGAAGTTGAAGATGATCGGCCTGTCCGTGGTGAACAGCGTGTCGAACTCGGCGTCGGTCATGCCGTGCGGGTGCTCCGACGGCGGCTGGAGCCGCATCAGGTCCACGACGTTGACCACCCGCACCCGCAGTTCGGGCAGGTGCTCGCGCAGCAGCGCGACGGCGGCCAGGGTCTCCAGCGTCGGCACGTCCCCGGCGCAGGCCATGACCACGTCGGGCTCGGACCCGTCGTCGGTGGAGGCCCACTCCAGGATGCCCAGCCCCCGGGTGCAGTGCGCGATCGCCTGCTCCATGGTGAACAGGTCGAGCACCGGCTGCTTGCCCGCCACGACGAGGTTGACGTAGTCGCGCGAGCGCAGGCAGTGGTCGCCGACCGACAGCAGGGTGTTGGCGTCCGGCGGCAGGTAGATCCGCACCACCGAGGGCTTCTTGTTCATCACCACGTCGAGGAAGCCGGGGTCCTGGTGGCTGAAGCCGTTGTGGTCCTGACGCCAGACGTGCGACGACAGCAGGTAGTTCAGCGAGGCGATCGGCCGCCGCCAGGGGATCTTCTGTGACGACTCCAGCCACTTGGCGTGCTGGTTGAACATCGAGTCGACGATGTGGATGAACGCCTCGTAGCAGTTGAACAGCCCGTGCCGGCCGGTCAGCAGGTAGCCCTCCAGCCATCCCTGGCACAGGTGCTCGCTGAGGACCTCCATCACCCGGCCGTCGGGGCCGAGGTTCTCGTCGGTGTCGAGGATCCGCGCGTCCCAGGCCCGGTCGGTGACCTCGAAGACGGCCGACAGCCGGTTGGAGGCGGTCTCGTCCGGTCCCATCAGCCGGAAGTTCTCGGGGTTGGCGGCGATGACGTCGCGCAGCAGGGCGCCCAGCACCCGGGTCGGCTCGGTGAGCTGCGTCGCCGGGGCCTTGACCTCGACGGCGTGGTCACGGAAGTCTGGCAGCGTGAGCGGGCGCAGCAGTTCGCCGCCGTTGGCGTGCGGGTTGGCGCTCATCCGGAGCGGCCCGGCGGGCACCGTCTCCAGCACCTGCGGTACGGGCCGGCCGTCGGCGCCGAACAGCTCCCCGGGCCGGTAGGAGCGCATCCACTCCTCCAGGGCGTGCCGGTGGTCGGCGTTGTCGCGCACCCCGGTCAGCGGCACCTGGTGGGAGCGCCAGGTGCCCTCGACCGGCAGGCCGTCCACCTCGCGGGGGCCCGTCCAGCCCTTGGGGGTGCGCAGGATGATCATCGGGAGGCGTTCGGCGCGGCCGTCCCTGAACTCGGCGATCTCGTCGAAGACCCGGTCCAGGGTCTCGGCCATCAGCGGGTGCATGACGGCCGGGTCGTCGCCCGCGACGACGTGCGGGCGGTAGCCGTACCCCTCCATGAGCTTGATCAGCTCTTCCTCGGGGATGCGGGACAGGACCGTCGGGTTGGCGATCTTGTAGCCGTTGAGGTGGAGGATCGGCAGGACGGCGCCGTCCCGGGCGGGGTTGAGGAACTTGTTGGAGTGCCAGCTCGTGGCCAGCGGGCCGGTCTCGGCCTCGCCGTCGCCGACCACGCAGGCCACCACGAGGCCGGGGTTGTCGAAGGCGGCGCCGAAGGCGTGGGCCAGCGAGTAGCCCAGCTCGCCGCCCTCGTTGATGGAGCCGGGCACCTCGGGCGCGACGTGACTCGGGATGCCGCCGGGGAAGGAGAACTGCCGGAACAGCCGCCGCATCCCCTCGGCGTCCTGCTGGATGTGGGGGTACCTCTCGGTGTAGGTGCCCTCCAGCCAGGAGTGCGCGACCGCCGCCGGGCCGCCGTGGCCCGGGCCGATGACGTAGATCATGTCCTGGTCGCGCTCGGTGATGATCCGGTTGAGGTGGGCGAAGCAGAAGTTCAGCCCCGGCGTGGTGCCCCAGTGGCCCAGCAGCCGGGGTTTGATGTCCTCGGGCCGCAGCGGTTCGGACAGCAGCGGGTTGTCGAGCAGGTAGATCTGCCCGACGGACAGGTAGTTGGCCGCCCGCCAGTAGGCATCGACGTGAGCGAATGCATCCATACCACCGACAGTTCCTCCGGGGCGGGCTTCGAACCCTCATCGGCCCGGCTCCCTTACGGTGAACCGGGCCGGCGCCGGGTATCAGCCGGTGACCTCCACGCCTCTCCAGAAGGCCACCCGCCCCTTGATCTGGGCGGCCTCGGGCTTGGGGTCGGCGTAGAACCACGCCGCGTCGGGGTTCTGCTTTCCGTCCACCTCCAGCGTGTAGTAGTTCGCCGTCCCCTTCCAGGGGCAGACCGTGGTCGTCTCCGACGGCCTCAGGTACTGCGGGAACACCGACTCGATCGGGAAGTAGTGGTTGCCCTCCACCACCCGGGTGTCGTCGCTCCGCGCGATGATCTCGCCGTTCCACCGTGCTGTCGCCATGCCTCCAGGCTGACACATCTCCGCCCCGAGGTCCCGCGCGGACCTCCCTCCGGTGGGAAGGCGTCGCGACCTCCGGTGGGAAGGCGTCGCGAAGCCCTGCCGCCCTGCCGCATACGGCAAAGCCCTCCCCGGGTACGGGTTCGATCGCCCATGCCGGGGCAGTCCCGTACATATGCGCGTAGTAGTCGTCGGCGCCACCGGGAACGTGGGCACCAGCACGGTGTCCGCCCTGGCCGCCGATCCCGAAGTCACATCCATCGTCGGCCTGGCCCGCAGGATCCCGGACTGGAGCCCCGACAAGACGACCTGGCGCTCGGTGGACGTCTCCACCGGCGACCTGGACACGCACCTGGCGGGAGCGGACGCCGTGGTGCACCTGGCCTGGCTGTTCCAGCCCACCCGGAACCCGGTCACGACCTGGCGCTCCAACGTGCTGGGCAGCATCCGGGTGTTCGAGGCGGCCGCCCGGCAGAAGGTCCCCGCCCTGGTCTACTCCTCCTCGGTGGGCGCCTACTCCCCCGGCCCGAAGAACCGGCCGGTCGGCGAGGACTGGCCCACCAACGGCTGGCCCGGCGCCGCCTACGGCCGGGAGAAGGCCTATGTGGAGCGGGTGCTCGACATCTTCGAACGGGACCATCCGGACACCCGGGTGGTGCGGATGCGGCCGGGCTTCGTCTTCAAGCGGGAGGCGGCGACCGAGCAGCGACGGTTGTTCGGCGGGCCGTTCATCCCCCAGCGACTCATCCGGCCCGGCCTGATCCCCTTCGTCCCGGACAATCCGGGCCTGAGGTTCCAGGCGGTGCACGGCGAGGACGCCGGCGAGGCGTTCCGGCTCGGGGTCACCCGGCCGGTGTCGGGGGCCTTCAACCTCGCCGCCGAGCCGGTCGTCGAGCCGTCTATGCTGGCCGAACTGCTGGACGCCAGGCTGCTGCCGGTGCCCGACTGGGTCCTCAGGGGGACGGCGGCGACCGCCTGGTACGCGCGGTTGATCCCGGCCTCGCCCGCCCTGGTGGACATGGTGCTGAAGATGCCGGTCATGGACGTCACCCGGGCCCGTACCGAGCTGGGCTGGCAGCCCCGCCACACCGCGGCCGACGCCCTGCGGGAGCTGTTCGAGGGCCTGCGGGGCGTCGAGGGCATGGAGACCCCGCCGCTGTCGACGGAGACCGGCGGCCCGGCGCGGACCGGCGAGCTGAGCACCGGGATCGGCAAGCGGCCGTGACCGCGTCGTCCCGGGCCGTCACCCCGGGCGCCGGCCCGCCCATGTCAGGACCTGCCGCTTCCGGCCCGGATCCGGCCGGAGGCCCCGGCGTGGCGCCGGTGACGGAAGGCGTCCGTTGGGATCCCCGGGACGGGTGACGCGGCCGCGCCGCGGGGCAGGGATGCGGGCATGACGACACCGCCCTCCTTCCCGCCCGCCGCCCGGCGGCCCGGGGCGGGCCGGATCCTGGCCGGCACGGCCTCCTGGACCGACCGGTCGCTGCTGGAGTCGGGCTGGTATCCCGAGGGGGTCTCCACCCCGGCCGAACGGCTGGCCTACTACGCCTCGCAGTTCCCGATCGTCGAGGTGGACGCCACCTACTACCACCCGCCCGCCCAGCGCACGGTGGAGGCCTGGCGGGACCGGACGCCGCCGGACTTCACCTTCAACATCAAGGCGTTCTCGCTGCTGACCGACCATCCCACCCCGCCCCGGTCCCTCTACGCCGACCTGCGCGACCGCGTCGGGACCGCCAAGCGCAACCTCTACCTGCGCGACGTCGGCCCGGAGATCACCGAGGAGGTCTGGCAGCGGTTCCTGTCGGCGCTGGCGCCGCTGCAGGAGGCGGGCAAGCTGGGGGCGGTCCTGTTCCAGTTCCCCCCGTGGTTCACCATCGGCGCGGCCCAGCGGCGCTACATCCTCGACTGCGTACGGCGCTGCCGTCCGATGCGCGTCTGCGTGGAGTTCCGCAACCGGACCTGGATGGAGCCGGAGGGCAACCGCGAGGAGACCCTGGAGTTCCTCGCCTCGCACGAGATCCCCTACGTCTGCGTCGACATGCCCCAGGGGCACCCGTCATCGGTCCCGCCGGTGCTGGCCGTGACCTCCGCCGACCTGGCGGTGGTCCGTCTGCACGGTCACTCCGAGCGGTGGGCGGACGGGACGAAGGAGGAGCGCTTCGCCTACCTGTACTCCGAGGAGGAGCTGGCGCGGTGGGCGGAGAACGCCCGGCTGCTGTCGGCTCGGGCCGCCGCCACTCACGTGATCTTCAACAACTACTGGGGTGACGGCTCACAGCGCAACGCGGCGCGGCTGGCCGAGCTCACCGGCCGGGAGGGGCCGGGCTGAGGGGACCCGGGCGGAGGAGGCCCGAACCGAGAGGCTCCGGCGAGGGCTCGGCGTGGGGGGAGCCCTCCCCGTGAGGCGGGGACGAAGGAAGGCCGCCCCACCGGGGGCGGCGGACCGCCGGGGGCGGGTCAGTTCCGGCCGGCGGCCCCCGCCCTCGTCCTCGTCCCGGCCTTCGCCGCGGCCCTGCGGCGCACCACCGCCAGCGCCCTGCGCTCGTCGGGGGTGGTGCCGCCCCAGATCCCGTCCATCTGCTGGGTGTTCAGGGCGTAGTCCAGGCAGCGCCGCTTGACGGGGCAGCGGCCGCAGACGGCTTTGGCCTGCTCGCACTGCGCCCGGCCGGGGCCTTCGAAGGAGACGGGGAAGAAGAGCTCCGGGTCCTCCTTCAGGCACAGGGAGCGGCGGGACCAGTGGATGATGGGCACGACATTGCTCTGTACAGACATAGGCGATCCAATGACAGTGAAAGATGTAATGATTCACGACTCGGCTTCTGGGTCGCGTTCCCACCCGGCATACGTTCATACCTTTTAAGGCGAAAAATCACGCTAATTTGCCAGTTGTTTCCGCGCCCCTGTCCGTCTAACGGAACCGGAACGACATCGGGCCGGTCGGCGCCTGGTCGTCGAAGGAACCGGCCATGTCGTCCTCCTCCCCCAGCCCGCTCTCCCTGGCCAGCCTCGGCCCCATCTCTCGCACCTCGTCGGCCAGGTCCTCCTGGCCGATCGCGTCCAGCGCGGCCCGCAGCTTGGCCAGGCCCTGCCCCATCTCCACGCTCGCCACATGCGACAGCGTCGCGGGCAGCGCCCGCTGCAGGCTCCTGACCGCCACGTCGCGGTCCCTGCCCTCCAGCTGCGGCAGGATGTCGGCGAGGGTGGACAGCGCCGCCGCGCACGTCTGATGCTGCCGGGAGGAGGTGCTCACCACCACCAGGTCCACCAGCGCGGTGACGATCCGCCGCTGCGCCACGTCCTCGTAGACCACCGGCAGCGGCCCGCCGTACAGTTCGGCGTCCGGCACGCCCGCCGCCGCCCACCGCGCCGACAGGTCCCGCAGGGCGCCGATCGCCGCCACCGCCACGTCGGGGTTCTGCCGGGTGGAGTTGGCGGCCCAGGCGACGTGACCGAGCTGCTCGACGGCATGGTCGGGGTCGACGCCGGCGTTACGGGACCGGTCGATCGTGACGCACGACAGGACGTTGTCGGCGACGTGGGCGCGGTGCCCGGCCTCCCCGCCCCGGATGTGGGCGACGGTGTCGCCGTAGGCGAGCAGGTCGCCGATCCGCACCCGGAACTCCACCTCGATCTCGTCCCCGGTTCCGCCCAGCAGCTCCTGCAGGCGGGCCGTACTGATGTCGATCACGTAGCCCGTCTCGCGGGTGGTCACCGGGGTCGGCTCGCCGTCCAGCGTCCGCCTGCGGCGGGAGCGGGCCACCAGCGGCATCTGGCGCATCCTGGCCCGGATGGCGAGGTCCTGGATCGAGCGCACCACGGAGGTGGGCCGCATCTGGTCGATCACGCCGTAGCCCATGAACACCAGCAGGACCAGCGCCCCGGCGGCCAGCGTGACCGCCAGCATCGCCCCCACCCCGACCCACTCCGGGCGTGAGACGGCCATCACGAGGTAGGTGAAGGTCGCGCAACCGGCGAAGTAGCCGAAGTACGCCTGGTTGGCTCTGCGCCGCAGGAACTGGTCGAAGACCACCGGCGCGACCGAGGTGGACGTGTGGGAGATCGCCACCAGCAGCGCCGACAGCGTGAGCGTGGTCACCGTCACCAGGCCCGAGGCGATCACACTCAGCATCCTGAGCAGGTTGGCGTGCGGGAACAGCCGCAGGAAGACGTCGTGGACGACCCCGTGCGACCTCGACAGGGCGATGTCGGCGAAGACCGACACCGCGGCCAGCCCGACGAACCCGACCACCATCAGCAGCGGCGTGAGCAGGAACTCCGTAGCGGACAGCCGCCAGCGAACCCGCAGGTCCTGGGTGGGCGGCACGAACCTCTGAAGGTGGGGGGATTCGGACACCGAGATCAGCTGCCCCGGCGCAATCAGGGCAAACTCCGTGAAATACCAGGAAACACGGTGCACACGGCCGGACCCCTCTCATGGGCGTGCTCTCCCCATGCCGTGAGCCGGTGCCCGGATTCTCGTCCGGGCACCGGCACCGGCACCGACTCCGGCGGCCGTCGGGCCGTCAGGCCGTCTCGGCCATCCGCGCCCGCTCGTTGGGCACGCCGTGCGTCATCTTCAGGCCGCTCACGTCACGCGGCCCGTTCTTGCCCAGGTTGGACAGCCGCTCCAGCTCCCCCTCGCTCAGGTCCTGGGTGGACAGCGGCTCCAGATGGGCGACGTCCTCCGGCCCGATCCCCAGCCCCTCGCCGACGCGCAGACCCAGGTCGTCGTCGACCATCAGGAAGTGCCAGACCATGCGCTCCTGGATGGGACGCTCGGCCTGCGACAGCATGGTGACGAAGTTCAGCACCAGGTCGTCGCGCTCCCACTCCTCCATCAGCGTGTAGCGCTGACCGGCCTGGGTGTAGTCGTCGGTCCGCGGGATGCGCTTACGGGTCAGCCGCCCGGAGACGACCGGCCCCTGCTCGTCGTGGGTCGGGTACTCCGCCTCACGCAGCCCGCCGGTGATGGACGGCTCGTAGTTGACGTGCGGGTTCTCCCCCTCGCCGTCGACGTAGTAGGCCATCTGGCCGTCGCGCTGGTTGGTCCGCACCTTGGCGTTCTTCGCCTGGTTCACCGGCAGCTGCAGGTAGTTCGGCCCCACCCGGTAGCGCTGGGTGTCGCTGTAGGAGAACGTCCGGCCGACCAGCATCTTGTCGTCGGAGAAGTCGAGCCCGTCGACCAGCACGCCGGTGCCGAAGGAGATCTGCTCGTTCTCGGCGAAGTTGTTCTGCACGTTGCGGTCGAGGACCATCCGGCCGACCGGCAGCGCCGGGAACTCGTTCTCCGGCCAGACCTTGGTGTCGTCCAGCGGGTCGAAGTCCAGCTCGGGGTGGTCGTCGTCCGACATGATCTGCACCAGCAGCTCCCACTCGGGGAAGTCACCGCGGTCGATGGAGTCCCGCAGGTCCTTGGTGGCGTGACCCAGCTCCTGCGCCTGCACGGCCGCCGCGTCCGCCGCCGTCATGCTCCGCACGCCCTGCTTGGGCATCCAGTGGTACTTCACCAGGTGCGTCACACCCTCGGCGTTGACCCACTTGTAGGTGTTGACCCCGAAGCCCTGCTGGTGCCGGTAGTCGGCCGGGATGCCCCGCGGGCTGAACAGGTTCACCAGCATGTGCATGCTCTCCGGCGTCTGCGACATGAAGTCGAAGATCCGGTTGGGCTCCTGCCGGAACGTCACCGGGTCCGGCTTGAGCGCGTGGATCACGTCGGGGAACTTGATGGCGTCCCGGATGAAGAAGACGGCCAGGTTGTTGCCGACGAGATCCCAGTTGCCGTCCTCGGTGTAGAACTTCACCGCGAACCCGCGCGGGTCACGGGCCGCCTCCGAGGAGTCGCGGCCGCCGATCACCGTGGAGAAGCGCACGGCGACGTCGGTGCGCTTACCCGCCTCATGGAAGAGTTTCGCCCTGGTGAACCGGCTGATCGGCTCGTCACCCAGCTTGCCGTACGCCTCGAAGAAGCCGTAGGCGGTCGTCCCCCGGGCGTGCACCACCCGCTCGGGGATGCGCTCCCGGTCGAAGTGGCTGACCTTCTCCAGGAACTGGTAGTTCTCCAGGGTCGCCGGGCCCCGCGCGCCGATCGTGCGCTGGTTCTGGTTGTCATAGACCGGGTGTCCCTGCCGATTCGTCAGCGTCGGGCGCTCGTCACCCGGCTGCGACCCCATGCTCGACACATCCGTCATGACGTCATTCCCTTCCGTGTGGCGATCACTTCGGCGTACCGAGCCTGTCGGCACACGGAGTCCCCATATCCGGCGGTGTGCGACTTATAGCGGAGAAGGAAAAGAATCTCCGTAACACAGAGACCCGCGTGAACGGCGCACGGCCGTCACGCGGGCATCCGGCCCATCAGCGGGACTTCGCCGTGGCCCTCCGGTTGGCCTTCTTGATCGCGTCCACCAGCTCCTCCTTGCTCATCGAGGAGCGTCCGGACACGTCCAGGCGCTTGGCGACCTCGTACAGGTGCTGCTTGGACGCAGCCGCGTCGACCCCCTCGGCGGTCTTGCCGCGCTTGGGAGTGCTCTTGGCCGCCTGAGGGTCGGAAGGCCCCTTGCGGCCCTTCTCCTCCCAGTGGTCGCCGACCTTCTCGAAGGAGTGCTTCAGCGCCGAGAACGCCGTACGGTGCGCCCGCTCCCCCTCGCCGTAGGTCTCCACCGCCGAGTCATGGGCCTTGCTCCAGGTCTCCTGCGCCTTCTTGGGAGAACGCCGGATGGTGGACGGCATTTCCTTCCGTGCCGGCATCGAAATCACCTCTTCCCCTCTTTCCCCTCTTCCCTCGGGTCCCTGCCCGCGTCACCGCCTTTCATGCGACCCCGCCTCCCACTCGGCGCCGGCCTCCATACGGCCCGGCTCCCGTACGGCCAGGCCCTCACGCGTCCCCGGCTTCCGCGCGGCCCCGGCGCCGGCGCCTCTCGCGACGCGCCTTCTCACGGGCCCTCCCGGCCGGGTCCCGCAGCAGGGAGATCACCGCCCGCTCCACGCCGCCGTGCGTGGCCAGATGCCCGAAGGCCGCGTCGGCGCCGAGCCTCCCGAGGGCCGGCCCGATGGTCCGCCCCCTCTCGTACGCCTCGATGACACGCGGGTCGACGTAGGAGGCGCGCGCGACGGCCGGGGTGTTGCCCAGATACCCCGCCACCTCGTTCACCACCCGGCTCACCGCCCGCCTCCGCCCGGTCCTGGCGCGCCCCCTGCACCGGCGCACGATGCCGGGTTCCGCGGGATCGCTCTGGCGAAGTTCGGTCACGATAACGCCCCTAACCCAATATGGCGACGCTGCGCGTCGCGGCTCGGGGGCTGTGTTGATGGCGACGCTGGCGCGTCGCGGCTCGGGGGCTGGTAACCGCTGTCTTCCCTCGTCACTCCGCCGCTCCGCGGCTGCGTTCCTCAGTCCAGACACCGGCGCCCCCTCGCGAGTTCAGACACCGGTGGTTCCGAGCGGGCCCTTCCCGCCTTCTCGGTTCGGAGACGGTGCGCTCTTCGATTGGAGTGGGCGGCTCGGTTGGAGTGGGGGTAGTAGCGGCGGTGTTTGAGGGAGTGCTTGCGGGTTTTGTGGGTCAGGGTGATGTTCTGGCGTTGGTGTTGGACGGAGCGGATCTCCGCCCGGCCGCGACCGGTCTGGCGGCCGCTCTGACATCCCATCGTCCCCTCGTCCCGGACGGCGGTCGGCACGGTGGGCGGTGCGGTGGGCCGTGCGATGGGTGGGCCGTACTGCTCCCGGCCCCGGTTCCCGCGGCCGGTGGGACGACCGGGGATCCGGCCGATGGTCAGGTCGAGGGGGGTCTTCCCCACGGGGATGGCGGCGACTATGGCGCCGGTCCGGGGATCCACCACCGACACGGTGTTCGCGTCCGCGTTGGCGACGTAGACCCGGGATCCGTCGGCGGTGACGTCCAGCCCGTAGGGTGAGCCGAAGACCTTGAACATGCCGACCTGCGCACCCTCCCGGGTGTCGATCGCCGACACCGCGTCCAGGTATCCGCTGCTGGTGTAGAGGCGGGTCCCGTCGGAGGTGATCGTCAGGTTTCGGGGGATCCGCTCGACCTCGATGACATCGATCACGGTGTCGGTCTCGGTGTCGATCACCGACACCATGTTCTTCTGGACGTCGGTGACGTAGACGCGGCGGCCGTCAGGGGTGATCGCCATCCCGAAGGGGCGGGGACCGACGCGGATGGTGCCGACGACGTTGTTCGTCGCGGTGTCGATCACCGACACGGTGCCCGCGGCGAGGTCCGAGACATAGATACGGCGACCATCGGGTGTGATCACCATGTAGAGGGGGGTCGGTCCGATGGGAATGGAGGCGACGACGACGTCCGTCGCGGTGTCGATCACCGACACGGTGCCCCCGCTGAAGTCGCCGACATAGACATGGCGGCCGTCGGGCGTGATCACTATCTTGGAGGTCAACTTACCGGTCTTGATACTCGCGGTCACGGTGTTCGTCGCGGTGTCGATCACCGACATGATGCCCGTGCCGAATCCGGTGACGTAGGCGCGTCTCCCGTCCGGTGCGATCGCCACCCCGCCCGGAGACTGGCCGACCTTGATGGTCGTGATGACGGCGCGGGTCGCGACGTCGATCACCGACACGGTGTCCTCACCGAAGTTCACCACGTAGACGACCTCCCGGACCCTCGTGCCCGGCTGGGGCAGGGCGGGAGCCGCGGCCGGCACCGCCAGGACGGTCACCACGACCGTGAAGACGATCACCTGCCACGCATCGGACGCCCACCCGGTGGCCCGGCACCGTCCGGACGGCCCGGGATCGCGGTTTCCCGTCATTCTGCTCATCGGGCGAATCCCACTTCGATGACGTCACGCCTTTTCTACGCCCGCGCACCACCCCGCCGGAGATACGACGGCGTGTCCCTGGCGCTTCGATCCGAACTTTTGACCGGTCACCGACACGGCGGCGCCTGCCGTCCGGCATCGTGTCCTGGCGCTGGACGGAGCTGATCTTCACCTGGTGCTCGTCCTCTCCGTCCCCTCCTTCCCCCGTCGTCCCGCCGCCCGGCCGTACCATCGCCCCTGAGGCCGGCGCGTGGTGATGCGGACGCGGGAGCCGTCGAGGCGATTCCCCGCCCGGCCGGATCCCCGAGGGCGATTTCCCGGCGCGGCCCGAGGAGTCCTAGGGTCGGCACATGACGCTGCGCGTGGTGATCGCCGACGACGAGGACCTCATCCGGGCCGGCCTGAGGGTCATCATCGACTCCGAACCCGACCTGACCGTGGTCGGCGAGGCCGCGGACGGAGCCGCCGTCATCCCCGTCGTGCGCGAGCACCGGCCGGACGTGGTGCTGATGGACGTACGGATGCCCGCCGTCGACGGAATCCAGGCCACCCGCCGGCTCGCCGCGCTTCCCGAACCGCCCAAGGTGATCGTGGTCACCACCTTCGAGAACGACGACCACGTCTACGACGCGCTACGCGCGGGGGCCAGCGGCTTCCTGCTCAAACGCACCCGCCCCGCCGAACTCGTCCAGGCGATCCGGGCCGTCGCCGCCGGGGACTCACTGCTGTTCCCCGCCGCCATCCGCCGCCTGGCCGCACGGCGCGACAACGAGCGGGCCGCCGTCCCCGGCATCGGACGGCTGACCGCACGTGAGGGCGACGTGCTGCGACTGATGACGCGCGGCCTGTCCAACGGCGAGATCGCCGCCGAACTGACCCTGAGCGTCGAGACGGTCAAGACCCACGTGGGCAACGTGCTCACCAAACTGGATGCCCGCGACCGCACCCAGGCCGTCATCACCGCCTACGAATCAGGCTTCGTCTCGCCCTATTAATTCAGATGGGGGCGCCGTCGTCCTCGTCGCCCTCTCTCGGGCTCGGGGTGCCCGTGCCGCTCTGCGAGGGGGACGGCGACGGCGACACGGTGGGCCGGTTCGGGTCCGGGGTGCCCGGGACCGGCGGCGGGGTCGGCACGAACACGGTCGCCGGCAGCGGCCTGCGCGGCGCCTGCGTCTCACCGTCGGCGCTCAGCAGCAGCCACGCCGTCACCGCCATCAGCGTCAGCAGGACCGTCAGCGCCACCCCCGCCAGGGTCACCGACCGGCGGGACCCGGTGAGCGGCGGGGCGGGTTTCGGCGGGCCGGGCAGCGCGGGCACGCGGTCGCTCACCCAGTACGGCGCGAAGTCCGGGCCGTGCCGCTCGCCGATCAGCATGCCGCGCACCAGCACCGGCTCCAGGAACCGTTCGGCGCCCTCCCGGGACGGCTCGTACGGCGTGGCCACCCACGGCGCGCTCCCGCCGTTCATCCCGAGGACCCGCGGCGGAGCGTCGGCGGCGAGCGCGGTCCTGCCCCTGGTGGCCCTGGCCACCCACCCCCGTACACCCGAACGGCCGGACGCGGCCTCGCGGATCGCGGTGACGAACCGGTCGCGGGCCGCCGGGTCCAGCGCCGCCCCCCTGGTCAGCACCGCGACCGAGACCGCCCGGCCGTCGGGGCCCTGCCCGAGGTAGACGAGCCCGGCCGGCCCCGCCCACAGGCGGGCTCGAAGGACGAAGGGCCCGAGATGGGGCGGATCACCGTACTGGAGCGGACTGGCCACGACTGCCATGAAAGCACACGCCCGCCGCCGGGCGCGGCCCACGCGGGCCGCGGCACCGGGCCACGCGGAGACCGGGCGAAATACCCCCGCCCAGCCGTGCGGCGCGGGTTTTCATTTGGTGGAATGTCACCATGACCGTCGCCGAAGAACTGCCGCGCGAGATCGACACCGGACTGCTGCGCGAGGCCCTCGCCGAGGTCCGGCGGGTCATCGTGGGCCAGGAGCGCATGGTGGAGCGGCTGCTGGTCGCGCTCCTCGCCCGCGGGCACTGCCTGCTGGAGGGCGTACCGGGTGTCGCCAAGACCCTCGCGGCCTCCACGCTGGCCACCGTGGTGGGCGGTGACTTCGCCCGCATCCAGTTCACCCCGGACCTGGTGCCCAGTGACATCGTCGGGACGCGCGTCTACCACCCCTCCCGGGAGTCCTTCGACGTCGAACTCGGCCCGGTGTTCGTCAACTTCCTGCTCGCCGACGAGATCAACCGCGCCCCCGCCAAGGTGCAGTCCGCGCTGCTGGAGGTGATGGCCGAACGGCAGGTCACCCTCGCCGGCCGGACGCATCCCCTGCCGCGGCCCTTCATCGTGCTGGCCACCCAGAACCCGATCGAGTCCGAGGGTGTCTACCAGCTCCCGGAGGTCCAGCGCGACCGGTTCCTGTTCAAGATCCGCGTCTCCCATCCCAGCGCCCAGGAGGAGCTGGAGATCCTGCACCGCATGAGCGTCACCCCGCCCGCCCCCAAACCGGTCCTGGACCCCGAGCGGCTGACGAGGCTTCAGGCCATGGCCGACCGCGTCTCGGTGCACCAGCTCGTCGCCGACTACGTCGTCCGGCTGGTGATGGCCACCCGCTCACCCTCCGAGTACGGCCTGGCCGACCTGGCCGACAGCATCGAGGTCGGCGTCAGTCCCCGCGCCACCCTCGGCCTGGTCGCGGCCGGACGCGGCCTGGCCCTGCTCCGGGGCCGCGACTACCTGCTGCCCGACGACATCCGCGACGTGGCCGTGGACGTGATGTCCCACCGGCTGATGCTCACCTTCGACGCCCTCGCCGACGGCGTGGACCCCGACGACGTCGTCGGACGCATCCTCACCGCCGTCCCCCCACCCCTGGTCGTCTGGAACCAGCCCGCCCGATGAGCACAGAGAGAACCCTACGGCGACTGGAGCTGACCATCGTGCGGCGGCTGGACGGCCTGCTGCACGGTTCCTACGAGGGGCTCATCCCCGGTCCGGGCAGCGAGGCCGGCGACAGCCGCGTCTACGTCCCCGGTGAGGACGACATCCGTCGTATGGACTGGGCGGTGACCGCCCGCACGGGCGTCCCGCACGTGCGGGATCTGATCGCCGACCGGGAGCTGGAGACCTGGGCGCTGGCCGACCTGTCGCCCAGCATGGACTTCGGCACCGCCGTCATGGAGAAACGCGACCTCGTGGTCGCCGCGATCGGCGCGATCGGGTTCCTGGCCGGGCGGATCGGCGACCGCTTCGGCGCCTACGTCCTGCACGACGAGCACATCCACCGGATGCCCGCCAGGAGCGGCCGCCCCGCCCTCTACGGGCTCCTGCACTCCCTGGCGGAGGCCCCCCGGGGCCGCCCCGTCGCCGGCGCCCCCGATCTCGCCGAAGCGGTCGGGGTGCTCGCCTCGGTACGGCGCCGCCGCGGGCTACGGGTGATCGTCTCCGACTTCCTGGGCGCCGAGCCCGTCCTCGACCCCCGCGTGGAGCCGCCCTGGGAGCGACCGATGCGCCGGCTGGCCGCCCGCCACCAGGTGCTGGCCGTGGAGGTGATCGACCCGCGTGAGCTGGAGCTGCCCGGCGTGGGCCTGGTGAGCCTGGTCGACCCCGAGAGCGGGCGCACCCGCGAGGTCCGGCTCACCGGCGGGCTGCGGGCGGCCTACGCCGAGGCGGCCGCCGCGCAGCGTGCGGCGACCCGCGCGGCGCTGCGCCGCTGCGGCGCGGCGCACCTGGTGCTGCGGACCGACCGCGACTGGCTCCTCGACATCGCCCAGTTCGTCCTGCGGCAGCGGCGCACGGCGCACCTGGCGCACCGGCATCCGACGTCAGGAGTGGCACGGTGACCTTCCTCTCCCCGGCCTGGCTGTGGCTGTTCGCCGCACTGGCGCTGGTCGTGGCGGGCTACGTGGCCGCCCAGTTCGCCCGCCGCCGCCACGCGGTGCGCTTCACCAACCTGCCGCTGCTGGCGCTGGTCGCGCCGGCCGGGCCCGACTGGCGCCGGCACGTCGCCCCCGCGCTGTTCCTGCTGATGATGTCGCTGCTGGTGCTGGGCGCGGCCAGGCCGGCCGACTCGGTGCGGATCCCGCGTGACCGCGCCACCATCATCATCGCGCTGGACGTCTCGCTGTCGATGGAGGCGAGCGACGTCGCGCCCGACCGGATCACCGCCGCCAAGCAGGCCGCGCAGAAGTTCGTCAGGGACCTGCCCGAACGGTTCAACGTCGGGGTGGTCGCCTTCGCCCGTTCCGCGTCGGTCGTGGTCTCCCCCACCACCGACCACCAGGCGGTCAACACCTCCATCGGCAACCTCGGCACCCGGGCCGGGACCGCGATCGGGGAGGCGGTCTTCAACTCGCTCGACTCCGTCCGCTCCTTCGACCAGCAGGCGGTCACCGACCCGCCGCCCGCCGCGATCGTGCTGCTGTCCGACGGCGACAACACCTCCGGCCGTACGGTGGCCGAGGCCGTCGAGGCGGCGGCCTCGGCCCGGATCCCGGTCTCCACGATCGCCTACGGCACGCAGGACGGCACGGTCACGATCGACGGCCGCGACGTCAACGTCCCGGTGAACAAGGCGACCCTGCAGAGCCTGTCGGAGGGCACCGGGGGCCGCGCCTACGAGGCGGAGTCGGGCAGCCAGCTCCGGGAGGTCTACGAGCAGATCGGCACCTCCCTGGGCTACCGGACGGTCGAGCAGGAGGTCACCCAGTGGTTCGTGGTGGCGGCGGCGCTGACCGGCATGGCGGTCGCCGCGGCCTCGATGCTGCTGGGCACGCGGCTGCCTTGACCCGGCCGCGTCACCGGCGGCCCTCCGGCCTCGGGCCCGTCCCCGCAGCCCGTCCTCACCGCCCGTCCCCGTGGCCGGTGCCCGTCGCCCGGACACGGGGCCGCCGGCCGGCCGGGGCGGCCCCGGCGACGCGGCCGCCCCGGCCCGGTCCCGGGCGTTGGTAACGTTCTACGACGTGGCACATTACTTCGAGGAGCGTCCCGAGACCGCCAGCCGTCCCGGCTCGGTCACGCTCGTGCTCCCCGACCTTCACCTGAGGCTGGAGACCGACAGCGGGGTCTTCTCCCCCGAGCGGGTCGACCAGGGCACCCGGATCCTGCTGGAGACCGTGCCGCCTCCCCCGGCCGAGGGCGACCTGCTGGACCTCGGCTGCGGCTACGGCCCGATCGCCCTGACCATGGCCTCCCGCGCGCCCGCCGCGACCGTGTGGGCCGTCGACGTCAACCGCAGGTCCGTCGACCTGTGCGCCAGGAACGCCGAGAGCGCCGGCCTCGGCACGGTGAGGCCGGCGCACGTCGACGAGGTCCCGCCGGAGGTGCGGTTCCGGGCCATCTGGTCCAATCCCGCCATCCGCATCGGCAAGGCCGCGATGCACGAGATGCTGACCCGCTGGCTGTCGCGGCTCACCCCCGACGGCGTCGCCCACCTCGTGGTCCAGAAGCACCTTGGGTCCGACTCGCTGCAGCGCTGGCTGAACGAGCAGGGCTGGCCCGCCACCCGCGCGGCCTCCCGCTCCTCCTACCGGGTCCTCAGGGTCGAGGCCCGCCCCGCGGACCGCGAGGGCTGAGGCCGCCCTGCGGGACGCAGGGCCCCGGCGGGCGCCCTCCCCCGGGCGCCGGCCGTACGTCCCGTTGACGAACGACCCCGGCGGGCCGCGGCGCGCCCGGGTGAACCACGACGAACGAGGAACGGTGAACGAACGATGACCGCGAACCCGCGCAGGCAGCTGCGGCAGACGGACGTCAAGCGGCTCAACCGCACCTGGCGCAGGCACACCGAGGGGAGGCTCGCCCTGATCGTGGAGTCGGTGACCGGCCCGTTCAACATCGGCTCGATCTTCCGTACGGCGGCGGCCTTCGGGGTGGAGCACGTCTGGCTGGCGGGCAACGCCACTCCCCCGACCAACCCCAAGGCGCAGAAGACCGCGCTGGGCACCGACCGCCTGGTCGCGTGGGACGAGCCGGTCCCCGTCCTGGAGGCGGTGCGGGCCGCGAAGGACGACGGTTTCACCGTGGTCGCGGTCGAGCTGACCGGGGACGCGGTGCCGCTGCACGAGGCGAAGCTCGACGGCGACGTGTGCCTGGTGGTGGGCAGTGAGGACCACGGCTGCTCCCCGGCGCTGCTGGAGGCCGCCGACGCCGTCTGCTACATCCCGCAGGTCGGCCGGGTGGGCTCGTTCAACGTGGGGGTGGCGACCGCGATCGCGGTGGCCGAGGCCCGCCGCCGGGAATGGGCCGGGAAGGGCCTGCCCGCCGGGGAATGAGCCCCGCCGCCCACGTGGCGCGGTCCCGCGGAGCCCGGCGCGGGAGGCACGCCGTCGCGGTCCCCCGCGCGGGAGGCACGCCGCCGCGGTGGTCCGCCGTTTCACCGGGGCCACCGCGAACGTTCACCGTCCGCCCCGGTGACGCGCCCCGCCCTCAAGCGGCATACTCCTGCACGTGCAGCGCCGTTACGCCTTCCTCGACCATCCCGGCCCGCTCGCCTTCGCCCACCGGGGCGGGGCGGCCGAGGGCCGGGAGAACAGCCACGCCGCGTTCGCCCGTGCCGTGGAGCTCGGCTACACCTACCTGGAGACCGACGCCCACGCGACCGCCGACGGGGTGCTGCTGGCCTTCCACGACCACACCCTCGACCGGGTCACCGACCGGCGCGGCCGGATCTCCGACCTGCCCTACCGGATGGTCCGGCAGGCGCGGATCGGCGGGACCGAGGAGATCCCGCTCATGGAGGACCTGCTGGGCTCCTGGCCCGGGGCGCGGTTCAACATCGACGTCAAGGAGGTCTCGTCGATCGGGCCGCTGGCCCGGGTGATCCGGCGGACCAACGCCTACGATCGGGTCTGCGTCACCTCCTTCTCCGAGGAGCGGCTGGCCAGGGCCCGTGCCGCGATCGGCCGTGACGTGTGCTCCTCGCTCGGCCCGCTCGGCGTGATGTCGCTGCGCGCCGCCTCCTCCACCACCCGCTACGGCCGGCTGCTGGCCCGCCTGGCCCGCGCCGGGGTGCCGTGCGCCCAGGTCCCGCTGGGCTTCCGCGGCCTGCGGGTCACCACGCCCGCACTGATCCGCACCGCGCACGCCCTGGGCATGCAGATCCACGTGTGGACCGTCAACGACACCGGCGTGATGGACCGCCTGCTCGATCTCGGCGTGGACGGCGTGATGACCGACAACATCTCCGGCCTGCGCCGGGTGCTGGAGGACCGCGGGCAGTGGCATCCGGCGGGCCTGCCCGTCTGACCCCCGCCCGTCCGGCCCGCCCCGCCTCCGCCGGCCCGGCCGGACGACCCGCCCGTCCGCCCGGCCTCCCTCGCTCCTCCAGTCCCAGCCTCCCCCCAGTGAACCGAGGACCGTCATGACCACCGAGAAGGTCACCGAGGACCTTTCCCCGTCCCCGAGCCGCCGGCGCGAGCAACGCGGCTGGTACTTCTACGACTGGGCGAACTCCGCCTTCCCCACCACGGTCCTGACCGTCTTCCTGGGCCCGTACCTGACGACGATCGCCGAGACCGCCGCCGCGGGCCGGCCGTACGTGGACGTGCTCTGGTTCGACGTGCGGCCCAGCGCCTACTACTCCTTCGTGGTGGGCTTCTCGGCGGTCCTGCAGATCTTCCTGATGCCCGTCGCCGGGGCCCTGGCCGACCACACCGGCCGCAAGCGGGAGATCATGGGCCTGTTCGCCTACCTCGGCGCCGCGGCCACCGTCTGCTTCTGGTTCCTGTCGGGTGACCGCTACCTGCTGGGCGGCGCGCTGTACGTGGTGGCCAGCGTCTCGTTCTCAGCGGCGTTCGTCGTCTACAACTCGTTCCTGCCGGAGATCGCCGCGCCGGACGAACGCGACCGGGTCTCCGCCATGGGCTGGGGTTTCGGTTACCTCGGCGGCGGCCTGCTACTCGCCGTCCACCTGGGCCTGTTCCTCTACCACAAGTCCTTCGGCGTGTCGGAGGGCGACGCCGTACGGCTGGCGCTGGCGTCGGCGGGTCTGTGGTGGGGCGGGTTCACGGTCATCCCGATGCTGCGGCTGCGCAACCGGCGCGCGCTCGCCCGGGGCGCCGAGGGGGTGGGCCGGGCCGTCACCGGCACGTTCCGCCAGCTCGGCCGTACGATCGTGGAGCTGCGCCGCTACCCGCTGTCGCTGGCGTTCCTGGTGGCCTACCTGATCTACAACGACGGCGTGCAGACCGTCATCTCCTTCTCGGCCACCTACGCCGACAAGGAGCTCGGGCTGGGCCAGACCGTGCGGATCGGGGCGATCCTGATGGTGCAGTTCGTCGCGTTCGGCGGCGCGCTGCTGCTCGGCCGGCTGGCCGCCTCCTACGGCGCCAAGCGCGTCGTGCTGGGCGCGCTGGTCGCCTGGACCGGCGTGGTGGCCGTGGCGTACTTCCTGCCCAAGGGGGCGGCCCTGCCGTTCTTCGCGCTCGGTTTCGCCATCGCGATCGTGATGGGCGGCACGCAGGCCCTGTCGCGGTCGCTTTTCTCGCACGTGATCCCGGCGGGCAAGGAGGCGGAGTACTACAGCCTGTACGAGATCAGCGACAAGGGCTCGACGTTCCTCGGGTCGTTCACCCTGGGCCTGGCGCTGCAGCTCACCGACAGCTACCGGATCGGCATCGTCTCGCTGGTCGTCTTCTTCATCGTGGGCTTCGTCCTGCTCGCCGCGGTGAACCTGCCCCGGGCGATCCGCGAGGCCGGCAACCAGGTGCCCGAGCGCATCTGAGACATCTTCCCAAAAGCGCATCGCAGACCCGGCAAGGAACGCGCGATTGGATCTCCCCATGTGTGGGAATCCACACACGGTATCAAGCGTTGTACGCCGTGGGAGACAAACCCCTCACGACGGGGCCCTCAGGAGGCATTGAGACATGGGCGAGCGTGCGCTACGCGGTACCCGACTCGGAGCGACCAGCTACGAGAACGACCGCAACACCGATCTGGCTCCGCGCCAGGAGGTGTCCTACATTTGCCCGAAGGGCCATCGATTCGACGTTCCTCTCGCCGCCGAGGCCGAGATCCCGGCGACGTGGGAATGCCGCATGTGCGGTGCGAACGCCCTGCGGGTGGACGGTGAGCTTCCGGAGGCCAAGAAGGCCAAGCCGCCGCGGACGCACTGGGACATGCTGCTGGAGCGTCGCACGATCGAGGACCTTGAGGAGGTGCTCAACGAGCGCCTGGCGATCCTGCGCGCCCAGCGCCGCAAGAGCGCCTGATCCGACGATCTGACGCGAGACCCCCGGCCCACGGCGAGGGCGCCGGGGGTCTCGTGCTGTCCGGAGCCGCCGTCCGGCGGCGGGGCCGCCGGGCTACGGCCGGGTGGCGCGGACGTGGTACAGCAGGTACGGCAGGTCGCCTTCGGACTCCACCTTGAAGCCCGCGTCCTGGACCAGGGCGCCGAGCAGGTCACGGGGGTCGTGACGCATGGCCGGGCCGGACAGCGCGCCGACGAGGCGCCGGGCCAGGGGGCCGGCCGGTGGGCGGAACTCGGCGATGAGCAGCCGCCCGCCCGGCCGCAGCACCCGGAACATCTGCCGCAGCGCTTCGGGCCGGGCCCCGGCGGGGATGTGGTGCACGGCCAGGCTGGAGACGACCAGGTCGAAGGAGCCGTCCGGGAACGGCAGGTCCTGCCCTTCGCCCACGGTGTAGGCGCAGTTGGCCGGGGCCCGCCGGGCGGCGTACCCGATCATCGCGGGCGACGGGTCGAGGCCGGTGACGTGGCCGTCCGGCGTGACGACCGGGGAGAGGATGCGGCTCAGGTAGCCGGTGCCGCAGCCGACGTCCAGGACGCGGTCCCCGGCGCGCGGCCGGGCCGCGGCGGCCACGCGGGTGAAGGCGGCGCGGCGGCCGCCGAGGAACCCGATCGAGCCGAAGAGCTCGTAGGCCCGCGGACGGTCGATGGTCCCGCCCGCGTCGGCGTGCTCCTCATGGTTGTGCAGCAGCTTTCCCAGCCCCATGGCGTAGTCCCTCGATTGCCGAACGATCTGTACGGTTATGAATGATGCGTTCACAAAGGTGGGCGGGTCAACGAACAGATCGGCCGTGTCGTGCCGTACCGAACAGGGGGCGGGGAAATGTCCGGAGACCGGCGGGTGCGGCGGACACGCCGCATGGTGCAGGAGGCGCTGGTGGCGCTGATCCTGGAGAAGGGCTACGAGGCGGTGACCGTCACCGACATCATCGACCGCGCCGACGTGGGCCGTTCCACGTTCTACGCCCACTTCACCGACAAGCAGGACGTGCTGCTCGGCAACCTGGAGGAGCTGGCCTTCCTGCGCCCCGCCCCGGCCGGCGGGACGGGCGGGCTGTTCGCGTTCAGCCTGCCGGTGCTGGAGCACGTGCGCGAGCAGGAGCGGCTCGTACGTGCGCTGCTGGGGCGGCGCGGCGGCGGTCCGGTGCACGCGCGTGCGGAGCGGCTGCTCGCCGATCTCGTCAGGGAGGAGCTCCTCGCCGCGGGCGCGCGGGCGTCGGCCGCGCTCGACCTGCTGGTGGTCTGCGTGACCGGCGCGTTCATGGGACTGCTGCGGGCGTGGGTGGACGGTGACACCGCCGCCTCGCCCGCCGAGCTGGACGCCGCCTTCCGCGCGGCCGTCGAGCCCGGCGTGCGGGCCGTGCTGGACCGGTCGTGACCGCAGGATGGGAATGGCCCGGTCGGATGACACGGAATCGGCTCTCGGGCCAGGCCCCTCCGGCCCTCTAGGGTCGGATCATGACCATCGCCGACGACGCGAAGAACGACCGGCCCTCCCCCGGCGGGGCCGCGGCGCTGCGCGCGCTGCACGTGCCGGGAGACCCTCTGGTGCTGCCCAACGTCTGGGACGCCGCCTCTGCCCGCATCGTGGAGGCGGCGGGGTTCCCGGCCGTCGCCACCGGCAGCGCCGCGGTCGCCCCGGTGCTCGGGTACGACGACGGGGAGGAGGCCCCGGCGGAGGAGATGCTGGCCGCGGTCGCCAGGATCGCCCGCGCGGTGGCCGTCCCGGTCACCGCCGACCTGGAGCGCGGCTACGGCCTGGCGCCCGCGGAGCTGGTGGAACGGCTCGCCGCGACCGGCGCGGCCGGCTGCAACCTGGAGGACTCCGACCCGCGCACCGGCGAGATGGCCGACGCCGCCGAACAGGCCGCCTTCCTGGCGGCGGTCCGCTCCGCCGCCTCCGCCGCGGGCGTGGACCTGGTGATCAACGCGCGGACCGACGTCTACCACCACGGCTCCGGCTCCCCCGCCGAACGGCTCGCCGAGGCCGTACGGCGGGGCCGCGAGTACCTGGCGGCCGGCGCCGACTGCGTCTACCCGATCTTCGCGACCGAGCCCGCCGACATCGGCGCGCTGGTGGAGGGGATCGGCGGCCCGGTCAACGTCCTGTTCCGTCCCGGCACGCCGTCGCTGGCCGAGCTGGCCGGGCTCGGGGTCGCCCGCGTCAGCTTCGGTCCCGGCCTGCACCGGGCCGCGCAGGAGCACACAGCGCGGCTGGTCGCGGCGATCCGGGCCGGGCGCAGCCCCTACGACCCCTACGACCCGGAGTCCTCCGGACGGTGACAGGAGCGTCCTCCGGGGTACGACGAGCCGTATTTCCATGACGTGTGTCCAAGGAGGCTCATATGCGTACGGTCATCGCCGGCGGCCACGGGAAGATCGGGCTGCGGCTGGGGCGGCTGCTCGCCGGCCGGGGAGACGAGGTCGTCAGCCTGATCCGTGATCCGGCGCAGGAGGACGACATCCGCGAGACGGGGGCCGAGCCCGTCGTGTGCGACCTGGAGAAGGCCGGGGTGGAGGAGGTGGCCGCCCTCCTCGCCGGGGCGGACGCCGCGGTGTTCGCCGCCGGGGCCGGGGCGGGCAGCGGCGTGCCGCGCAAGGACACCGTCGACCGGGCGGCCGCGGTCCTGCTGGCCGAGGCCGCCGAGCGCGCCGGGGTCCGCCGCCTCGTCCAGATCTCCTCGATGGGGGCCGGGCAGCCGCCCCAGCCGGGCAGCGACGAGGTCTGGGCGGCGTACATCGACGCGAAGACCGCCGCGGAGAACGACCTGGAGAGGCGCCGCGACCTCGACTGGACGATCCTGCGTCCCGGGACGCTGACCGACGACCCGGGCACCGGCCGGGTCATGCTGTCGCACCCGCCGGTGCCGCACGGGCGGGTGCCGCGTGACGACGTCGCCGCGGTGATCGTGGAGCTGCTCGACTCCCCGGGGCCGCACCGCCACATCGTGGAGCTCGTCGGCGGCGAGGTCCCCGTCGCCGAGGCCGTCCGCGGGCTGGCCTCCTGACCGTCCCGCCCGTTCCGGCACGGTTCCCGCCCGGCCTGTTCCGGCCCGGCCCGTTCCGGACGGACGTGACGCTCCGCGAGGCCGCGCGGCGCGGCCGGTCCCGGCGGTTCCGGCCGTGCCGCCCTCCGCTCCCGCCCCCGGTGATCCCGCCGGGAGCGGGATCAATAAGATGTCCGGATGCGTGATCTCGGTGAGGACCCGCGGCCGGCCCGGGGGGCGGTCCGCGAGGTCTACGGCGTGGACCGGACGGCGACCCTCGACTACTCCCCCGACCTGGACGGCCTGGCCGACCCGGGTGAGATCGTGTGGGCCTGGGTCCCCTACGAGGAGGACCCGGCCCGGGGCAAGGACCGGCCGCTGCTGGTCGTCGGCCGCCACCGGCGCCGCCTGCTGGCGATGATGCTGTCCAGCCACGGCGACGACGACCCCCGCGAGTGGCTGGAACTGGGCGCGGGCCCCTGGGACCGCGACGGCCGGGTCTCCTACCTGCGGCTGGACCGCGTCTTCGCGCTGGACGAGGACGACATCCGCCGCGAGGGGGCCGTCCTCGACTCGGCACGCTTCGCCCTCGTCGCCGCCGCCCTCGGCAGGATCCACGGCTGGTCCGTCGCCCGCTGACACCCGGCCGTTGACGCCCGGCCGCCTCGCCGGCCGGGACGGGGGTGTCGCGGCCGGGTGAACCGGGTGAACCGGGTGAGCACGGGCCGGGATGCGGCGATCCGCCGGGGCGCCCCGGTTCTCCGGGAGGCGGGTGGCGCACGGTCCCGTCCGGGACGGGTCAGGACGCCTCTGCGGGCTCCACCGCCCAGGCCCCGCAGGCGTCGGAGATCATCGTGAAGGCGGCGATCGACCCGGCGGCGGCCGACTCGATCGCGGCCTGGGAGTCGGTGGTGAGGTCTCCGGCGGCGTACAGGCCGGGCACGTCGGTGCGGCGGCACTCGTCGGTCTTGACGTAGCCGTCGCCGCCGAGCACCAGGCCCAGCCGTTCGACGAGGCGTGCGACCAGCGGGACGGGCCGCTGGCCGGGCTGCCACAGCAGCGTCTGCCGCTCGACGAGCGTGCCGTCCTCCAGTTCGACCGCGCGCAGCATGCCGCCGGTGTGGTGGAGCCTGCGGATCCCGCCCTCGACGACCCTGGCCTCGGGGACCGGCTCGGGCAGGGCGCCGTCGGCCAGGACGATCACGTCGTGGCTCCAGGCCGAGAACCCGGCGGCGGCCGTCCTGGCGAAGCCGGGGTCGGAGGTGACCACCCCCCAGGTGCGGCCCCGGTTCTCCCAGCCGACGCAGAACGGGCAGTGGATGACCGTCCTGCCCCAGCACTCGTCGAACCCCTCCACGTCGGGACGGACGTCGATCACCCCGGTGGAGAGGAGGACCTGGCCCGCCCACAGCGGGTCGCGGCGGTCGGACAGGACGGTGAAGCCTCCCGCGGGATCGGGCACCACGTCGGTCACGGTGGCCTCGTACATGTCGGCCATGCCGTACCGCGTCAGATCGGCCCAGGCGCGGTGCCGGTACTCGTCGGGGGTGAGGCCGTCGAGACCGACGATGCCGTGCACTCCCCTGGACGGGGCGTTGCGCGGCGGCCGCCTCGTCTCCAGGACCGCCACCCGGCGCACCGAGCGGCTCAGCGTCATGGCGGCCGTCAGCCCGGCCGGCCCGCCACCGATGATCGCCGCGTCGTAGTGCTGCACGGCGTACTCCTTTCCATCGGATCCGCATCCCGGATCCGCCGTCTCCCTGCCCGTCGGCCTGCACCGGGCTCACCCGCCACACGCCGGCGGAGACCCGCTTCCATGACCGTCCGCCTGGCGTTACCCAGTCAGCCTGGCGGTACCCAGGAACCGGGCCGGGACACCGGGAGGCGGCACGGGGCGCCGGGAGGCGGAACGGGCCGGGAGGCGGGATCCGCCCGGCCGGGCGACGGAGGCGGGCCCTCCGGCAGTCCTCCAGCGGCCGCCCGGCGGACATCCCACGGCCCTCCAGCGACCGCCCGCCGGACATCCGCCGGACATCCGGCGGCCGAGGGTCCCGAGGATCCCGGGAGTCCGTGAGGGCCTCCCGGCTGATCAGTGACGGCCGGAGGTAATAAGGTTTACGGCCTATGTCCAGGAAGGTACAATTTTATGACCGCAGACCCTTTGTGGGCCTCCTCGCCCTCGCCATCTCGGCGACGCTGCTGGCCGGCGGCGCCACCCTGCTGAGCGGTCGCCTTGAACCGGTCTCGGACACGACCGCCACGCCCGAGGCCCTGCCCCCGGCGCCGGTGACCCCCACCCCGCCTCCCGCGCCCACGGCCTCGCCGAGCTCGTCCCCCGGAGCGGAACGCCCCTTCCTGCTGGCCAACGGCCGCCGGCAGCCGCAGCGGATGAAGGTGCCCGCCTCGGCGGGCGGCCGCTACTCCGTCGTGGGCGGCGGGGCCGAGCCGCCTGCGGGCGGCAAGGGACGGGTGATCCGCTACATCGTCGAGGTCGAGCGCGGCCTGCCGTTCGACGGGCGGGAGTTCGCCGAGGCCGTGCACCGTACGCTGAACGACCCTCGGAGCTGGGGTTTCCGGTTCAGGCGCGTGACGCGCGGGCCGGTGGAGATCCGGGTGTCGCTGTCCAGTCCCGGGATGACCGACCGGCAGTGCCGGCCGATGATCACCAACGGCCTGCTGTCCTGCTGGAACGGCAAGCGCGCGGTGATCAACGCCATGCGGTGGAACCAGGGCGTGCGGGGCTACGGGCGCGACGTCGCCACCTACCGGGAGTACGTCGTCAACCACGAGGTGGGCCACGGCCTCGGCCACGGCCACACGCCGTGCCCCGGACGTGGCCGGCGGGCCCCGGTGATGCTCCAGCAGACGAAGTCGCTGTACGGCTGCCGCCCCAACGCCTGGCCCTCCCCCGGCCGCTGACCGGTGGCCGGCCGGCTTCCCCGGGGCGGGGCCGACCGCTCCGGACCCTCCGTCCGGGGCGGCCGGCCCGCATGGGCGCGCCCCGCGAGGGGACCCGCCCGGGCCTCCGGGGATCCGCGGATCCGCGTCGCCTACTCTGGGCGGAGATCACTTCGATCGCTGCCGACACGAGGGGACGAGGATGCTGCACGAGAGACTGGCCTCGATCTACGACAACGTTCTGAGCCGCAACCCGGGTGAGATCGAGTTCCACCAGGCCGTCCGCGAGGTGCTGGAGAGCATCGGACCGGTCCTCGCCAAACACCCCGAGTACGCCGATTCCAAGATCATTGAGCGTATATGCGAGCCGGAGCGGCAGATCATCTTCCGCGTGCCGTGGGAGGACGACCGGGGCGAGGTGCAGATCAACCGGGGTTTCCGGGTGGAGTTCAACAGCGCGCTGGGCCCCTACAAGGGCGGCCTGCGCTTCCACCCCTCGGTCTACCTCGGCATCGTGAAGTTCCTCGGCTTCGAGCAGATATTCAAGAACGCGCTGACCGGCCTGCCCATCGGCGGCGGCAAGGGGGGCTCCGACTTCGACCCCAAGGGCCGCTCCGCGCGCGAGGTGATGCGCTTCTGCCAGAGCTTCATGACCGAGCTCTACCGCCACATCGGCGAGTACACCGACGTCCCGGCCGGTGACATCGGGGTCGGGCAGCGCGAGGTCGGCTACCTGTTCGGCCAGTACAAGCGGATCACCAACCGCTACGAGTCCGGAGTGATCACCGGCAAGGGGCTCAGCTACGGCGGCGCGCAGGTGCGGACCGAGGCGACCGGCTACGGCTGCGCTTTCTTCGTGGAGGAGATGCTGAGGGCGCGCGGCACGTCGTTCGACGGCCGGCGCGTCGTGGTGTCCGGGTCCGGCAACGTCGCCCTCTACACGATCGAGAAGGTGGAGCAGCTCGGCGGCGTGGTGGTCGCCTGCTCCGACTCCTCGGGATACATCCTCGACGAGAAGGGCATCGACCTCGGGCTGCTCAAGCAGGTCAAGGACGTCGAGCGCAGGCGGCTGAACGTCTACGCCGAGCGCCGCGGCGACGGGGTGTCCTTCGTCTCCGGCCGTCCCGTGTGGGAGGTGCCGTGCGAGGTGGCGATGCCGTCGGCCACCCAGAACGAGATCACCGCCCGCGACGCCGAGGCCCTGGTGCGGGGCGGCTGCATCGCGGTGGGCGAGGGCGCCAACATGCCCACCGCCCCGGAGGGGATCCGGGTGTTCCAGGAGGCGGGGGTGGCGTTCGGCCCGGGCAAGGCGGCCAACGCGGGCGGCGTGGCCACCAGCGCGCTGGAGATGCAGCAGAACGCCAGCCGCGACTCCTGGACCTTCGAGTTCTCCGAGCAGCGCCTGCGGGAGATCATGCGTGACATCCACGCCCGCTGCCTGGAGACCGCCGACGAGTACGGCATGCCGGGCGATTACGTGGCGGGGGCCAACATCGGCGGGTTCAAGCAGGTCGCGGACGCGATGCTGGCGCTCGGCCTGATCTGAGGCCGCACCCGGTCCGCCCAGCTCGTCCAGCTCGTCCAGCTCGTCTAGTTTGTCCGGCTCGGGAGGCTCCCGGGCCGGACGGGCATGATAGGCCGGGAACGCCGGCCGTTCCCGCGATTCGGCGGATCCGGCATCAAAGCGCCAGATAAAGCCCCCTTTTATCGGAAAAGGCCATCTTCTTCGCGTCGTACGGAATACAGTCCGGCTTGTCGGACGGCGCCCACCCTTCGCGGAAGGGCGGAGGACACGCGGACGGGGTGGCTGACGGCCTTGGATCCGATCGGTGACGCGCTGCTGAAGACCATGGCGCCGGAGCTCGGATATCGGCAGCGCGACGGACAGCCCACCGTGTTCGGCCGGTGGTACTCGGCCAACGTCGTCCGGGACGCCGAGTACGAGACGGCGCCCTGGTGCGACATGTTCATCTCCTGGGCCGCGGCGAAGGCCGGTGTCGCCGACTATGTCGGCCTGTTCGCCTGGACCCCCTCCCACGCCCGCTGGTTCGCCACGCACGGCGCGTGGTCGGGCACCCCCGAGCCCGGGGCGCTGGTCTTCTTCGACTGGTCCGGCGGCCGGGACATCGGCGGCATCGACCACGTGGGCGTGGTCGAGCGCGTGGACGGTGGAACGATCCACACGATCGAGGCGAACGTCGACGGCTCCCGGCTGAAGCGCAAGACCCGCGACGAGAGCAAGGTCGTCGGCTACGGCCTGCCGCGCAAGGTCAGGGAGAACCTGGCGGGCGCGCGCCCGGCGGACGGGGCGGGGGCGCTCTCCGAGGCCACCCGGATCGAGGTGCGCCCGGCGCCCGGCCCCGGCGCCTCGTCCCTGGCCTTCGGCACCGGACCGTACGGCATGCCGCCGGAGACGGCGCCGGTCGCCGGGCTGCTGGCCGTACTCCTCGTCGCGACGTTCCTGCTGACCAGGCGGCGGTCCCGCCCCGCGGCGGGCCGGCATCGCAGGCGGGACCGCCGGCCCGACTCCGTCGCCCCTCCCCCGCCGGGCTCCGCAGGCCCTGGGGACCTTGTGGACTCCGGGGACTCCGTGCACCATGTGCACTGTGTGGGTTGTGTGGGCTCCACGGTGGTTCCGGCAGGCCGGGGCGCCGGAGGGCGGTAGAGCGGCGGGTGCCGGGTAGTGGCCCGGCCATGACGGTCACGGGATTCGCCGGGTGGGTGGCGGCGTTCTGGGCGCGGGCCCGCCGCCGCCACGGCTGGCTGGACCACCTGGTGCGCGCCGGGGTGCGGTACGACCAGGCGGACGGCGGGCGGTTGTCGGCAGCTCTCACCTACTACTCGTTCTTCGCGGTGTTCGCACTCGGGCTGCTGGGCTTCTCGATCATCGGGCACGTGCTGGACGACCCCAAGGTCATCACCACGGTGCAGGTCTTCCTGAGCGAGAACTTCCCCCGCCTGGACGTGGCGGCGCTGCGCGACGCCCGGAGCACGGCCGGGGCGATCGCCTTCGTGGGCCTGCCGCTGACCGGGCTGTTCTGGGTGGACAGCATGCGCTCTGCGATCCGGGCGGTCTGGCGGCTGGAGGAGTACCCGGGCGCCTACTTCCTGCGCCAGGTGATCGACCTGGGCGTGCTGGCCGGGCTGGGGCTGCTGCTGTCGATCTCCCTGGCGGTGTCCTTCGCCGCCGAGTCGCTGCTGAACTGGGTGTTCCTGCACACCGTGGGCGTCACCGACGACGTGACGCGGTGGCTGCCGCCGGCGGCCTCGTTCGTGCTCGGCCTGGCGGTGAACACGCTGCTGGCCGCCGCCCTGCTCACCGTGACGCCCCGGCTGCGGCTGCCGCTCGGCCGGGTGCTGGGGCCCGCGCTGTTCGCCACCGCCGGGCTGGAGATCCTCAAGACCATCGGCCAGTTCTACCTGGAGATCACCGCGGCCAACCCCGCCTACCAGGTCGTCGCGGGCGCCGTCGGGATGCTGGTCTTCCTCAAGGTCCTCAACCAGATCATCCTGTTCGCCGCCGCGCTGTGCGCCACGGGCACCGGCGGGCGGGTCGTCGATCTGGCGTCCCGCCAGGAACGACCCGAACACCCCGAGCAGCCCGAGCAGCCCGAGCTTTCGGAGGACCCCGGACGTCCCGAGCGCCCTGAGCGGCCCGAACGCCCTGAGCTTCCGGAGCGTCCCGGACATCCCGAACACCCGAAGCACCCCGAACGCACCCGGCTTCCGGAGCGGACCGAACACCCCGAGTGTCCTGAGCGCCCCGGCCACCCCGAGCACCCCGAACGCCTCGGCCACCCGGATCACCCGGAGTGCCCCGCCCGTCCGGCCGTGACCGCCGTCCCGGACGCCTGACCGGCCCGCCATCCGGCCGTCCACGGAATGTCCGTGAAATGCCCGCGGAAGGTCCACGAAAGGTCCGAGGAAGGCCCGTCAAAGGTCCGTGGAAGGGCCGAGGGATGTCCGCCCGTCATCCGGCGGAACCGGCGGCAGGCGGCGGGACCTCGGGGAACTCCCGGGCCGGTGACCGTACCGACTCCCTCATCTGCGGACAATTACCCCATACTGGGGCGGTGTTGAGCAGTCACCGCCTCCGCGTCCTGCTGGAGGTCTTCCGGACCGGGAGCATCGCCGGGGCCGCGCGCGTCCTGCGGCTCTCGCCCTCGGCCGTCTCCCACCAGCTGTCCCGGCTGGAGGAGGAGGCCGGGGTGGGGCTGGTCGAGCGGGGCGCCCAGAGCCTGCGGCTGACCGCGGCGGGCCGGCGGCTGGCGACCCGCGCCCAGGAGGTGCTCGACATCATCGAGGCCGCGGAGAAGGACCTGCTGGCGCAGGCCAGGGCCGACGCCGGACAGCTGCGGATCGGGTTCTTCGCCTCGGCGGGGTACCGGCTGCTGCCTCTGGCGCTGTCGGCCTTCACCGCCCGCCACCCGGCCGTGGAGCTGGACCTGGTGCTCGGCCAGCCCCACGAGCTGCTGCCCGACCTGGAGCGCGGCGCGCTCGACGTGCTGGTGGTCTTCGAGCACGCGCTCGACCCGTGGAAGCCGCCGGAGGGGGTCGAGGTCACCCACCTGTTCGACGAGCCGCAGCTGCTGGTCGTGCCGCCCGGCCACCCCGCGGGCAAGTCGCAGCGGGTACGACTCGCCGACCTGGCCGGCGAGCCGTGGATCACCACCTACGGCACCGGAACCCCGGTCTCGGTGCTGGAGCGGGCCAGCGCGCTGGAGGGGTTCAGCCCGATGATCCGCTGCCGTAGCGACCACTACGAGGTCACGCTCGGGCTGGTGCGGGCCGGGCTCGGGGTCGCGCTGGTGCCCAGCCTCGGGGCGCGGGGCGCCCCCGGCGTCCAGGTGTGCCGGCTGGACGGGCCCCGGCTCTACCGCAGGATCGGCGCGGCGGCCCGCCCGACCAACCCCAACCCGGCGCTGCGCTCCTTCATCGACTACCTGCGCGACGCCTCGGCCAGGCTCCGTACCGCGTCGCACTGATCGCCGGGCCGCGCCCGGGATCGCTAGCCTTTCCCTTGGAGAGGGCGCGGGTATAGTCAATGCGCATCTGTTCAGCACATATGTTCAGAAAATGAGGGGGAGCCCGCCCATGAACGCCGCCGACGCCGTACCGGAGGCACAGGCCCGGTTCCCCCGGGAGCTGATGTACGCGGCGGCGTCGCAGTACTACCTCGAGGAGGCCACTCAGGCCGACATCGCCAAGCGGCTGGGCGTCAGCCGGGCCACGGTGAGCCGGCTGCTGACCGAGGCGCGCCGGCACGGCATCGTGGAGATCCGGGTGCACCGGCCGGCGGCGCTGGAGGAGGGCCCGCTGGCCGCCGAGGTGGCCACCGCGCTGGGCCTGGCGCGCGTCTTCCTGGTGCCCAGGGTCGGCGGCCCGGCGCTGGGCCCGTGGCTGGCCCCGGGCCTGGCCAGGGCACTGGCCGCGGCGGGCCTGGAGTCCGGCGACGTGCTGCTGGTCTCCTCCGGCAGCACGGTCTACGAGTGCGCGAGGGAGAGCCTGGGGCGGTTCCCCGGGGTCACGATCGCCCCGGCCGTGGGCGGCCAGGAGGACCCCCAGCCCTGGTTCCAGACGAACGAGACGACCCGCCTGCTGGCCGAGCGGGTCGGGGGCGTGCCCAGTTACCTGTACGCGCCCGCCCAGCCGGGTCCCGAGCTGTTCTACTCCCTGCAGCACGAGCCGTCGGTGCGCAGGGTCATGGACCTGTGGGCGCACGCCAGGTGCGTGATCGTCGGCGTCGGCTCGCCGCCGCTGACGCGCCAGGTCGTGCCGGCCTTCGTGCCCCGCCACGCCGGCAGCCTGCGCGACGCCGTCGGGGACGTGTGCTCGCGCTTCTACGACCGCGACGGCGAGCCCGTCGGCTACCCGGGCAGCGAGCGGCTGGTGGCGACCAGCCTGGAGCAGCTGCGCCGCATCCCCGTCTCCATCGCGGTGGCGGTCGGGCCGGAGAAGGTCCTGTCGATCGTCGCCGGGGCCAGGGGCGGCTACTTCAACCAGCTCGTCACCGACGCCCTGACGGCGGAGAGCCTGCTGTCGGCGACCCGCTGACGGTGATCCGCCGACGGGAGAGCGGGCCACCGGCGGAGGCGGACGCCCGCCCCGCGGCCCGCCGTACGGCGCCGCCCGCCACAGGACACCACCCGCGCACGGCACACCCGCCACACCGCACCGCCCGCCATACCGCACCGCACCGCCGGCGTACGGCACACCCACCGTACGGCACCGCCCGGCGGGCCGTTCCCGCGCGCCCCGTCCCCGCGGCCCCCGCGCCCGGAACCCTCGTCCCGTGAGGGGAGGTCCCCGGTCGCTGTTCGCGCGTCAGCACCAGGTCACGGGTCTGGAAAATCCCTGAACACTTTTGCTGGACAAATATTCCGAGCACACGCTAGCGTGTTCGGCCATGGCGCATGACCGCGCGTAGCGGACCATGCCCGGCCTCGGGGATCGCGGAGCGGATCCGCTGCGCGAGGACACAGCGAGCAAGGGAAGAAGCCGTGAAGAAAGCTCAGATGCGGACAACGACGTTCGCCGCGGTGGCGGTCATCGCGGGCGCGGCGCTCACCGCCTGCGGTTCCGGCTCCGGCGGAGCGGACGGCGGCGCCGGCGGCGACGGGAGCGCGGAGAACGCCAAGGTGGCCTTCCTCATGCCCGACCTCGCCTCCACCCGGTACGAACTGGCCGACAAGCCGCTGTTCGAGGCGAAGATGAAGCAGCTGTGCGCGGGCTGCACGGTCATCTACCAGAACGCCGACTCCGACGCCTCCAAGCAACAGCAGCAGGCCAACTCGGCGCTGGCCCAGGGCGTCAAGGCCATCGTGATCGACCCCGTCGACTCGGCCGCCGCCGCGACCATCGTCAAGTCGGCGCAGGCGCAGAACGTGCCGGTCATCGCCTACGACCGGCCGATCCCCACCACCCCGGCCGACTACTACATCTCGTTCGACAACGAGAAGATCGGCTCGATGATCGCTCAGTCCCTGGTCGACCACCTCAAGGAGGAGAAGGCCGAGGGCGGGATCCTCCAGGTGAACGGCTCCCCCACGGACGCCGCCGCCGGCCTGATCAAGAAGGGCGTCCACGGCGCGGTCGACCCGAGCGGCTTCAAGCTGCTCGCCGAGTACGACACCCCCGACTGGCAGCCGGAGAAGGCCCAGACCTGGGTGAGCGGCCAGATCACCAGGTTCCGCGACGAGATCGCGGGCGTGGTGGCGGCCAACGACGGCACCGGCGGCGGTTCGATCGCCGCGTTCAAGGCGGCGGGCGTGAAGGTCCCCCCGGTCACCGGCAACGACGCCGAGCTGGCCGCCGCCCAGCGCATCATCTCCGGCGACCAGTACAACACGATCTCCAAGCCCATCAAGATCGTGGCCGAGGCCGCGGCCGACGCGGCCTACCGGTTCGCGAGGGGCGAGAAGCCCGCGGGCAAGACCAAGCTCTACGACACGCCTTCGGAGCTGTTCACCCCCACGGTCGTGACCAAGGACAACATCAACGAGGTGCTGTTCCAGAGCGGAATCATGAAGGCGTCCGAGGCGTGCACGGGCGAGTACGCCAAGGGATGCGCCGAGCTCGGCATCAAGTAGATCTCCAGGAGCCCCTTTGTCCGCCACCCAGCAAGCAGACAGCGTCCTGTCCCTGCGCGGGATCAGCAAGACCTTCGGCGCGGTCGCCGCGCTCACCGGCATCGACCTCGATGTGGCGGCGGGTCAGGTCGTGGCCGTCGTCGGGGACAACGGCGCCGGCAAGTCGACGCTGGTGAAGATCCTGTCGGGTGTGCACCCGCCGGACTCGGGCACGATCACCTTCGACGCGAAGACGGTCGGCATCCCGAGCCCGGCGGCCGCCCACCGGCTCGGCATCGCCACCGTCTTCCAGGACCTCGCGCTGTGCGAGAACCTCAATGTGATCCAGAACCTCTTCCTGGGGCAGGAGATCCGCCCGCTCCGGCTGAACGACGTGGCGATGGAGACGCGCTCGTGGGAGCTGCTCCGCCAGCTGTCGGCGAAGATCCCCAGCGTCCGGGTGCCGGTGGCGTCGCTGTCGGGCGGCCAGCGGCAGACCGTCGCGATCGCCAGGTCGCTGCTCGGCGACCCGAAGATCATCATTCTCGACGAGCCGACCGCGGCCCTGGGCGTCGCGCAGACGGCCGAGGTGCTCAACCTCGTCGAGCGGCTCCGGGAGAACGGCCTGGGCGTCATCATGATCAGCCACAACATGGCGGACGTGAAGGCGGTCGCCGACACCGTGGCCGTGCTGCGGCTGGGCCGCAACAACGGGGTGTTCGACGTGGACGACGTCTCGGTCGAGGACATCATCGCCGCCATCACCGGCGCCGCCGACAACGCGGTGTCGCAGCGCCGGGCGCGCCGCAAGGAGGGGCTCTCATGACCACCACGCTCGCCACCGACCGCCAGGACGAGCGGTTACGGAGCCGCGAGGGGCTGCGCGGCGCGCTCACCGACATGATCGAGCGGGCCCGCGGCGGCGATCTCGGCGTGATCCCGGTCCTGGTCGGTCTCGTCGTGATCTGGGCCGTGCTGCAGATCCTCAACCCGGTCTTCCTGTCCAGCACCAACCTGGTCAACCTCACGCTGGAGTCGGCCGCGGTCGGCGTCATCGCGCTCGGCATCGTGTGCGTGCTGCTGGTCGGGCAGATCGACCTGTCGGTCGGCTCGGTCAGCGGCCTGTCCGGCGCGGTGCTGGCGGTGCTGTTCGTCGGCAGAGGGCTGCCGCTCTGGGCGGCCGTCCTGGCGGCGGTCGCGATGAGCGCGGCGATCGGCTGGGTGTACGCCCAGCTGTTCAACCGCTTCGGGGTGCCGAGCTTCGTCATCACGCTGGCCGGCCTGCTGGCCTTCCTCGGCCTCCAGCTGTACGTGCTGGGCACCAAGGGGTCGATCAACCTGCCGTTCGACTCGGCCCTGGTGAACTTCGCGCAGCTGGCCTTCGTGCCGCAGTGGCTGTCGTACGTCTTCGCGGTCGTCGCCGCGGCCTGGCTGTTCGCCACCGGCTACCTGCACGCCCGGGAGCGCCGCCTGGCGGGCCTGTCCTCCAAGACCACCTCCATGCTGGCCGTACGGAGCCTCGCGCTGCTGGTCGTGCTGGCGTTCGTGGTCTGGTACCTCGGGCGGACCCGCGGCGTCGGCTGGATGTTCGTCCTGTTCGTCGCGCTGGTACTGGTCATGCACTACCTGCTGTCACGTACGAAGTGGGGCAGGTCGGTCTACGCCGTCGGCGGCAACGTCGAGGCGGCACGGCGGGCCGGCATCAACGTCCGGGCCGTCTACACCTCGGCGTTCGTGCTGTGCTCCTCCTTCGCCGCGGTGGGCGGCATCCTCGCCGCCGCCCGGCTGGCCGCCGCCAACCAGAGCAGCGGCGCCGGCGACGTGAACCTCAACGCCATCGCCGCCGCCGTGATCGGCGGGACGAGCCTGTTCGGCGGGCGCGGCACCGCGTTCGGCGCGCTGCTCGGCATGATCGTCATCCAGTCGATCTCCAGCGGCCTGACGCTGCTGAACCTCGACTCCTCCATCCGGTTCGTCGTGACGGGCGTGGTGCTGCTGCTGGCCGTGGTCGTCGACTCGGTCGCGCGCAGGTCCCGGACCTCCCACGGGCGGGCCTGATGGCGGCCATCTGCGTCGACGCCGGCACCACGGTGGTCAAGGCGGTCGGCTACGACGACGCTGGTGCGGAGATCGCGATCGCCCGGCAGGAGACCGGCGTGTCCCGGCCCGCGCCCGGCCACGCCGAACAGGACATGAACACGGTCTGGGCAGCGGTCGCGCACACGGTGCGCGCGGTCGCCGGCCGCCTCACCGGCGCCTCGGCCGGCGCCGTCGACTTCGTCGCGGTCACCGCCCAGGGCGACGGCGCCTGGCTCGTCGGGCCCGACGGCGAGCCGACCGGGCCGGCGATCCTGTGGAACGACGGCCGGGCCGCGGCCACGGTGGACGCCTGGAACCGCTCCGGCGCGGCCGAGCGAGCCTTCCGCGTCAACGGCTCCGCCGCCGCCTCGGGGCTGCCGCACGCGATCCTCACCTGGCTGCGGGAGCACGACCCCGAGCGGCTGGAACGCTCGGCGGCCCTGCTGACCTGCGGCGGATGGATCTTCTCCCGGCTGACCGGGGAGGTCGCCGCCGACGAGTCCGACGCCTCGGCGCCGTTCATGGACCTGCGCGCCCGCGCCTACTCCCCCGAGCTGCTGGCGTCGTTCGGCCTGGAGTGGGCCGCGCGGCTGCTGCCCGAACCGCGCGGCGACGCGCACCGCGTCGCCCCGCTCACCGCGTCCGCCGCCGCGTCGCTGGGCCTGCCCGCCGGGACCCCGGTCGTGATGGCCCCCTACGACATCGTCTCCACCGCCGTCGGAGCGGGCGCGGTGGGCGAGGGCCGGGCGTGCAGCATCCTGGGCACCACGCTGTGCACCGAGACCATCGTCGCCGAACCCGACCTGGACGGCCCCGCCGTAGGCATCACGATCGCGGCCCCCGGCGGCTACCTGCGGGCCTTCCCCACCTTCGCCGGGGTCGAGGTGATCAACTGGGTCTGCCGCCTGCTCGGGCTGCCCGGCCCGGCCGCCCTCGGCGAGCTGGCCGCGGCGAGCCCGCCGGGCGCGGGCGGCCTGGCGTTCCTGCCCTACCTGTCCCCGGCCGGGGAACGGGCGCCGTTCTGCGACCCGCTCGCCCGGGGCTCCTTCCTGGGCATGTCGTTCGACCACGACCGCGAGCACATCGCCCGCGCCGTGTTCGAGGGCCTCACGTTCGTCGTCCGCGACTGCCTGGACGCCTTCGGCCCCGGCGTGCGGGAGCTGCGGGTGTGCGGCGGCGGCTCGGCGAGCGACCTGTGGCTGCGGATGATCGCCGACGTCACCGGCCTGCCGGTGCTGCGGCCGGCCGACGCCGAGGTCGGCGCCCGCGGCGCCTTCCTGGTCGGCCTGACCGCGACCGGCGCCGCCGCCGACCTGGAGGAGGCGGCCGGGCGCCACGTGCGGCTGCGCGACGCCGTACGGCCGCGGCCCGGCTCCTACGAGACGCTCTACCGGGACTTCCTCGCGTTGCGTGACACCGCCGCCCGGTCCTGGCCGCTGCTCGCCGAGACCCGGAGCCGCTCATGAGCACCTGGATCGGCGTGGATCTCGGCACGCAGAGCGTGCGCGTGATGGCCGTCACCGGGGACGGCCGGGTTCTCGGCGCGGCGAGCAGGCCGCTGACCAGCCGCCGTGACGGCCCCCGGCACGAGCAGGACCCCGAGGAGTGGTGGGAGGGGCTGGCCGCCGCCGCCCGCGAGGCGATGCGCGACGTGCCACCGGGACCCGTCGGCGGTGTGGCGGTGGACGCCACCTCCGGCACGATCCTGCTCACCGGCGGCGACGGCCGGCCGCTCACCCCCGGGCTGATGTACGACGACCGGCGCGCGGCCGGCGAGGTCGACCGGGTCAACGACGCCGGCGCGCACGTGTGGGACCGGCTCGGCTACCGCCGCATGCAGGCCGGCTGGGCGCTGCCCAAGCTGCTGTGGCTGCTGCGCGACGCCCCGGCCGGGGCGCGCCTGGCGCACCAGAACGACTTCGTCAACCGCCGCCTGACGGGCCAGCCGGTCGCCACCGACCTGAGCAACGCGCTGAAGACGGGCGTGGACCTGATCGACGAGCGCTGGCCGTCCGACGTCCTGGACGCCCTCGGCGTCCCCGCCTCCGTGCTGCCCGGCGTCGTACGGCCCGGCACCGTGCTCGGCGAGGTCTGCGCGGAGGCCGCCGAGGCCACCGGCATCCCGGCGGGCACGCCGGTGGTCGCCGGGACCACCGACGGGTGCGCGGCCCAGCTCGGCGCGGGCGCCCTCACGCCCGGCAGCTGGAACTCGGTGATGGGCACCACGCTGGTGCTCAAGGGCGTCACCCGGGAGCTGGTCCACGACCCGCTGGGCGTCGTCTACTCCCACCGCGCCCCGGACGGCTCGTGGCTGCCGGGCGGCGCGTCCAGCACCGGCGCGGGCGTGCTGGCCCGCGACCTGGCCGGACGCGACCTCGACGCGCTCAGCCGGCTGGCCGCCGGACGCTTCGAATCCACCGGCGCCTCCACCGGCCCGTCCGCCGGCCCTCCCGCCGACCCGTCCGCCACCGTCTACCCGCTGGTCTCCCGGGGCGAGCGGTTCCCGTTCTCCGCGCCGGAGGCGGAGGGCTTCACCCTCGGCCACCCCGGCGACGACGTCGACCGCTACGCCGCGATCCTGCGCGGCGCCGCCTACATCGAGCGGCTCTGCTTCGACTACCTCGACCTGCTCGGCGCCCCGGTGGACGGTGAGATCGTGCTGACCGGCGGCGCGACCCGCAGCGCCTACTGGAACCGCGTCAGGGCCGCCGTGCTGGGCCGGCCGGTGACCCTGCGGGAGAACGCCGAGCCCGCGCTCGGCATGGCCGTACTCGCCGCCGGACCCGCCTCCGCGGCCCGGATGATCCGCACCCGCGAGGTCGTCGAACCCGGCGGCGAAAACCTGAGCGAGCACTACCTGCGGTTCGTCGCCGAACTGGAGAACCGCGGCTGGCTGCCCCCGGAGGCCGCCGCCCACGCCCGGAAGAGGAGCACCCGATGACCCGGCTCGTACTGGCCCGCCACGGCGAGACCGTCTGGCACGCCGAGAACCGCTACGCCGGCGTCACCGACGTCGAGCTGACCCCGCGCGGCCACGAGCAGGCCGGACGGCTGGCCGCCTGGTCGGCCGAGGCCGGGCTGTCCGCCGTCTGGACGTCCACGCTGAGCCGGGCCCGGATCACCGCCGAGGCGAGCGCCGAGGCGGCGGGCGTCGAGCCGCGGACGGACGCCCGGCTGCGCGAGCTCGATTTCGGCCGCGGCGAGGGGCTGACCTCCGCGGAGATGCACGAGCGCTTCCCCGAGGCCCGCGCCGCCTTCGAGGCCGACCCGGCCGCCTGCCCGCTGCCCGGCGGCGAGGACCCCGCGGAGGCCGCGGACCGGTTCACCGCCGCCCTGCGCGACATCGCCGCCGCCCACCCCGGCGGGCGGGTGCTGGCCGTCGCCCACACGACCGTCATCAGGCTCGCCCTGTGCGGGCTCATCGGGGTGCCGCTCGGTTCCTACCGGCGGCTCTTCCCGCGCCTGGACAACTGCGCCGTCACCGAGCTTCGCCTCGACGGCGGGCAGGTCGCGATCCTGCAGTTCAACTCTCCGATCGGAGCCGTTCGTTGACCGTCCGAATCCTTGCCGCCGGTGACCACTTCGTGCGCAGCGACCTCCTGGTGGACGCGCTCCGGAGGGTGGTCCCCGGGGACGCCGACATCCGTGAGCTGACCCTGCCGTGGCCGGTCGTGCCGTTCGGGCCGGTGGGCGAGGTCGACGAGGCGTCCGACGTGGAGGAGGAGCTGATCGAGGCGCTGCGCGGCGTGGAGGTCTGCGTGACCCAGATGGCCCCGCTGACCAAGCGGGTCCTCGCCGCCTGCCCCGACCTGAGGCTGTTCTGCGTCAGCCGGGGCGGCCCGGTCAACGCCAACCTCCAGGCCGCCACCGAGGCCGGGGTGACCGTCACGTTCGCACCCGGCCGCAACGCGGTCGCCACCGCCGAGCACACGCTGGCCATGCTGCTGGCCGCCACCCGCCGCATCCCGCAGACCAACGCCGACCTCGCCCGGGGCGTGTGGCGGGGCGACTACTACGTGTACGACCAGGTCGGCCCGGAGCTGGAGGGCGGCACGGTCGGCCTGGTCGGCTACGGCGCGATCGGCAGCCGGGTGGCCCGCATGCTGGAGGGGTTCGGCGCCGAGGTGCTGGTGTACGACCCCTACGTCACCGGGGTTCCCGGCCAGGTGGGGCTGGAGGAGCTGCTCGGCCGCTCCCGCTTCGTGTCCCTGCACGCCCGGGTCACCCCGGAGACCACCGGCATGATCGACGCGGAGCGGATCGCGCTGATGCCCGCCGGGTCGGTGCTGGTCAACTGCGCCCGGGGCGCGCTGCTCGACTACGACGCCCTGTGCGACGCCCTGGACTCCGGCCACCTGTTCGGCGCCGCGGTGGACGTCTTCCCCACCGAGCCCATCCCCGAGGGGTCCCGCCTGCTGACCACGCCCAACCTGGTGATGACCCCGCATCTGGCGGGGGCCAGCAAGGAGACGGCGGCCAAGGCGGCGCGGATCGTCGCCGACGACGTCGCCCGCTACCTGCGCGGCGAGCCGGTCGCCCACCACGCTAACCCCGCCGGCTCCTCCTGAGGCGCCGCCGTGGAACCGGCGCCGCCGTGGAACCGGCGCCGCCGTGGAACCGGCGCCGCCGTGGAACCGGCGCCGCCGTGGAACCGGGGACGTCGGTGAGACTCACGCGGCCAGGTGCACGCGATCAGGTTCGCCCGGGGACGTCGGCGATACTGTGGGCGTGGAATACGTGTCCAGAGTGCCGCGACCGCCGCTGGACGGGCTGATCGACGACCTTTACTACCTGGAGGGCGCACCGCCGTACGCCCGGCTGACGCTGCCGCCGGGACCGTCGGCGTTGCTCGTCGTCAACCTCGGGGCGCCGTTCCGCATCCGCGCCGGCACCGAGATCGAGACGGCCGGGTACGCCGACGGCTGCGTGATCACCATGCCCACCCGCGCCTTCGAGTTCGGCTATCCGCCGGAGACCCGGTCCGTCGGCGTGCACTTCAAGCCGTGGGGGCCGGCGCCGTTCCTGCCGATGCCCGCGGCCGAGCTGTGTGACCGGCCGGTGACGGTGGAGCAGGTCTGGGGCCGGCCCGCCGTCGCCGAGCTGCGAGACCGGCTGGCCACGGCGGCCGGTCCGCACGAGATGCTGACGCTGCTCGAGGAGGAGCTGATGCGACGGCTGTGCGAGACCGCCGGCCTGGGGCTGGTCCGCCGTACGAGCGGTGTCATCGCGGCGGCCGCCGGGGCGGTGGCGATCGGCGGCCTGAGCGTGGCGGCCGGTGTCAGCGGCACTCATCTGACACGGCGGTTCAAGGAGCTCATCGGCGTCACGCCGAAGCGGCTGGCCCGCACCTACCGCTTCGCCGCCACCGTGTTCGCGATCGACCCCGCCGGACCGATCGACTGGGGCGACCTCGCCGGTGGCGCGGGCTACTTCGACCAGGCCCACTTCGGCCACGAGTTCCGGGCGTTCACCGGGCTCACGCCGACCCGGTACGTCGAGGTCCGGCGGCGGTTCCTGCGCGAACATCCCGGTCACGCGCTGGACGGCTGGCCGCTGCCGGCCGATTGATTTCTTACAAGAGCGACAGCTCACGACACGCTAATTTGGGGCACCCCGAAGCAGAGGAGATGCCCCGTGGGCAAGGTGGTCATGTACGGCTCGGTGTCGGTGGACGGCTTCGTCGCGGACGAGAACGACCAGCCCGGACCGCTGTTCGACTGGTTGTCCGGCGGTGACGTCCCGCTGGACGACAGCGGCGCGCTGAAGGTGTCGCAGACGTCCTACGACCACACCCGGCCGTACTGGGACCGGATCGGCGTCACGATCGTCGGCCGCCACGTCTTCGACATGACGGACGGCTGGGACGGGAAGCCTCCGGGCGGCATCGACCACGTGGTCGTCGTGTCGCACCGGCCGATGCCCGAGGGCTGGGACCCCGAGGCGCCGTTTCACTTCGCCGGCGGTGTCGAGGCGGCCATGGCCAAGGCGCAGGAGCTCGCGGGTGACCGCATCGTCGAGGTCGCCGCCGGCGACGTCGGTGGCCAGGTACTCGCCGCGGGCCTGGTCGACGAGGTGCGCATGGACGTCGTACCCGTCGTGTTCGGGTCCGGAAAGCGCTACTTCGGGCCGATCGACGCGCAGCACCTGCTGGAGGATCCTGACGTGGTGATTCAGGGCGACCGGGTGCTTCACCTGCGCTATCGGGTGCGCCGTTGACCGATCTGAGCGGCCGTCTCCCCACCGGGCGGCAGGGTCACCTCCGGACCGGGCGAACTCGATCGCGTGTACCCGGCCGCACGGGTCCTGACGACACCCCGGCCGGTACGGCGGCGCCGCCGTGGAACCGGTGCGGCCGGGCCGCCGGAGTCGTGATCACGCGGCCGGGAAAACGGCTGGACGGCACGACGTCCGGGCTTGTAGCTTTCCCTCGACCGTGACACCGCCCCAGGAGGTGAGACCCATGAACGCTGTATCGATGTGGGTGCTCTCCCTTCCCGTCGCGGTCGGGCGATCGACGTAGGTGTCGCCGGGAGCGCCTCGATGACCAGGCACTCCCGAAAGGCAACACCTGTGAACCCTCCGCGCTTCACCGCCGGGCCGTCGTCGGACGGCACGGCCGGGCACGACGCCCCCGTACTCCGCCCGTCGGCCTCCGGTGCCGACCGCACGCCCCCCGTGTTCGACGTGATCATCGCCGGGTGCGGGCCGACCGGTGCGATGCTCGCCGCCGAACTGCGGCTGCACGACGTACGGGTGCTCGTCCTGGAGAAGGAGACCGAGCCCGCGTCGTTCGTCCGCATCGTCAGCCTGCACATCCGCAGCCTCGAGCTGCTGGCGATGCGCGGACTGCTGGACCGTCTCCTCCCGCACGGGAGACGGCGTCCGGCCGGCGGTTTCTTCGCCGCCATCGACAAGCCCGTGCCCGAGGGCCTGGACTCCGCGTACGCCTATCTGCTGGGGATTCCGCAGCCGGTCATCGTCCGCCTGCTCGAAGAGCACGCGATCGGACTGGGCGCGCGGGTCCGGCACGGATGCGCGGTGACCGGTCTCGACCAGGACGACGAGGGTGTGACCGTCGAGCTGGCCGGCGGGGAACGGCTGCGGTCGCGCTACCTCGTCGGCTGCGACGGCGCGCGCAGCACGGTGCGCGGGCTGCTCGGCGTCGGCTTCCCCGGTGAGCCCTCGCGGAACGACACGCTGATGGGCGAGATGGAGGTCGGCGTGCCGCAGGAGGAGATCTCCGCCACGATGGCCGGACTCCGCGAGACCCATCGGCGGTTCTGGCTCCGGCCGTTCGGTGGAGGGGTCTACAGCGTCCTGGTCCCCGCCGAGGGGGTCGGCGACCGCGCGGAACCGCCCACCCTCCAGGATTTCGAACAAGCGCTGCGCGCCGTCGCCGGAACCGATTTCGGCGTGCACTCCCCGCGCTGGATGTCCCGCTTCGGGGACGCCACCCGGCTGGCCGAGCGTTACCGGGCCGGGCGGGTGCTGCTGGCCGGCGACGCGGCGCACATCCACCCGCCCATCGGCGGTCAGGGCCTCAACCTGGGCGTTCAGGACGCGTTCAACCTCGGCTGGAAGCTGGCCGCGCAGATCCGCGGCTGGGCGCCGGAGACGCTGCTGGACACCTACGAGGCCGAGCGCCATCCGGTCGCCGAGGACGTGCTGGACAACACCCGCGCCCAGACGGAGCTGCTGTCCGACGAGCCGGGTCCGCGGGCCGTGCGCAGGCTGCTCACCGAACTGATGGACTTCAACGAGGTGAACCGACATCTGATCGAGAAGATCGCCGCGGTCGGCGTCCGCTACGACTTCGGGGAAGGCCCCGACCTGGTCGGCCGCCGCCTGCGTGACATCGACGTGGAACAGGGCCGTCTCTACGACCTGCTGCACCGCGGCCGCGGCCTGCTGCTGGACCGCACCGGACGCCTGACCACCAGCGGCTGGTCGGACCGGGTCGACCACCTCGCCGATCCCACCGCGGCGCTGGACGTCCCGTGCGTCCTGCTGCGCCCCGACGGCCACGTCGCGTGGATCGGCGACGATCAGCGGGATCTGGACGCCCACCTCGCCCGCTGGTTCGGCGAGCCCGCCGGCTGATTCCGCCTGAGCGGGCGTCCGTCCAACCGGGTCGCCGCCACCCGCACCTGGACCACCTCGGAGAACACGTTGACCGTGCCCGGCAGCGACGA
>NZ_JBEZNH010000055.1:10715-48775 GCF_040653115.1 Streptosporangium sp. NPDC048047 | reverse complement strand
GATGCTGCACCGCCAACCGCGCCGCCGCCCGATCATCCGGCGAGATGAACGGCGCCGGCACGTCGTCGGCGTGGCCGTTGAGCAGGACGATCGGCACGCCCTGCCCGATGAGCTGGGTGTAGCGGTCGGAGCGGGCGGTGGTGTCGGCGTGCAGGCCGGAGACGAAGATGATGCCGCTGACGCCGCGCTCGACGAGCAGCTCGGTGAAGTCGTCCTCCACCACCCCGCCCGGCACCTGCGTGCACAGCACCGGGGTGTAGCCGTGCTGGGACAGCGCCTTCTCGAAGGCCTGGGCGAACGTCGGGAAGATCGGGTTGTCCAGCTCCGGGATCACCAGGCCGACCAGGCCGTTGCTGCGCTGGCGCAACCGCTGCGGACGCTCGTAGCCCATCAGGTCCAGGGCGACGAGCACGGCCTGCCGGGTGGCGGAGGAGACACCCGGCTTGCCGTTGAGCACCCTGCTGACCGTCGCCTCGCTGACCCCCGCCTGCGCGGCGATGTCGGTCAGCCTGGCCGTACCGCTCGACAGGGGGGCGGCGCCGTTAGGCGGCATCGCGGTCCCACCAGACGGCGGAGTCGGGCGCCAGGCGGGCCACGCCGTCCGCGACGGCGGGCTCGGCGCTGGCCAGCAGCACCCGTCCGTGGACGGGGATCTCCACCGGCTCGCCGGTCAGGTTGACCGTGCAGGCGAACCCGTCGCCCCGGGCGTAGGCGAGCGTGCCCTCCGGGGAGCGGAGCCAGGTCAGCGGGGCGTCGTCGAAGGCCCGCCGCTCCCGGCGGATGCGCAGCGCCTCCCGGTACAGCCGGAGGATGGAGGCGGGGTCGCGCAGCTGGGACTGGACGCTGAGCGGGCCCCAGGAGGCCGGCATCGGCAGCCAGGACTCCTCGATGCCCGGCAGGCTGAAGCCGAAGTGCGGCTCGACGTCGGCCCACGGGATCGGCACCCGGCAGCCGTCGCGGCCGTCGTCGGGGTTGCGCAGCCGCTGCGGGTCGCGCAGGAACTCCTCGGGCAGGTCGAGGACCTCCGGCAGGCCCAGCTCCTCACCTTGGTAGAGGTAGGTCGAGCCGGGCAGGGAGAGCGTCAGCAGGGCCGCGGCACGGGATCTGCGCAGGCCGGTCTCGCCGCCGCCGTAGCGGGTGGCGTGGCGTTTGACGTCGTGGTTGGACAGCACCCAGGTCGTGGGCGCGCCGACCATGCCGGCCGTGGCCAGCGACTCGGTGATCACCTTGCGGAAGACCGGGGCCTCCCACGGCGCGTTGAGGAAGTGGAAGTTGAACGCCTGGTGCAGCTCGTCCGGGCGGACGTAGTTGGCCAGCCGCTCGGGGTTCGGCGCCCACGCCTCGGCGACGCCGATCCGCTCGCCCGGGTAGGAGTCCAGGAGGCGGCGCCAGGCGCGGTGGATCTCGTGGACGCCGTCCTGGTCGAAGAACGGCACGACGTCGGCGCCGATCATCCGCACCTGGTCGGGGTGGCCGACGTCGGGCAGCCCCTCGGCCTTGACCATGCCGTGGGCGACGTCGATGCGGAAGCCGTCCACCCCCATGTCGAGCCAGAACCGCAGGATCGACTCGAACTCGGCGTGGACCTCGGGGTGCTCCCAGTTGAGGTCGGGCTGCTCGGAGGCGAACAGCCGCAGGTACCACTCCCCGTCGGGGAGCCTCGTCCAGGCGGGGCCGCCGAAGACCGACTCCCAGTCGTTGGGGGGCAGCTCCCCGTCCTCGCCCCTGCCCGGGCGGAAGACGTAGCGCTCCCGTTCGGGGCTGCCGGGCCCGGCGGCCAGTGCCTGCTGGAACCACACGTGCTGGTCGGAGGTGTGGTTGGGCACCACGTCGACGATCACCCGCAGGCCGTGCCGGTGGGCGTCGTCGATCAGGGCGCGGGCGTCGGCCAGCGACCCGAAGATGGGGTCCACGTCCCGGTAGTCGGCCACGTCGTAGCCGAAGTCGGCCATCGGCGAGGTGTAGAACGGGGTCAGCCAGAGGGCGTCCACGCCGAGGTCGGCGAGATACCGCAGCCGGCTCCGTACGCCCAGCAGGTCGCCGATGCCGTCGCCGTTGCCGTCGGCGAAGCTCCGCACGTAGACCTGGTAGATCACGGCGTCGCGCCACCAGCGGGTGGCGGTGGTCTCGCCGGCGTGGCCGACCTGGACGAGCTCTGTCATATCAGTCCCCCGATCAAATGACATATCAGGACGTGGTGTGCTTGGTATGCGGTGGTACCCGGTTACCGGTTGGTACGCGACGGCACCGCCCGGTGCGCCGCGGCGCCGCGCCACGGGCGGCGCCGGCTCACGACTTGGTCGCCCCCGCGGTGAGCCCGGCGACCAGATGGCGCTGGACCAGCAGGAAGACGACCGCCGCGGGCAGCGCGATCAGCACCGCCGAGGCCGTCAGCAGGCCCCAGTCCGACCAGTGCTGGCCGACGAACTGCTGCAGGCCGACGGCGAGGGTGCGGGTGCCCTCCCCCGTCATGAAGACCGAGGCGTAGGCGACCTCGCCCCAGGCGGTCATGAAGGAGTAGAAGGCGGTGACCGCGATACTGGGCCGGGCCAGCGGCAGGATGACCCGCCAGAAGGTGCCGAACGGCGTCAGCCCGTCGATCATTCCGGCCTGGTCGATCTCGCGCGGGATGGAGTCGAAGTAGCCCTTCATCATCCAGGCGCAGAACGGCACCGCGACCGTCATGTACGCGATCACCAGGCCCGGGATCTGGTTGAGCAGCCCGAGGCCGGCCATGAGGTTGTACAGCGGCACGATCAGGATGGCCACCGGGAACATCTGGGTGACCAGCAGCATCCACATCACGCCGCGGTAGCCCGGGAAGCGGAAGCGGCTGATCGCGTAGCCGGTCGTCGAGGCCAGGAAGACGCCGATGATCGTGGTCAGGCCGGCGACGATCACCGAGTTGAGCAGCCAGTTCGGGAAGCCCGTCTCGGTCAGGACGCGGGTGTAGTTGTCCAGCGACGGCTGGTCGAAGATCTTCAGCTCGGTGGACAGCCAGCCGTCGCGCGGCTTGAGCGAGGTCAGCACGAGCCAGACGATGGGGAAGATCGAGATGAGCGAGGCGACGATGAGCGTCGCGTGCAGCAGGATCGAGCTGCCGACGCTCCGGTCCTCACGGCCGCGGACGCGGCGGGGCCGCGCCCGCTCTGCGGTGGCGGTGCTCACCAGACCTCCCCCTGCCTGCGCAGCGCGCGGCGGTAGACCAGGGCCATCACGACGAGGAGCAGCAGGATGATCACGCCCCAGGCCGCCGAGCCCGAGTAGTTGCGGATGCCGGTGAAGGCCTCGCGGTAGGCGTAGGTCACCAGGATCTCCGTGGCGCTGCCGGGCCCTCCCCCGGTGATCAGGAAGATCAGCGGGAACATGTTGAACGTCCAGATCGTGCCGAGCAGCACGACGGTGCTGGAGACGGTGCGGAGCCCGGGGATCGTGATGTGCCGGAAGCGCTGCATCGGCGTGGCGCCGTCCACCTCGGCCGCCTCGTAGAGCTCGGCGGGGATCGACTGGAGCCCGCCGAGCAGGGCCACCATCATGAACGGCACGCCCACCCAGACGTTGACCGCGATGACCGCGATCTTCGCGGTGGTGGGGTCGTCGAGCCAGCCGACGCCGCCCAGCCCGGCCGCGCGCAGCATCGCGTTGATGACGCCGAAGTCGCTGTTGTAGAGGTAGCGCCAGATGAAGGCGGCGACGAAGCCGGGGATCGCCCACGGCAGGATCAGCAGCAGCCGGTAGAACGAGCGGAAGCGCAGCCTGCGGTTGAGCATCATCGCCAGGCCGAGGCCGATGCCGTAGTGCAGGGCGACGCAGGCGACGGTCCAGATGACCGTCCAGGTCAGCTTCTCCCAGAAGACCCCGCCGGTGAGGATCTCGACGTAGTTGCCGAGGCCGACGAACTCGTAGGTCGAGGGGATCACGTTGACGCCGATGGTCCGGCCCATCGTGGCCTCGGTGGCGTCGGTCAGGGACAGGTAGACGCCCCGGACCAGCGGCCAGCCGATCAACAGGGCGGTGACCGCGATGACCGGGGCCACCATGGCCCAGGCGTACCAGTACCGCGACGTGGCGCGCCGGAACGGGCCGGGCCTCCTGGGCCCGCCCCGGCCGCGGGCGCCGTCTTCGGCGCCCGCGGCCCGGTCCCTGGTCGTGCCGGTCACACGTCCAGTGGAGGTCGCCACGGTGTCAGCTCCAGTCCTTGAAGATGCCGCGGTACTTCTGGTCGACCGACTTGAGCATGTCCTCGGGCGAGGTCTTGCCGCCCACCAGGGCCTGGTAGCCCTCCAGCAGCGGCTGGAAGAGCTGGCCGCCCTCGGGGATCCACGGCCGCGGGACCGCGGTGTCGAGGATCGGCTTGAAGGTGGCGACGTCCTTGTTGCCCGTGACGTCGGGGTTGTCGTAGGCGGAGGCGCGGGTCGGCAGGAGGCTGATCTCCTTGGCGATCTTCGCCTGGGCCTCGGGGGTGCTCATGAAGCGGACGAACTCATACGAGGCGTCCAGGTTCTTGGAGCCGGCGTAGATGGCGTAGTTCCAGCCGCCGGTGGGGGCGCCGGCCTTGACCGAGCCCGCGGGGACCGGGGCGATGCCCAGGTTCTCCTTGTCCTTGAACTCCTTGCCCTGGTAGACCTCGGCCAGCGACCACGGGCCGTTGTAGATCATCGCGGCCTTGCCGTCCTTGAGGGCGGTCATCGCGTTGACGTAGCTGTCCTGGATGGCCGGCTTGGGCGCGGCGCCCGACTTGACCAGGTCGTCGATCGTGGCCATCGCCTTGACGTTGGCCGGGGAGTTCACGATGATCTTCTTGCTCTTGACGTCGAGGGTGTCGCCGCCCTCGCCGTACATGAACGGCAGCAGGAAGTAGGCGTCCACGTTGAGGGCGATGCCGTCGGCGCCGGTCTTCTTCTTGACGTCGAGGGCGGCCTGCTTGAGCTCCTCGACCGTCTTCGGGGCCTCCTCGTGCCCGGCCTCCTTCAGCAGCCTCTTGTTGTACAGCAGCGCCAGGGTGTCGGTGACCTGCGGCACGGCGTAGGCCTTGCCGTTGTACTTGGTGCTGCTCAGCGGGCTGGGCAGGAAGTCGGACTCGTTCTCCAGGGCGCGGGTGCCGTCCAGCGGCTGCAGGTAGCCGAGCGAGGCGAACTGGGAGGTCCAGGCCACCTCGGAACGGATCACGTCCGGCGCGCCGGAACCGGCCTGCGCGGCGGTCTGGAACTTGTTCTGCGCCTGGTCCGAGGGGACGTTCTCGTACTTGACCTTGATGTTCGGGTACTTCGCCTCGAACTCCTTGATGAGCGCCTGGAACGTCGGGCCCTCACTGTCCGGCCGGACCGTGTCCCACCAGGTGATCTCACCCTTGATCTTCGTGGGGTCCGACGGGGCCGAGTTGGCCGGCGCCGCCGCCGAGCCGCCGTCGCCACCGCCGCAGGCCGAGACCGCAAGGGCGAGGGCCGCGACGATCGTCGCGGCCGAGAAGGCTCGCCGCATCATTTCTCCTCATGGTTCAGGGGACCGGACCGGGGTGGGGAGACTCCGGACCGGGGTTGGAGTACGCCGGACGTTACGCCGCCGTGAACTCCTTTGGAAGAACTTGCTGCAAGAGTCTGCAAACTTGTTACAAACCCGGAGGAGTCCACCGATCCGTTATCTTCTCCCCGCCCTGACCTGGGTGGGAGCAGGGCCGTCCCCCCGCCGGCAGGAGGCGGAAAGCCCGGCGGGGGCGGGCCCATGGAACCCCGGACGGCACCTCGGGCGGTTTCGTGCAGAAAGTTTCCGCAAGGGATTGCATAGATCATGCCTAATGAGTAACTTCCGGGCAACACCCCCGAAACAACCGTGGAGGCCACCGGTGGTCCGGCCGCTCCCCCCACGGCGTGCGAGGACGGGACCGCTCACCGCGGCCCTCACCGCGGCGGCGCTGCTCGTGCCGCCCCTCGCCGCCCCCGCCCACGCGTCGTCCCCCGCCTCCGCGCCACCGGGCGCCGTCGGAACACCCGGTGCCCCGGCCTCGGCCCCCTCGGCCCCGCCGGCCCCCGCGGCGCCCGTCGTCTCCGCGCTGAGCCGTACGGCCGAGCCCGCCGACAGGGACCTCGCCCGGGACGCCGCGCGCACCGCGCTGACCCGCGAGCGGTTCTACTTCGCGATGACCGACCGGTTCGCCGACGGCGACCCCGGCAACAACCGCGGCGGCCTGTCCGGCGACCGGCTCACCACCGGCTACGACCCCGCCGACAAGGGGTTCTACCAGGGCGGCGACCTCAAGGGCCTCATCGGCAGGCTCGACTACGTCGAGAACCTCGGCAGCACCGCGATCTGGATCACCCCGGCCTTCCGCAACCGGCCCGTCCAGGGCTCCGGCGCGGACGCCTCGGCCGGCTACCACGGCTACTGGATCACCGACTTCACCCGGATCGACCCCCACCTGGGGACGAACGCCGAGATGAAGAAGCTCGTGCGCGAGGCGCACAAGCGCGGGATGAAGGTCTTCTTCGACATCATCACCAACCACACCGCCGACGTCATCGACTACAAGGAGAAGACCTACTCCTACCGCTCCAAGGGCGCCTACCCCTACGTCGACGCCCGCGGCGTGCCGTTCGACGACCGCGCCCACGCGGGCAAGGGCACCTTCCCCGAGGTGACCGCCGACTCGTTCCCCTACACGCCGGTCGCGCCGAAGAACGCCAAGACGCCCGCCTGGCTGAACGACCCGACGATGTACCACAACCGGGGCGACTCCACCTTCAGCGGCGAGAGCTCCGAGTACGGCGACTTCTCCGGCCTCGACGACCTGTGGACCGAACGGCCCGAGGTCGTCAAGGGCATGGCCGACATCTACAAGACGTGGGTCCGCGAGACCGGCATCGACGGGTTCCGCATCGACACCGCCAAGCACGTGAACATGGAGTTCTGGGAGCGGTTCTCCCCCGCCCTGCACGACTACGCGGCGAAGCAGGGCAACAAGCGGTTCTTCATGTTCGGCGAGGTCTACTCCGGCGACCCCGCCTTCACCAGCCGCTACTCCACCCGCGGCGGGCTGGACGCCACCCTGGACTTCCCGTTCCAGGAGGCCGCCCGCTCCTTCAGCGGCGGCACCGCGGACGCCGCCCGGCTGGCGAGGCTGTACGCCGACGACGACCACCACACCGACGCCGACGCCGACGCCTCCTCGCTGCCGACCTTCCTCGGCAACCACGACATGGGCCGCATCGGCCGCTTCATCGCCCAGGACAACCCCGGCGCGGACGACGCCGAGCTGCTCCGCCGCGACCTGCTGGCCCACCGGCTGATGTACCTCACCCGGGGCCAGCCGGTCGTCTACTACGGAGACGAGCAGGGCTTCACCGGGAGCGGCGGCGACAAGGACGCCCGCCAGACGATGTTCGCCTCCAAGGTCGGCGACTACCTGGACGACGACCTGATCGGCACCACGGCCACCCACGCCCGCGACAACTTCGTCCCCGGCCACCCGCTGTACCAGGGCATCTCCACCCTGGCGAAGCTGCGCCAGGACCACCCCGCCCTCGCCGACGGCGCCCAGATCGAGCGCCTGGCGTCCGGCGGCGTCTACGCCTTCTCCCGGATCGGCGCCCGCGAGAAGGTCGAGTACGTCGTGGCGGTCAACAACGCCGAGCAGGCCCAGGCCGCCGCCGTGCCGACGTTCTCCCCCGGCATGGCCTTCACCAAGGTGTACGGCGAGGGCCCCGCAGACCTGACCTCGGGCGCCGACGCGAAGCTGGCGCTGACCGTGCCGGCCCTGTCGGCCGTCGTCTACAGGGCCCGCGGGGCGCTCGCCGCCCCGGCCGCCGGCCCGGCCGTCTCGATCGTCCTGCCCGGCGCCGAGATCAGGGGCACCGCCGAGGACGGCCGGATCCCGGTCACCGCCACCGTGCCCGGAAGCGGCTTCGACCAGGTGACGTTCGCCGCCAGGGTCGGCGACGGCGGCTGGAGGGTGCTCGGCACCGACGACGCGCCCAACGCCACGGCGGCCGGCCGTACCTTCCGGGTCTTCCACGACCTGCGCGGGATCCCGGCCGGCACGAAGATCGCTTACAGGGCGGTGGTGAAGGACTCCGCGGGCCGTCTCGCCTCGGCCACCGCGTCCGCCGCCGTCGGCGCAGAGCCCGCCCCGCAGGACCCGGGCGCGGTCACCCGGGACTGGCTGGTCGTGCACTACCAGCGCCCGGACGCGAAGGACGCCGGGGACTACGACGGGTGGGGCCTGCACGTCTGGGGCGACGTGGAGCGGCCCACCGAGTGGGGCGCCCCGCTCCCGCTGACCGGCGAGGACTCCTACGGCAGGTTCGCCTGGGTCAGGCTCAAGCCGGGCGCGGCGAACGTCGGGATCATCGTCCACAGGGGCGACGAGAAGGACGGCGGCGACCGCGTCGTCGACCCCGCCAGGACCGGCGAGGTCTGGGTGGCCTCCGGCAGGGCGGAGACCTACGCCTCCCGCGCCGAGGCCCAGGGCTACGCCACCGTCCACTACGCGCGGCCGGACAAGGACTACGACGGCTGGGGCCTGCACCTGTGGGGCGACGGCCTGGCCGACGGCGCGGGCACCGACTGGGCGTCCCCGCGCCCGCCGGACGGCGCCGACTCCTACGGCGCGTTCTGGAAGGTCCCGCTGAAGAACGCCGCCGCCCCGCTGAACTACATAATTCACAAGGGCGACGTCAAGGATCCCGGGCCCGACCAGACGTTCACCCCGGCCGCGCGGCCGGAGGCGTACGTCGTCTCGGGGAAGGCGGAGGTCCACCCGACCCGGGCCGCGGCCGAGAACGTCGCGATCGTGCATCACCACCGGCCGGACGGGAAATACGACGGCTGGGGACTGCACCTGTGGGGTGACGTGGCCGCGCCCACCGAGTGGGCCGCCCCGCTCCGGCCCGAGGGGCGCGACGCGTTCGGGCTCCGTTTCCGGATCCCCCTGAAAGAGGGGGCGAAGACCGTGAGCTACATCGTCCACAACGGCGACGACAAGGACCTGCCCGGCGACCAGTCGCTCGACGTGGCCGCCACCGGCGGCGAGGTCTGGCGGATCGCCGGCGTCGAGGGGAACCTGCTGCCGCAGCCCGCCGCCCACGGCGCGGACGCCGACCTGACCAAGGCCGCCGCCCAGTGGATCGACCGCGGCACGGTCGCCTGGAAGGTACGGCCGTCCGACGCCCTCCACCACTCGCTGGCCTTCTCCGCCAAGGGCGACATCGCCTACGCCGACGGCGACCTGACCGGCGACCTCCGGATCATCCGGCTGGTCCCCGGGACCCTCACCGACGCGCAGAAGGCCAAGTGGCCGCACCTTTCCGGGCACGCCGCCCTCACCGTGGACCCACGCGACACCGGCCTGGTCGCCGAGGCGCTGCGCGGGCAGGTCGTGGCCGTCGAGCGGGACGCCTCCGGCGCGCTGCTGACCGCCACCGGCGTGCAGCTGCCCGGCGTGCTCGACGACGTCTACGCCAAGGCGGCCGGAGCCGAGCTGGGCCCGGTCTGGGACGGCGCGCCCCGGTTGTCGGTCTGGGCGCCGACCGCGCGCAAGGTCGAGCTCGCGCTCTACCGCGGCCCGTCCGGCGGCGAGCGCGCCGTACAGCCGATGCGCCGCGACGACGCCACCGGCGTCTGGTCGGTGCGGGGCACGCCCGCCTGGAAGGGCCGCTACTACACCTTCCTGGTCACGGTCTACTCCCCCGCCGCGGGCAAGGTCGTCACCAACGAGGTGACCGACCCCTACAGCGTGTCGCTGGCCGCCGACTCCGTCCGCAGCCAGCTCGCCGACCTGGGCGACCGGTCGCTGCGGCCCGACGGCTGGTCGTCGCTCGCCAAGCCGGAGGCCGTCCCCCAGGCCAGGGCGTCGATCCACGAACTGCACGTGCGCGACTTCTCCGCCTCCGACGCCACCGTCCCCGCCGACCTGCGCGGCACCTATGCGGCGTTCACCGGCGACCACGCCGGCATGCGGGAGCTGCGCAAACTGGCGGAGGACGGCCTGACCCACGTCCACCTGCTGCCGGTCTTCGACATCGCGACCGTCCCCGAGAAAAAGGCCGACCGCGCCGAGCCGGACTGCGACCTGGCCGCGCTGCCCGCCGACTCCGAGCGGCAGCAGGAGTGCGTCGGCGAGACCGCCGCCAAGGACGCCTTCAACTGGGGCTACGACCCGCAGCACTACACCGTGCCCGAGGGCTCCTACGCCTCCGACCCGGACGGCACCGCCCGGATCAAGGAGTTCCGCGGCATGGTGCAGGGCCTGAACAGGGCCGGCCTGCGGGTGGTCATGGACGTCGTCTACAACCACACCCACGCCGCCGGCCAGGACCCGACCTCGGTGCTCGACCGCGTCGTGCCCGGCTACTACCACCGGCTGCTCGACGACGGCGCGGTGGCCACCTCCACCTGCTGCGCGAACACCGCCCCCGAGCACGCGATGATGGGCAAGCTCGTCGTCGACTCCATCGTCACCTGGGCGAAGCAGTACAAGGTGGACGGCTTCCGCTTCGACCTGATGGGCCACCACCCGAAGGCCAACATCGTCGCGGTCCGCAAGGCCCTCGACGCGCTCACCCCGCGGAAGGACGGGGTGGACGGCAAATCGATCATCCTGTACGGCGAGGGCTGGAACTTCGGCGAGGTCGCCGACGACGCCCGCTTCGAGCAGGCCACCCAGGCCAACATGGCCGGCACCGGGATCGGCACCTTCAACGACCGGCTGCGCGACGCGGTGCGCGGCGGCACGCCGTTCGACGCCGACCCCCGCATCCAGGGCTTCGGCTCGGGCCTGGCCGGCGCGCCCAACGGCTCACCCGCCAACGGCACCGCCGAACAACAGCGGGCCCGCCTGCTGGGCTACCAGGACCTGATCAAGGTGGGCCTGACCGGCAACCTGCGCGACTACGCCCTCACCGACTCGCGCGGCAGGCGGGTCAAGGGCTCGGAGGTGGACTACAACGGCTCACCCGCCGGCTACACCGCCGAGCCGGGCGAGGCCGTCACCTACGTCGACGCCCACGACAACGAGACGCTGTTCGACGCGCTGGCCTACAAGCTGCCGCAGGCCACCGCGATGGCCGACCGGGTGCGCATGCAGTCGCTGTCGCTGGCCACCGCCGTCCTCGGGCAGGGCACCTCGTTCGTCCACGCCGGGACCGAGCGGCTGCGCTCGAAGTCGCTGGACCGCAACTCCTTCGACTCCGGCGACTGGTTCAACCGGCTGCTGTGGGACTGCGCGCAGGGCAACGGCTTCGGCGCGGGCCTGCCGCCCAGGGCGGACAACGAGGACAAGTGGCCCTACGCCCGGCCGTTGCTCGCCGCCCCGGCGCTGAAGCCGGACTGCGCGGCGATCACCGCGGCGCGGAACCTGTACGGCGAGCTGCTGAGGATCCGCTCCTCCTCCCCCGCCTTCACCCTCGGCTCGGCCGCCGAGGTGGGCAGGCGGCTGACCTTCCCGCTGAGCGGCGACGCCGAGACGCCGGGCGTGCTGACCATGCACCTGGACGCCTCGGGGATCGACCCGAAGTGGGACTCGCTGACCGTCGTGTTCAACGCCACGCCCGAGAAGCGGTCGCAGACCGTGGCCGCCCTCAGGGGCGCGGCGGTGACCCTCCACCCCGTCCAGGCGGGCGGGACCGACGCCGTCGTGAAGACGTCGGCCTTCGACCCCGCCACCGGCACGCTGACGGTGCCGGCCCGCACGGTCGCCGTCTTCGTCCGGCCGCACGGCTGATTCGTCCGGCCGCGCGGCTCAGAGCCGCGTGGGGCGTCCGCACGACCCCGCGCCGCCCCACCCGGTCCTCCCGCGGACGAGGTCCGCGGGAGGACCACCGTAAGGCCCCGGGGCCCCATGGCCCCGGGGAGGAAAGACCCGGGCCGGGTGCTGCAACACCCGGCCCGGCGAAGGGAATCCGTCCATCCATCTGGAGGCCCCCGTGAGATCCTACAAAGCCGTCCTGGCCGTGGCGGCGACCGTCCTGGCGAGCGCCGCCGTCGCGCTCCCCGTCACGACCGCCACCCCCGCCGCTGCCGCGCCGCCCACCCCCGGCCCGATCGCCAACCTGTGGAACTGGAACTGGAACTCGGTCGCCAGGGAGTGCACCGGCGTCCTCGGCCCCGCCGGGTACGCCGCCGTCCAGGTCTCCCCGCCGAACGACTCGATGAGCAAGGGCGGCTCGGTCTGGTGGGACGTCTACCAGCCCGCCCGCTACACCCTCACCAGCAAGTTCGGCGACGAGAACGCGTTCCGGAACATGGTCGGCGCCTGCCATTCCGCGGGCGTCAAGGTGCACGCCGACGTGGTGATCAACCACATGACCGGGCAGGGCAGCGGCAGCTACGGCGGCTACTCCTTCGGCAAGTACGGCTATCCCGGGCTGTACTCCTCCGCCGACTTCCACTCCCCCGCCTGCACGATCAACGACTCCGACTACACGAACGACGCCTGGCGGGTGCAGAACTGCGAGCTGGTCGGCCTGGCCGACCTCGACACCGGCTCCGACTACGTCCGCGGCCAGATCGCCGGCTACCTCAACCGGCTCACCTCCCTCGGCGTGGACGGCTTCCGGGTGGACGCCGCCAAGCACATCTCCCCCTCCGACCTGTCGGCGATCAAGGGGCGGCTGAGCGGCTCGCCGTACCTGCACCAGGAGGTCATCGAGGGCCCGAACGAGGCCGTCAGGCCGAGCCAGTACACCGGCGTCGGCGACGTGCACGAGTTCGTCTACGGCCGCAAGCTCAAGGAGCAGTTCACCGGCCAGATCAAGTGGCTTTCGACCTTCGGGCAGAGCTGGGGCCTGTCGGTGCCGAGTGACAGGGCCGTGGTCTTCGTCGACAACCACGACACCGAGCGCAACGGCTCCACCCTCAACTACAAGTACGGCGACGCCTACCGGCTGGCGAACGTCTTCATGCTGGCCTGGCCGTACGGCACGCCCGCCGTCTACTCCGGCTTCACCTGGGGCGACAAGGAGGCCGGTCCCCCGTCGGCGAACGGCGGGTTCGTCACTGACACCGACTGCGGGAACGGCCGGTGGACCTGCTTCCACCGGCAGATGAGCGGCATGGCCGCCTTCAACCGGGCCGTCGCGGGCACCGCGGTCGCCAACTGGTACGACAACGGTAACAACGTGATCGCCTTCAGCCGGGGCGACCGGGGCTGGGTCGCGATCAACAACGAGGGCGGCTCCGTCACCCGGACCTTCACCACCGGCCTGCCCGCCGGCACCTACGCCAACGACGCCGGGAGCGGCACGGTGACGGTCGCGGCGAACGGCACCGCGTCGGTGACCGTCCCGGCGAAGGGCGCGGTCGCCGTCCACGTCGGCGGCCCCCGGCCCACCTCCTCTCCCACACCCACCTCCACCCCCACCGATCCCCCCACCCAGGACACGGTCGCCACCACCTTCGCGGTGAACGCCACGACCTCCTGGGGGCAGAACGTCTTCGTCGTGGGCGACGTGCCCGAGCTCGGGAACTGGAACCCGGCGAACGCGGTGGCGCTGTCGTCGGCGGCCTACCCCGTCTGGCGGGGCACGGCCGGCCTGCCCGCCGGGCGGACGATCTCCTACAAGTACATCAAGAAGAACCCCGACGGCTCGGTGACCTGGGAGAGCGACCCCAACCGCTCGTTCACCACGCCCTCCGGCGGCACCGCGACGCGCAACGACACCTGGCGCTGACCACCCCCGGGTAACAGCTCGACGATCCACCACCCCGGGCGCCCACCGCGCCCGGGGCCCTCATCAGCGACCCGCGCGGAGGACGAACGACCATGCGCTCATCCCCCTCACCCGCCCTCCTGCTGCTCACCGCCACGGCCCTCGCCCTGGCCGGCGCCGCCGTCCCGTCGACGGCGGCGGCCGCGAACAGCGTCACCGTCTACTACGCCACCGGCTGGCCGGCGGCCAACATCCACTACGCCCCCAACGGCGGCTCCTGGACGTCCGTCCCCGGCGTCGCCATGAACGAGACCGCCTGCGCCGGCTGGAAGAAGAGGACCATCGACCTCGGCTCGGCCACCGGCCTCAAGGCCGCCTTCAACAACGGCTCCGGCGCCTGGGACAACAACGGCGGCGCCGACTACACCATCGGCACCGGCACGGTGAAGGTCTCCGGCGGCGATGTCACCTCCGGCGACCCGTGCTCCGGCGGGACCGGCCCCGGCGGCAAGGCCGAGGTCTTCTACCACAAGAAGACCAAGGGGTGGCCGACGGTCAACGTCCACTACCAGCCCACCGGCGGCTCCTGGACGTCCGTCCCCGGCGTCGCCATGAACGAGACCGCCTGCGCCGACTGGGCGAAGAGGACCATCGACCTCGGCTCGGCCACCGGCCTCAAGGCCGCCTTCAACAACGGCTCCGGCGCCTGGGACAACAACGGCGGCGCCGACTACACCCTCGGTTCGGGCCGCACCACCGTCAAAGACGGCGTGGTGACCGCGAACGCCGCCGATCCGTGCACGCCCGCGCCCGAGGATGAGACCCCGCCCGGCGCGCCCACCGGCCTGACCGCCACCGCGCAGGACACCACCATCAAGCTGAGCTGGAACGAGGCCACCGACGACGTGGGCGTCACCGGCTACGAGATCACCCGCGTCAAGGACTCCGGCGCCCCGGTGACCCTGACCACCGCCACCAACACCGTCTACACCGACGCCCGCCTGGACCCGCGGACCACCTACACCTACACGGTCAGGGCTCTGGACGCGGCCGGCAACAGATCGGAGGCGAGCCCCGCGGCCTCGGCGAAGACCGGCGACGAGCCGGCCACCCCCGGCAAGGGCTCTCCGCTGGGCGGCGACCCGCGTGAGGACAGCATCTACTTCGTGATGACCGCCCGGTTCAACGACGGCGAACCCGCCAACAACCGGGGCGGCAGCCAGCACGTGAAGTCGGGCAACGCCGCCGCCGGCGACCCGATGTTCCGCGGCGACTTCAAGGGCCTGATCGACAAGCTGGACTACATCAAGGGCCTGGGCTTCTCCGCGATCTGGATCACCCCGGTCGTGCTGAACCGCTCCGACTACGACTTCCACGGCTATCACGGCTGGGACTTCTACCGGGTCGACACCCGGCTGGAGACCCCCGGCGCGACCTACCGGGACCTGATCGACAGGGCGCACGCCAAGGGCATCAAGATCTTCCAGGACGTCGTCTACAACCACAGCTCCCGCTGGGGCGCCAAGGGCCTGTACGTGCCCGCGGTGTGGGGCTCGCGCGACGGCGAGTGGAAGTGGCTGTACAGCAGGAAGGACCCCGGCAGGGAGTACGACCCGATGGAGGAGCAGCGGGGCGACGACCCCGAGCTGACCGCCGCGCAGAACGAGATGGCCAAGGGCCGCCCCTACAACGGCGACCTGTGGTCGGCCACGGCCCCGGCCGGGAACACCTGCCGGGACTACGGCACACCCACCTCCTACCGGAGCCCCGAGGGCTTCACCATCCGCAACTGCCAGTGGCCCAGCCCGACCTCCGGCATGTTCCCCGCGCAGTACTACCACCAGTGCTGGCTCGGCAACTGGGAGGGCGCCGACTCCAAGAGCTGCTGGCTGCACGACGACCTGGCCGACCTCAACACCGAGAGCAAGGCCGTCCAGGACTACCTGATCGGCGCCTACAACTCCTACATCGACATGGGCGTGGACGGCTTCCGCGTCGACACCGCCGTGCACGTCTCCCGGCTGACGTGGAACCGGCGCTTCCTGCCCGCCATCCGGCAGCACGCCACCGCCGTGCACGGCGAGAAGGGCAAGGACTTCTACGTCTTCGGCGAGGTCGGCGCGTTCGTCCACGACAAGTGGAACCGCGGCTCGGTCAACCACTCCGCGCAGTTCTACACCTGGAAGGAGCGTAAGGAGTTCGACCCCGACGACGCCAAGGCGGTCGTCGAGCAGTACGACTACGAGAACCTCATGGGCACCGCCAACCAGCCCACCAGTGACAACGCATTCCTGCGCGGCAACGACTACCACGCCCCCGACCACTCGAAGTTCTCCGGCATGAACGTCATCGACATGCGCATGCACATGAACTTCGGCGAGGCGTCCAACGCCTTCACCGCCGGCAAGGACTCCGACGACAGCTACAACGACGCCACCTACAACACCGTCTACGTCGACTCCCACGACTACGGCCCCAACAAGTCGAACGAGCGCTACGCCGGCGGGACCGACGCGTGGGCGGAGAACATGTCGCTGATGTGGACCTTCCGCGGCATCCCGACGCTCTACTACGGCTCGGAGATCGAGTTCCAGAAGGGGAAGAGGATCGACTGCGGGCCGACCTGCCCGCTGTCCACCACCGGCCGCGCCTACTACGGCGACCACCTGGCCGGGTCGGTCACCGCCTCGGACTTCGGCGTCGTCTCCTCGGCGACCGGCGCGGTGGCGCAGACCCTGGACAAGCCGCTGGTCAAGCATCTGCAACGGCTCAACCGGATCCGCCGGGCGGTCCCGGCGCTGCAGAAGGGCCAGTACTCCACCGAGGGCGTCAGCGGCCAGATGGCCTACAAGCGCCGCTACACCTCCGGCGCGGTGGACAGCTACGCGCTGATCACCGTGACCGGAGGCGCGACCTTCACCGGTGTCCTGAACGGCACTTACGTGGACGCGGTCACCGGCGACCGCAGGACCGTCACCGGCGGCACCCTCACCGTCGCCGCCCCCGGCAAGGGCAACGCCCGCGTCTACGTGCTCGACCTGCCGGGCAACCCGGCCCCGGGCAAGGTCGGTGACGCCGGGCCGTACCTGAAGTAGGGCCGGTTCAGCCGCCCGGCGGGCCGTACGGCCCGCCGGGCGGTGTCCGTCTCCCGGTGTCTCCCCGGGAGCCCGCGTCAGGTCAGGTGCCAGACGTGGAAGGCCGGGCCGTCGGCGGGCAGGGTGACGACGGCGTCGTCCCGGAGAGCGGCTCGGCCCCTCCGTACACGGGAACGGCCGAGCGGGCGGCGAGCGGGAGTCGGACCGGGCGGGCACGGGATGCGCGGGCCCGGCCGCGGGCGTCCCGCAAAGACCGTGACCCGGACAGGTAAAACCCGTGCCACATTCACCGCGCCTGGAAAGTCGATTGCCCCGATTTGGGGATATTCACTGGAGGACAGGGCGCACCTACGGCGAGCGGGGGTGGGAGCCGTGTCGGATGACCTGTTCACCATGCCGGACGACATGGACGGCACGTTCGAGGACCGGCGGGACGCAGGACGGGTCCTCGCGCGCCTCCTGGAGCGCTACCGCGGCAGACCCGACGTCGTCGTGCTGGGACTGCCGCGCGGCGGCGTCCCGGTGGCGTACGAGGTCGCCACGGCCCTCGGAGCCCCGCTGGACGTCTTCCTGGTGCGCAAGCTGGGCGTCCCGGGCCGCGAGGAGCTCGCCATGGGCGCCATCGCCAGCGGCGGCGTCATCGTGCTCAACGAGGACATCGTCGGACGGCTCGGGATCTCACAGTGGGCCATCCGCGCGGCGGCCGCCCGGGAGGGCCAGGAGCTGGTCCGGCGGGAGGACGTCTACCGGCAGGGGCGGCCCGCGCTGGACCTCGACGGCAGAACCGTCATCGTCGTGGACGACGGCCTGGCCACCGGGGCGAGCATGCGCGCCGCCCTCCAGGCGCTCCGCCGCCACCGGCCGGCCCGGACCGTCGTCGCCGTGCCGACCGCGCCCGATTCGGTCCACCGTGACTTCGCCCACCTGGCCGACGAGCTGGTGTGCGCCGTCACGCCCCCCTACTTCACCGCCGTCGGGCAGTCGTACCGGGACTTCACCCAGACGACGGACGGGGAGGTGCGGAGCCTCCTGCGCTCGGCGGCGCGGTCCCGGCCGGCGACGACCGGCTAGGTCCCGCCACAGGACCGGCAGCCGGTGGAAGCCGGCGGGCGCCTCACGGGAGGGGGTACATGTGAACGCCGTCCGGATGAACCTTGAACGCCTGGAGATCCCGGCCGCCGACGTCGTGCTGGAGGCCGACGTCGCGGTGCCGCATCCGGCGTACGGAATGGTGCTGTTCGCGCACGGCAGCGGCAGCAGCCGCCACAGCCCGCGCAACCGCCACGTGGCGGGCGAGCTGCAGAGGGCCGGGCTGGCGACGGTCCTCGCCGACCTCCTCACACCGCAGGAGGAGCGGATCGACCTGGTAACCGGTGAGTTCCGCTTCGACATCGGGCGGCTCGCCGTACGGCTGGCCGGGCTGACCGACTGGCTGGCCCGGCACAAGCCGACCGCCGGACTCGACGTCGGCCTCTTCGGCGCCAGCACGGGCGCGGCCGCCGCGCTCGTCGCCGCCGCGGCGCGGCCCGCGGTGAAGGCGATCGTCTCCCGCGGCGGGCGGCCGGATCTGGCCGGTGACGCGCTCCGGTCGGTCCACCAGCCCACCCTGCTCATCGTCGGGGAGCGCGACCCGATCGTCATCAGGCTCAACCAGGAGGCGATGGAGCTGCTGCCGGGAGAGACGGCCCTGGAGATCGTGCCGGGGGCCACGCACCTGTTCGAGGAGCCCGGCGCGCTGGAGCAGGTGGCCCGCCTGGCCCAGGAGTGGTTCCTGGGCCATCTGGCGCGCGAGCGGCACCCGGAGGGCGGGGACGGCGGCTGAGAGCACCGGGCCGGCATCGATACCAAGATCTGACAGCCTGCCGTAATTCATCACTCTAAGTAAGTGATTAGTCACTTAAAGTGATCGAAATGACGGTTGGTTCGCCGCTCCCAGGCTATGAGAAGGGGTGACGAATTGGTCGTTGACTACGGGGGGACCCACGATGACGAACTTCGACCAGATCAAGGGCAAGGCCAAGGAGAACGCCGGTGAGGCGGTGAACGACGACGAGATGGCCGCCCGGGGCCGCATGGAGCGCGCCAAGGGCAAGGGCAAGGAGGCCGTCGGCAAGGCCAAGGACAAGGCCAAGAAGGCCGCGGACGACACGCGCGGCAGGTTCGCCGAGTAGTCCGGCCCTCCGGAGACCGCGGCTTTCCGGTCATGGGCGCCGCGGGCGGCGATGGACGCCGCCCGCGGCGCTCGCGCGTCACCGGGTCCCCGGAAAGTTAAGGCGGGTGACCCTGGGCGTTCAGCTCGGGCACCCCTGAACGGTCACCCTCGTGGCTAGGTTCGGCGAGCACCCCGGTTCGGGGAAGTTCGTCCGTGTCACGAGGAGTCACCTTGCGAGTCTTGGCCGTTGTGCCCGCCCGTGGCGGTTCCGTGGGCGTGCCGCTGAAGAACCTGGCCGCGGTGGGCGGCACCCCGCTGGTCGCCCGCGCGGTGCGGGCCTGCGTGCGGGCCGAACTGGTCGACGAGGTCGTGGTCAGCACCGACCACGCCGAGATCGCCCGGGTGGCCCGCGAGGCCGGGGCTCAGGTGGTCGAGCGGCCGCAGGAGCTGAGCGGGGCCACCGCCTCCAGCGAGTCGGCGGTGCTGCACGCGCTCGACCGGCTCGGCGAGGACCCGGAGGTGGTCGTGCTGGTCCAGTGCACCAGCGCGTTCGTCGACCCGGCCGACCTCGACGCCGCCGTCACCAGGATCCTGGACGGCGGCGCGGACGTGGTCTTCTCCGGCCTGGAGACGCACGAGTTCCTGTGGGACGCCGCCGGCGCGGGCGTCAACCACGACCCGTCCTTCCGCCCGCGCCGCCAGGACCGCGAACCGCACTTCCGCGAGACCGGCGCGTTCTACGCGATGCGCGCCGACGGCCTGCGCGAGCACGGGCACCGCTTCTTCGGCAGGGTCGCCGTGCAGCCCGTACCGCCGCGGCACGCCGTCGAGGTCGACTCCCCCGAGGACCTGGAGATCGTCCGGGCGCTGGCGCCGTTCGTGGACCGGCCCGAGCCCATCGACGTGGACGCCGTGGTCACCGACTTCGACGGCGTGCACACCGACGACCGCGCCTACGTCGACCAGGACGGCCGCGAGATGGTCGCGGTCAGCCGCTCCGACGGCATGGGGGTGGCGCTGCTGCGCGGATCCGGCGTCAAGCTGCTGATCATGTCCACCGAGCGGAACCCGGTGGTCGCCGCCCGCGCCCGCAAGCTCGACGTGCCCGTCCTCCAGGGGCTGACCGACAAGCGGACCGTGCTGCGCGACTGGCTGGCCATCGAGGGGCTCGACCCGGCCCGCGTCGCCTACGTCGGCAACGACGTCAACGACCTGGGCCCGATGAGCGAGGTCGGCTGGCCCGTCACCGTGCCCGACGCCCACCCCCGGGTCCGCGCCGCCGCCCGGGTGGTGCTCACCAGGCCCGGCGGTGCGGGGGCCGTACGGGAACTGTGCGACCGGATCCTCGCCGCGCGCCCCGGAACCGGGACGGCGCCCGCCCCCGCACCCGCGTCCATGCCCGCCTCCGCACCGGCCTCCGCGTCCGTGCCCGTCCCCCGCGCCGAGCTGAAGACGGCGCCGGCCGCCGGTCCGGTGCGGATCGGCGACACGCTGGTCGGCGCGGGCCTGCCGGTCTACGTGATCGGTGAGATCGGGATCAACCACAACGGCGACCTCGACATCGCGCGCAGGCTCATCGACGTGGCAGCCGACGCGGGTTGCCAGGCCGTCAAGTTCCAGAAGCGCACACCGGAGATCTGTGTGCCGCCGGAGCAGCGGGACCAGATCCGGCAGACGCCGTGGGGCGAGATGACCTACCTCGAGTACAAGATCAGGACGGAGTTCGGCCGGGACGAGTACACCGCGATCGCCGAACACTGCCGCGAGCGGGGCCTCCACTGGTTCGCCTCGCCGTGGGACGTGCCGTCGGTGGAGTTCCTGGAGTCCATGGACGTGGTCACGCACAAGGTCGCCTCGGCGAGCCTGACCGACCTGGAGCTGCTGCGCGCCCTCGCCGCCACCGGCAAGCCGATCATCCTGTCCACGGGGATGTCCACGCTGGAGGAGATCGACCGGGCGGTAGAGGTCCTCGGCACCTCCAGGCTCGTGCTGATGCACGCCACGTCCACCTACCCCCTCCCCCCGGAGGAGGCCAACCTCCGCACGATCCAGACCCTCCGGGAGCGGTACGGCGTGCCGGTCGGCTACTCCGGCCACGAGCGCGGCCTGCAGATCTCACTCGCCGCGGTGACGCTGGGCGCGGTGGCCGTGGAACGGCACATCACGCTCGACCGCACGATGTGGGGCTCCGACCACGCCGCCTCACTGGAACCCGCCGGGCTGGAGCACCTGGTCCGCGACATCCGCGTCATCGAGAGCGCACTGGGCGACGGCGTGAAGCGCGTCTTCCCCGGCGAAGAAGCCCCGAAGTCCCGTCTGCGGCGTGTTTATGGCGACGCTGCGCGTCGCGGCTCGGGGGCTTGAGAGCCGGTGTCTTCCCTCGTCACTCCGTCGCTTCGCTCCTGCGTTCCTCAGTCCAGACACCGGCGCCCCCTCGCGGGTCCCAACACCGGAGTCCCCGAGCGGGTCCGGAGACCGGAGTCCGTGGGCGGGTCCGGATTCCGGGGCTCCTTGTGGCGCGTCACCGTGTGTGAACAGGAAAGAGAAACTTGATCAGGTTGTCGGTTGTGGTGCCGGTGCGGGATGTCGAGCCGTACGTGGCCGACGCGCTGGCCTCGCTCGCCCGGAACGCGCGGCGGGACTTCGAGTTCATCGTGGTGGACGACGGTTCGGCGGACCGGACCGGGCAGATCATCGAGGACTTCCGCGATGATCTGCCCGGTCTGGTCGTGCTGCGCAACGAGACGCCCGTGGGGCTGGCCGACGCCCGCAACCAGGGGGTGTCGCTGGCCTCCGGCCGTTACCTGACGTTCATGGACGGTGATGACTGGCTCGCCCCCGGCTATCTGGCCGATCTGGTGGCGGCGATCGAGGGGCTCGGCTGCGACTTCGTCCGGGTGGACCACGTCCAGGCCGAGGGGCGCAGGAGGGTGGTCCACCGGGCCCCGCTGGCCGTGCGCGGGGTGGTACTGAAGCCGCGCGAGCACATCCTGCCCCTGGCGTCGCGGACCATGGTGGACTACCCCTACGCCTGGGCGGGGATCTACCGCCGTGACCTGGGTGAGCTGCTGACCTTCCCCGGTCGTCTGCACACCGCCGAGGACCGGCCGTGGATCTGGCGGTTGCACCGGCGGGCGGCGTCCTTCGCGGTGGTGTCGCTGGCCGGGATCTTCTACCGCCGGATGGTGGCGGGCTCGCTGACCCAGGTCGGCGATGCCCGGCAGCTGCACTTCTTCGACGCCTTCGACCTGGTCTTCGCCGATCTGGAGAGGGACGCGGAGGAGGAGTTCGCCGCCAAGGCCGCCCGTACCTTCTGCGCGCTGCTGGTCCACCACCTGGAGCTGGGTGACCGCTTCTCCCCCGAGCTGCGCGCCCGCTTCGAGGCGCGCGGCGCCCAGGCCCTGCGACGGCTGCCCGCCGGTCTGCTGGCCGAGGCGGGAAGCCTGGGTCCGGAGCGCGACGCGGTGCTGCGGAAGCTGCTGGAGGAACGATGACGCGGCTGTTCTACGCTTCGACGCTGTTCGGGGCGATGACGCTGGCGGCCGCGATCGACGACGGCCGTTTCGGGCCGCGCGAGGACCGGCGGATCCTGCTGGTCTCCGGCAACGCCGCCGTCCCGGAGGTCATCCCGCCGCTGGACGGGGCTTCCGGGTTCGCCCCGCTGCGCCCGTACTTCGACGAGATCCACTCGTGGAACGAGATCGTGGCCCCGATGCACCCGTCGGACTGGAAGGCGCGCGTCATCGAGGTCCCGATGCTGAGCCGTCTGCTGGCCGCGCGGCTCTCCCTCGGCGACGACCTGCGCGAGCTGGTCCTGGAGTCCGTCGCGGTGCCGCCCGCCCGGACCGTCGCCGCGCTGGTCAGGGACTGCCCGATCACCGTCTACTCCGACGGCCTGATGAGCTACGGCCCCACCCGCGACCCCCTGCCGTTGGAGATCTCCGGGCGGATCACCCGGCTGCTCCACCTCGACCTGGTGCCGGGCCTGACCCCGCTGCTGCTGTCGGAGTACGGCGTGCCCGCCGACGCCCTCCCGGACCGGGCGTTCCTGGACGTGGCGGAGTCGGTGACCTCGGCGGTGGACCCGGCGGCGCCCATGGGGGCGCGGGAGACGCCCTGGGCCCCTGAGGACCGGGCGATGATCCTGGGACAGTACCTGTCGGCGCTCGACATCCTCACGGCCGACGAGGAGGCGGAGCTGCACGCGGACATGCTGCGCGGCGTGGTCGCCCGGGGGTTCGAAACCGTCCTGTTCAAGCCCCATCCGGCCGCCGGGCGGCGGCACGCACTCCGGCTGCGGGAGACGGCGGCGGAGCTGGGCGTCAGGCTGGAGATCGCCGCGGAGAGCGTCCCCGCGGAGTCGTACTTCGCGGCCCTGCGGCCCGGGCTGGTCGTCGGGTGCTTCTCCACCGCGCTGGTCACCGCGAGGAACCACCATGGGCTGCCGGTGGCCGCGATGGGGGGCGAGCAGGTCCTGGAACGGCTCTCGCCCTATGAGAACAGCAACCGGATCCCGGTGACGATCACCGACGCCCTGCTGCCCCGGCTGGCGGCCGACGGGTCGGTGAGCGAGCCGCCGCCGGTGGACCTGCCCGCCCTGGTCCGCGCGGTCGGCTACTGCATGCGGGCCGAGGCCCATCCCGGTCTGCGTGAGGCCGCGTCCGCCTACCTGGACGCCCACGGCCCCGATCGTTACTTCAAGCGTCAGCGGCTGGCCGCCCTGGAACTGCTCACCGCTCCGGATCGTACGGGGCCGGGGACGCTCGCCCGGCTCCGGCGGCGCCTGTCACGGACAGTTCTCTAAAACCCCAAAATATATGCATATATGCCCATTGACCTGGGAATATGGCTTCGCAGCCGCTTGAATGCGGTTCGGGGGATCGCGACGAGGGGTGTGGGGATGACGCTGCGGGCGCGCAGCACCGTGATCGCGGCGCTGCTGACCACGCTGGTCGTCGCGCTGGGCTGGATCGGGTTGCTCGCCGCCCTCCGGGAGCTGAGGGCCGACGAGGTGCACGACCGCGCCGCGTCGCTGGCGCGGCAGAACGCGGAGACCGTCAGGGAGGACAGCACACCCACCCTGACGGTCGGCGAGGACGACGGGGTCGTCCAGCTGGTGATCGGCGGGCGGGTGGCCTCCTCCGAGCCGAAGTCGGCCGGTCTGCGCCCCCTGGCGACGGCCCGTCCGGCCCCTGGAGCCCCGCATTGGGACGGGATCGCCACCTGGAACGGCCAGCGGATGATCACCGTGGGCTACGCCGTCCCCGGCGGGATGGTCTACGTCGCCCAGCCGGAACCCGGCCTGTTCTCCGACCCGCCGCGGGTCGCGCTGCTCGGCGCGGCCAGCCTGCTCTGCGTGGGCCTGGTCTCCCTGGCCACCTGGGTGAGCATGTCCAGGGCGCTCGCCTCGATCGAGGACATCCGCTTGGAACTACGTGAGATCACCGCCACCGACCTGGGCCGGCGGGTGCCGGAGCCGCATCACCCGGAGGAGCTCAGGAGACTGGCGAAGACCGTCAACGCCACACTGGAGCGGCTGGAGGAGGCCGTCGGCCGGCAGCGGCGGTTCGCCGCCGACGCCTCCCACGAGCTGCGCAGCCCGGTCACGGCCCTGCGGACCCAGCTCGACCTGGCGCTGTCCGATCCCGAACCGGACACCGAGGCGACACTCGAGGGGCTGGACCACGCGATCGACCGGCTCCAGCTGCTGGTGGACGACCTGCTGGCGGTGATCCGGCTGGACGCCGCCGCCCCGCACAACCGTGAGCGGATCGACCTGGGCGAGCTGGTCCGCGCCGAACTGGACCGCCGCCCCGACGAGATCAGTCGTGACCTGACGGCGGGCGCGCTGGTCGAGGGCGATCCGCTGCAACTGGCCAGGGTGCTGACCAACCTGGTGGACAACGCGCTACGGCACGCCGAACACGAGGTGCAGGTGAAGGTTCGCCCCGACTCCGGATCGGGACACGCGGTGCTTGAGGTCATCGACGACGGCGGCGGCATCCCGGAGGCCGACCGGGAGCGGGTGTTCCAGCGGTTCGTCCGGCTGAAGGAGGGCCGCGAACGCGACGTGAGCGGCAGCGGGCTGGGCCTGCCGATCGCCCGGGAGATCGCCGAGGGCCACGGCGGCACCCTGAGCGTCGCCGACTGCGAACACGGCGCCCGCTTCGTCCTACGCCTCCCCCTCCTGGCCCTGGGAGAAGACCCCGCCCTCAACTCCTCCGAGTCCCCAAAGCCCCAACACGAAGTGTCGCAATAAGCCCGCTCGGGAACGCCGGTGTCCAAACCCGCCCAGAGACCTTGATGTCCCCCGCCCAGGAACGCCGGTGCCCGGACCCGCTCGGGGGCGCCGGTGTCTGGACTGAGGAGAGAGCGAGCGCAGCGAGTGAACGACGAGGGAAGACACCGGTCACCAGCCCCCGAGCCGCGACGCGCAGCGTCGCCATGAGAACCGCAAGACACCGGATCAAGAGCCCCGAGCCGCGACGCGCAGCGTCGCCATAAAACGGCGCCCGGCGCGCAGCACCCTGGGTGGGACCTCGACGCGCAACCGGGCGCGGCGGCGGGCGGCGGCGTACGCCGGACCGTCGAGCAGGGAGCGGGCCGGGACCAGGCGTCCCGAGCGGGCCATGCCGACCAGGGTGACCAGGTGGGAGGTCCAGTCGTCCAGCCCGCCGGGGTGGAAGTAGTTGGCGTGGCACCACTCCCCGTCCGGGGTGAGGAAGCGCCCCGCGGCCAGGTCTTCGAGGGTGCCGAGCAGTCCGCTTCCCTCGAAGACGAGGTTGATCGTCTCGGCGCCGACCCCGAAGTCCGACAGCACCAGCAGGGGAACGGAGCAGGCGATCGCCTCCAGCGCGGCGGTCGAGCTGACCGTGACGAACCCCGCCGCGCGGGCGAGGTGGTCGCGCATCGGGCCGGCCTCGAACCGCACCGCGCCGGCGGGGACCGCGTCCCGCCCGGCCAGTTCCTCCCACAGCCGCCGGTAGGGGTGCCGCTCGGCGTGGGTCTGCCGCTCGTCGTCGAGGGCGCGGAGCTTGACCACGACGTCCAGGTCCGGCCGCCGCCCGGCCAGATCCGCCAGGGACAGCAGGATCCGTTCCCGGTCCTCTCTGCGCCTGGGCACCTTGGCCTGGGCGGCGAACACCACGCGGTCGCGCGGCCCGGCGGGGGGCGGGGCCTGCCCCGCGGGCAGGAACGGCAGCCGGGCCAGGCCGACCGCGCCGCCGCCGCCCAGCCTCCGGCCGAGTTCGGTGAACTCCGCCACCTCCCGGCCGCTGTGCAGGACGAACAGGTCGCAGCCGCTGCGGAACAGCCATGCCTTCTCGGTGGCGGGGACGGAGATGCCGGGCAGCCCGGAGACGAACACCGGCCTGGGCGAGAGGCCGGCGAGCACCTCACCGACCAGCACGTCAACCACCGGGCCGGTGCAGGCGGCCAGCACCGCGTCGGGCCGCAGCCGTTCGGCCGCCCGGCGCAGCGCCCGCGCCGACAGCACGGGAGGGTCGGCGGCCACCCCGGTGACGGCCGCGCGGATCTGCGCCGGCGAGGGCGCGATGGGGGTACGGATCACCGCGAGCTCCGCCGTACAGCCGCCGGGAAGGCCCGCGAGCAGGTGGGCGGCCCACTTCAGATAGGAATCCGAGTCGGCCACGGCCAGGACCTTCACTTTTTGACTCCGGTGTCGTGAGGAGCGGACATCGACAGGTGTGAGCGGAGGGAGGGCACCGCCAGGGCGGTCCACCAGTCGTCGGGGACGTCCACCGCCTCCACGGTGACGCCCCGGGGTGCCAGCAGGACCCGTAGCGAGGTGACGGCGGTGGACGGCAGGCTGAGCACCCGCTGCCCGGCGTCCAGTCCCCGCAGGGTCATCTCGGCGGGGGCCCCGGCGTCGTAGACGGTGACGCCGGGCTGCGCGCCGATCCGTTCGAGGTCGCCGGGGTCCTCCCGGCGGTGCGGGAAATAGGCCATCGGCCCGGCCGCGCCCACCCCGGCGAGCCAGGTGAGGTAGCGGTCGCGGTGGATCAGGCCGTTGCGCACCAGTGAGGTGCCGAGGACGACCGTGGGCTCCTGCGGCCGGGGCCGGCGCAGTGGCTGCGCGCGCAGCCAGGTGAAGTCGTGGACGACCAGTTCGGCTCCCCTGCCGCGTACGGCGCGCGCCAGGTCGTCCGGGACGGGCATCGCGGTGAAGACCGTCAGCCGGCCCGACCGGGCGGCCGAGCGCAGTCGCAGACCGGCCGCCGCGCCGAGGACGGAGCGCGACGGGCCCGCGGTGGCCCGGGCCCGTAGCAGCGGCCTGCCGGGGGGCCCGGCGAGCAGTTCCAGGAGCCTGATCGTGGCCAGCCCGTCGTCGACGACCACGATCCGTCCGGGGAGTGCGGTGAGCCAGCGGGCCTGGACCCGGCCGGAGAAGGCGTCGCCGATCACCCAGGTGATGCCCCGCCGGGGCCTGGGCGGCCCGGGGGCCGGGTCGGCCTGTTCCAGCCCCGGGGGAAGGACGAGGCGGGACAGTTCCCGGCGGGTGGCGGTCAGCGGGCGCGAGCCGGCACGGGGTACCACCCGGACGGGGGCGCCGAGCAGCCCGGCGTGGCAGGCCTCGACCACGCAGAGCAGTTGCAGGGGGGACTCCGCCCAGGCGATGGCCGAAGGCTGTTCCCGCGCGTGGTCCCGCCCCTCCTCCACGCCGGGCGATGACCCGTTCACGATCGCCTCACCGTAACCGTGACGCCTTACGCGGCCGGGAACCGCGGATGAACATCCGAGCACGCGCGCCCGGCGACGTGACGCCCGGCAAGGCGCTGAACAGGTAAAACGATCCCCCTTTAAAAAGATCTACGTTAGGGGGCGATTCAGCCGGGAAGAACCGTTCGTCGCGCCGGGGCGTCGCCGGTTCCGCGGTGCGGAAATCCCTGTGCCGCAAGGGTTTGCGGCTTTTGCGAAAGCCTTTGGCCCGAAGTCGCCGATCTTCGGACCGAGAAGCCGGCGATCACCGATATTCGGCGTTTTCCCAAGTAAAGGCAATGCGGGAGCTTGCAATCGGCCTGGAGCAGCACGTACGTTCTACTCGTTCGCGATGAGTACCGAGGTCCACAGACCCATCTCTCGTCGACACATTGCCCGACCGCGCATCATCACGACGGATCACTCCGTCGATGGGCGCGGCCGCCGAATCCGCGGCTCTCGCGGAACCGGGGAACCACTTCATGGGGTGAATCAGCGCGTTCGCGCGCCGTAGGGCACTTCCCAGCCCGAACCCGTCAGCTAACCCGGTAGGCGGCATGGAAGCGACGCAAGGAGCCGAACTCTCCCATGGCCAAGAACCGCCTCACCCCCGGGAAGCACAGCCTGGTCCGCGCCCTCGTGGGCGCGTCCATCGTCCTCGCCGGCGGTGCCGTGACCACCGTTCCCGCCCTCGCCGACAGCCACGCCTCCGGCCCGCAGGCCGGGTCCGTCACCGAGAACGCCGCGGCCTCGTCCGAGACCCAGGCCCAGAACCTGCCCAAGGTCAGCGCCCAGCAGGTCCTCGACATCGCCGCCCAGCAGATCGGCGTCTCGGAGAACGCCGCCGGCGGCGGCACCAAGTTCCATGCCTGGTACCTCTCCAGCCAGCGCGCGAAGGAGACCGTCGCCCGCGACGGCGGCAGGATCCAGGACTACGCCAACGCCCCCTGGTGCGCGATGTTCGTCTCCTGGGTCGGCGAGCAGGCCGGTATCCGGCCCACCATGGGCTGGGACGCCTACACCGTCAGCTACGCCAAGTGGTTCGCCGACAACGGACGCTGGGGTCAGACCCCGAAGCCCGGCGCCGTGGTCTTCTTCGACTGGGGCGGCAGCAAGGACATCGACGCCATCGACCACGTGGGTCTCGTCAAGAAGGACAACGGCGACGGCACGATCACCACGATCGAGGGCAACACCGGCAACGGCAAGGTCGAGGAGCGTGTCCGGCCGGTCGCCCAGGTCGACGGCTACGGATACCCGGCCTACAACGGCTGACGGACGACTCCGGTCTTCCGTTCCCCTCTCCCCTTCCCTCGTCCGCTCCCGTCCCTCCGGGAGCGGCGAGGACCGGCGGACGACGGACGGCGACCCGGCACGACCGGGTCGCCGTTTCGGCTTTCCGGCCGGGACCTTATCGCCGCGAGGAAGGGCCGGACGATCCCCGATGCACTGGATGATCCCGGTTGGTGAGCGTTCGCCGCGTCGTGTCATGTTGGGGTGGGAGCGCTCCCAAGCGCCCGATCGCACAGTTTGTCACCTTAACGACTGTTCGCCGAGCTGAAACACCCGCGATGTAACGGTTACGTTTCGGCATATTGACGCGCCGGTTGCCCATCGTCCAGTCTTCGTGGGAGCGCTCCCAAAAGCTGCCCGCGCGCAACCCATCGCCGATCGCGTTCGTCGGGGGCCGGTTCGCGATGTCACCTCCCAATCGATTCGGGCGACCACCTGAGAGGGGTCCGGAATGTTGAACACCAAGCGACACGGCAAGCTCGCCGCCGTCGTGGTGATGACCGCCGCAGCACTGGCGGTCACCTCCTGTAGTTCGAGTGAGCCCGCCAAGAACACGGCCGCCTCGGGCGGCTCGGCCTCCGAGCCGGTGACCATCACCGTGCAGACCTTCGGCGGCGGCGCGAACTTCGGCTACAAGAAGGCCGTCGAGACCTGGAACGCGTCCCACCCGAACATCCAGATCAAGCACGAGAACCCGACCGACCGGTTCGAGGACGTCTTCCTGCCCCAGCTCCTGCAGCGCCTGCAGGCCGGCAGCGGCGCGGCCGACGTGGTCGGCATCGACGAGGGCGCGATGGGCCTCATGAAGGCCCGCCCGCAGTTCTTCGCCGACCTCGCCGAGTACGGCCTGGACAAGCGCAAGAGCGACTTCCCCGCCGCCAAGTGGGAGAACGGCATCAACAAGGACGGCAAGCTCTTCGCCCTCGGCACCGACATCGGTGGCATGGCGATGTGCTACCGCAAGGACCTGTTCGAGAAGGCCGGTCTCCCGAGCGAGCGTGAAGAGGTCAGTAAGCTCTGGCCGGACTGGAACGCGTTCATGGAGGTCGGCAAGAAGTTCCAGGCCGCCAACACCGCCAAGGGCGACCCGAAGTTCCTCGACGGCCCCAACACCCTCTACAACGTGGTCCTGTCGCAGGAGGCGCCGAAGAACGGCAACGTCGCCTACTTCGACAAGAACAACCAGCTCATCCTGGAGTCGAACCCGGCCATCAAGACCGCGTTCGAGACGGTGAAGAGCTTCAGCCAGGCCGGCCTGACCGCCAAGCTTCCCTCCTTCCAGCCGCAGTGGAACACCGCCATCCAGAAGGGCGGCTTCGCCGTCATGGGCTGCCCGGCCTGGATGGTCGGCGTCATCTCCGGCGCGGCCGGCGACGCGGGCAAGGGTAAGTGGGATATCGCGGGCGTGCCCGGCGGCGCGGGCAACTGGGGCGGCTCCTACCTGGCGGTCACCAAGCAGAGCAAGCACCCCAAGGAGGCCGCCGAGGTCCTGAACTACCTCACCGGCAAGGAGGGCCACGTCATGGCCTTCCAGGAGGCCAACGCCTTCCCCAGCTCCATCCCCGCTCAGCAGGACCCGGCGGTCAAGGACCTGAAGAGCGACTACTTCAACAACGCTCCCACCGGCCAGATCTTCGGCGACTCGGTCAAGGACCTGCAGCCGGTCTTCCTGGGTGAGAAGCACGCCCAGGTGAAGACCTCGGTGGAGAAGGTGCTGGAGGGCATGGACCAGGGCTCGGTGCCCTACGACCAGGCGTGGCAGAAGTTCGTCGAGGCCGGCGTCAAGGCCGCGGGCTGACCCGTCCCGATCGGCACGGCCCGGCGGCGGTGATCCCGCCGCCGGGCCGGTCGCCTGCCCACCGCTGAAAGGCTACCGATGACCCTGCACGTCGACTCTCCGGCGCCGGCCCGGCCACGGACCCCGCGCCGATCCCCCGGTCACCGCGGCTCGGGACGGGGCGGCGGGCTCGCCAGGTTCGACCTCCGGGCGACCCCCTATTTCCTCGTCTCCCCGTACTTCCTGCTCTTCGCCGTCTTCGGCGTCTTCCCGCTCGGCTACACCCTCTGGGTCTCCCTCTACGACTGGGAGCTCGCCGGCGACAAGTCGTTCGTCGGGCTTGAGAACTACATCTCCCTGATCACCGACGCGGCCTTCTGGAACACGGTGGCCAACACCCTCGCGATGTTCGTCATCTCGACGGTTCCGCAGCTCGTCCTCGCGCTCGTCCTCGCCAACGCGCTCAACAAGCGCATCCGGGGCCGGCTCTTCTTCCGTCTCGGCGTACTGCTGCCGATGATCACCTCCGTCGTCGCCGTCGCCGTCGTCTTCACCCAGCTCTACGGGCGCGACTACGGAATGATCAACTGGTTCCTCGGCCTGTTCGGGGTCGACGCGATCAACTGGCAGAACGAGAGGTGGACGGCGTGGATCGCGATCTCCACGATGGTCGACTGGCGCTGGACCGGCTACAACGCGATCATCCTGCTCGCCGCGATGCAGACCATTCCCAAGGACCTCTATGAGGCCGCCGCCCTCGACGGCGCGTCGGCCCGCAGGCAGTTCTGGCAGATCACCATCCCGATGCTGCGCCCGACGCTCATCTTCATCGTCTTCATCTCCACCATCGGCGGACTGACGCTGTTCACCGAGCCCGTCCTGTTCGATGGCAACCCCACCATGGCGGGGGGCGCCACCGGCCAGTACCAGACGGTGGCGATGTTCATCGTCAAGGAGGCGTTCCGCGACTTCGACTTCGGCTACGCGGCCGCCGCGGCGTGGCTGCTGTTCGCGCTGATCCTCATCGGCACCCTCATCAACTACTCCTTCACCCGCCGCATCGGGGGTAACAAATGACGGCGATCCACTCCCGGAGCCGCCCGGCGAGAACCGGGTCCGCGCCGAACCGCATCTGGGACGCCACCCCGCTGACGAAGGTCGTCCTGGCCCTCGCACTCGTGGTGTCGGCCTTCCCGATCTACTACATGTTCATCATGGCGACGCGGACGAACGAGGACGCCAGCCAGGTACCCCCGCCGCTGCTGCCCGGCGGCCAGCTCGGCGAGAACATCGAGCGGTTGCTGAACACCGAGGACGCCCACTTCCTCCTCGGCCTGACCAACTCGGCGATCATCTCGGTCACCGTGACCGTCTCGGTCGTGCTCATCTCCACCCTGGCCGGTTTCGCCTTCGCCAAGCTCCACTTCAAGGGCGGCAAGATCCTGCTCGGCCTGATCCTGGTGACGATGATGGTGCCGCTCCAGCAGATGGGCGTGGTGCCGCTGTACCAGCTCATGGTCGACCTCGGCTGGACCGGCCAGATCAAGGCGGTGATCCTGCCGTTCCTGGTCAACGGCTTCGGCGTCTTCATGATGACCCAGTACACCCAGCAGGCGGTGCCCGACGAGCTCGTCGAGGCGGCCCGGGTCGACGGGGCCTCCACCATGCGGATCTACGCCAACGTCATCCTGCCCGCGCTGCGGCCCGGCATGGCGGTGCTCGCCCTCCTGGTCTTCATGCAGACCTGGAACGAGTTCATGTGGCCGCTGATCGTGCTGACCCCCGACAACCCGGTGGTGCAGACCTCGATCGCCGCGCTCAACCAGGCCCACGGCACCGACTACGTCATGCTCTTCACCGGCACGGCGGTCTCGGTCCTCCCCCTGTTCATCGTCTTCGTCGCGTTCGGTCGTCAGATCGTCGGCGGCCTCATGGAAGGTGCGGTCAAGGCGTGACCACGCAAGAGACACGGCTACAGGCCGCGGAACTGCTGTTCCCGACGGACTTCGTCTGGGGGGCGGCCACCTCCGCTTACCAGATCGAGGGGGCCCTCGAAGAGGACGGGCGCGGCCGGTCCATCTGGGACACCTTCATCCGCCAGCCCGGCCGGATCGTCAACGGCGAGAACGCCGACGTGGCGATCGACCACTACCACCGCTACCGCGACGACGTGCGGCTGATGGCCGACCTCGGCCTCGGCGCCTACCGTTTCTCCATCTCCTGGCCGCGGATCCAGCCCGACGGCTCCGGCCCGATCAACCCCAGGGGCCTCGACTTCTACAGCCGCCTGGTCGACGAGCTGCTGGAGCGGGGCGTGGACCCGTGGGTGACGCTCTACCACTGGGACCTGCCCCAGGCTCTGGAGGACGCGGGCGGCTGGCCGTCGCGGGAGACGTCGAAGCGCTTCGCCGACTACGCGGCGGCCGTGCACGACGCCCTCGGTGACCGGGTGCGCAACTGGAGCACGGTGAACGAGCCCTGGTGCGCGGCCTTCCTCGGCTACGCCTCCGGCGAGCACGCCCCGGGACGGCGCGAGCCGGCCCAGGCGGTGCGGGCCGCCCACCACCTGCTGCTCGCGCACGGCCTGGCCACCCAGGCCATGCGGGCCCAGCGGTCCGACAGCAGGATCGGCGGCTGCGTCAACCTCTACGCGATCTCCCCGCAGACCGAGTCCGAGGCCGACCGGGACGCCGCCCGCCGCATCGACGGCCTGCAGAACCGCTTCTTCCTGGACGCGCTGCTCAAGGGCGCCTACCCCGAGGACGTGCTGATCGACCTCGACGGGATGGCGGACTTCACCGAGGACGGAGACATGGAGATCGTCTCCACCCCGATCGACATGCTGCTGGTCAACTACTACAGCCGCTTCACCGTCTCCGGCGTCCCCGGCGGCGCGGCGTCGGCGGCGGCGGCGCCGACCGACAGCGGCTCGCCCTGGGTCGGCAGCGAGGCCGTGTCGTTCGTCCAGGCGGGCCGGCCGGTCACCGCCATGGGCTGGGAGATCGACCACACCGGCCTGCAGGAGATCCTGCTGCGGCTGGCCAGGGAGTACCCGAGCGTGCCGCTGGTCATCTCCGAGAACGGCGCCGCCTTCGAGGACGTCGTGGGCGACGACGGCGTGGTCCACGACCGCGAGCGGGTGGACTACATCGAGTCGCACCTGCGCACCTGCCACGAGGCGATCGAGGCGGGGGTGCCGCTGAAGGGCTACTTCGCGTGGTCCCTGATGGACAACTTCGAGTGGGCGTGGGGATACGACAAGCGATTCGGCCTGGTCCGCGTCGACTATGCGACCCAGGAGCGTATTCCCAAGGAGAGTGCTCTCTGGTATGCCGGGACCATCAGGCGCGGAGGCCTGAACGGTCCGGCAGAATAAGGGGCCGGCGAATCATTCATGGGGGCAGGCAACATGAACGGCGACCGTCGTCCGACGCTCGAGGCGGTCGCGGCACTGGCCGGTGTCGGCCGCGGCACCGTGTCACGGGTCATCAACGGCTCACCCAAGGTGAGCGAGAAGGCCCGTGAGGCGGTGCAGCAGGCCATCGAGGAACTGGGGTACGTCCCCAACCGGGCGGCTCGCGCACTGGTCACCCGGCGCACCGACACGGTCGCGCTGGTGGTCTCGGAGTCGGAGTTCCGCGTCTTCGACGAACCCTACTTCGCCGGGACCATCCGCGGCATCGGCTCGGCGCTATCCGAGACCGGTCTGCAACTTATCCTCGCGATGGCGCAGTCGAAGCAGGAGCACGAGCGGCTGGAGCACTACCTCACCGGCCAGCACGTCGACGGGGTGCTGCTGATCTCGCTGCACGGCGCCGACCCGCTGCCCGAACGCCTGGAGGCGATGGGCGTGCCGACCGTCATCGGCGGCCGCCCCGTCGGCCTGACCCCGTACAGCTACGTCGACGTCGACAACCGGGCCGGAGCCCGGCAGGCGGTCAAGTACCTGCTGGGCAAGGGCCGCTCCAGGATCGCCACCATCGCCGGTCCGCAGGACATGGGTGTGGGCGTCGACCGGCTCGCCGGCTACCGCGACGCCCTGCTGGCCACCGGCCTGCCGGAGATCGTGGCCTACGGCGACTTCAGCGAGGAGAGCGGCATGGAGGCGACGAGCCGCCTGCTGGCCGACCACCCCGATCTGGACGCCGTGTTCACCGCCTCCGACCCGATGGCCCTGGGGGCCATGCGGGTACTGCGCGAGGAGGGCAGGGCGGTCCCGTCGGACGTGGCGGTGATCGGATTCGACGACTCCGCCGCCGGCGCGCACTCCTCCCCCACGCTCACCAGCGTCCACCAGCCGACGGAGGCGATGGGCCGGCAGATGGCCCACCTCCTCGTCGCCCGCATCAACGGCGAACGTCTGGAACAGCCCGTCGTGATACTGGACACCCACCTGGTCGAGCGCGACTCGGCCTGAGCGTCCCGGCGGGCCTTCCTCCTCTCGTCTCCTTTCGACGACGCGTCATCGTGGGCGGCGTCCCACGCGCAGAAGGTTTTCCACGCCGTTCCGCGGGTGCCCGTCACGTTACGAAGGCCCCCGGGAAGGGAGATACGGATCGGATACACGCGGGCGTGTATCCGTTCGGTGATCACCGGCCGTTGACCGCCGCCTCGGTGGTCCCTAACGTTGGACCGTCATGGGAGCGCTCCCATCCATGTTGCGACGGTCCCGGCGGTGGCCGGGCTGCGAAAATGGGGCAGGGCGTCCGCACCGCCCGCCCGATCGAAAGGATCTCCCCTTGTCCCGGCAGTTCACCCTCCGCAGCGGCACCCTGCACGCCGAGATCACCGAGCGGTCCGCCGCCCTGCGCGTCCTCCGCGACGGCGAGCGCGACCTCGTGGTCTCCTGGCCCGCGGACGGGCCGATCCCCTACTACAGCGGCACCCTCCTCGCCCCCTGGCCCAACCGCGTCGGAGGCGCCCGCTACACCTTCGAGGGCGGGGAGTACCGGCTGCCGGTGAACGAGGAGGACCGCGGCAACGCCCTGCACGGGCTGGTCGCCGAGGCCGACTGGAAGGCGGTGGAGTGGCTGTCGGTGGAGGACGAGCACGGGTTCGTCCGGCTCGCCCACACGATCACCCCCACCCCCGGCTACCCGTTCACCGTCGCCCTGGAGGTGCGTTACTCGCTGGCCCCCGGCGGGCTGACCACCACGCTGACCGCCGAGAACACCGGCGACGCCGCCGCCCCCTACGGCTGCGGCCCGCACCCGTGGCTGCTGGCGGGCGACGACGTCGAGCGGTACGAGCTGCACGTGCCCGCCGGCAGGGTGCTGCTGGTGGACGACCGGCTGCTGCCGCGCGCGCTGGAGGACGTCTCCGGCACGCCGTATGACTTCACGGTCCCGCGCGTGGTGGGCGACACCGCCGTGGACCACGCCTTCACCGGCCTCATCGCCGATGGCTCCGGTCAGGCCACGGTACGGCTGCGCGGCCCCGAGGGCGGGGTCGAGGTGCGCTGGGACGCCTCCGTGCTGCCCTGGGTGCAGGTGTGCACCGGCACCGGCCTCGGCCACCGCGGGCTGGCGGTCGAGCCGATGACCTGCCCGCCCGACGCCTTCAACTCCGGCACCGACCTGATCGTGCTGCGGCCCGGCGAGAAGGCCGAGACCTCCTGGACCATCTCCCCCTACTGAAGAGGCGTCATGGAAAGCAGAACCAAGCGGCGGCTCACCGGAGCCGACCTCGACGCGCTGGCCCGGCGGACGCTGGGCTCCGGGGTCGTCGCCTCCACGGAGCTGACCGACGGCTACGCCAACGCCGTGTGGCGGCTGACGCTGCGCGACGGCCGCGAGGTGATCCTGAAGACGGCGCCTCTCCCCGAGATGGAGCAGCTCAGCTACGAACGCCGCCTGCTGCGCACCGAGGCCATGGTCTACCGTCTGGCCGGACCGGCCGGGGTGCCGTGCGCCGAGCTGCTGGCGGCCGGCCTGGACGATCCGGTGCTGGGCGGAGACCATCTGTTCCTCTCGACCCTCGACGGGGTGCCGTGGAACCACGCCGGCCTCGGGGATACGGACGAGCGGGCGGTGCGCCGGGAGCTCGGCGGCCTGCTGGCCCGGCTGAACGCGGTCACCGGTGACGTCTACGGCTACCCGTACGCCGGCCTGACCGGCGCCACCTGGCGGGAGGCGTTCCTGACGATGACCGGCGCCGTCCTCGCGGACGCGCACCGCTACGCGACGTCGCTGCCCAGGCCCGCCGGGGAGATCTCCGGGGTGATCGCGGCGAACGCCGGCGCGCTGGACGAGGTGACCGAGCCCCGCCTGGTCCACTTCGACGTCTGGCCGGGCAACGTCTTCCTGACGACCGCCGGAGGCCGTCCCCGCGTCCAGGCGCTCATCGACCACGAGCGGGCGTTCTGGGGCGATCCGCTGGCCGAGTTCGTCACCCCGACCATCTTCGGGGAGCTGGAGGAGTCGGACGAGATCGTGGCGGGCTACCGGGAGGCAGGCGGCACGGTCTCGTTCACCGACGCCGCGCGCACCCGGATCACCCTCTACCGCCTCTACCTCGCCCTGATCCTGCTCGTGGAGGAGGGGCCCCGGCAGTATCCCGAGGAGGAGTACGCCCCGCTCCGCGCCCGGGCGGCCGCGTCGCTGACCGGGGCCCTGGACGCGCTCTCCGGCCGGTCCCCGTCCGCCGTGACCGCCTGAGCGCCTGAGCGCCTGAGCGCCTAGGAGCGGCGGTCGCGGGCGAGGCGGAACATCTCCGACTCCATGCCGAAGAAGCGCGTGGTACGGCCCCGCGGGGTCATCCCGAGCCGCCGGCAGACGGCCATGGAGGCGTCGTTGCCCGGCTTGACCAGCGCGTACACCTCCTCCAGCCCGGAGGCGAACCCGCGCTCGACCGCGCCCCGGGCCGCCTCGGTGGCGTAGCCGTTGCCCCAGGAGTCGGGGTGGAGGTGCCAGCCCACCTCGACCTCCCCGTCGCCGCCGGGGATCGACCGGAACAGCACGGTCCCGGCGGGCACCCCGGTGTCACGGACCTCGACCGCCCAGGAGCCGAACCTGCGGTCCCGCTCGTGGAAGGCGTGCCAGCCGTCCACCGCGGAGGCCGCCTCGAAGGTGAAGGGCGGCAGCCAGCGGAGGACCTCCGGCCGGGTGTAGATGTCGGTCATCCGGCCGAGGTCGGCCGGGTCGTGAGTCCACTCGCGGACGATGAGCCGCTCGGTCGCGTAAACAGTCATTCCGGATTTCTATCGCGGCCGGGACGCCGGGTACGTCCCCCGGGAGGACGACTGTACGGCCGCACGGAGTCGGGTCGGCGGGTCGGCGGGTCAGCGGGTCGGCGGGTCAGCGGGTCAGCGGGTCGGCGGGTCGGCGGGTCGGCGGGTCGGCGGGTCGGCGGGTCGGCGGGTCGGCGGGTCGGCGGGTCGGCGGGTC
>NZ_JBEZNH010000055.1:0-10618 GCF_040653115.1 Streptosporangium sp. NPDC048047 | reverse complement strand
GTCGGCGGGAGGAGGTTTACCTTCGGCCCCGGTCGTGAAACAATTCAATGGGTGATGAATTATGACGGAGAACACGTGCGTGATCGCCGGGGCAGGCCCGGCGGGAGCGACGCTCGCGCTGCTACTGGCCCGCGCGGGCGTCAAGGTCACACTGCTGGAGAAGCACGGCGACTTCCTGCGGGACTTCCGGGGTGACACCATCCACCCCTCCACCCTGCGGATCCTCGACGAGCTGGGGCTCGCCGAGGAGTTCCACCGGCTGCCGCACCGCAAGGAGCACCGGCTGGTCGTGATGACCGACGACGGCCTGACACCGGTCGCCGACCTGACCCGGCTGCCGGGCAGGTATCGCTACATCGCCTTCGTCCCGCAGTGGGACTTCCTCAACCTGGTCACCGAGGCCGCCGGGCGGTACCCGTCCTTCCGGCTGGTGATGAACGCCGAGGTGACCGGCGTGATCCGGGAGGGCGGCGCGGTGCGCGGGATCCGCTACCGCGACGCCGGAGGCGAGCACGAGCTGCGCGCGACGCTCACCGTCGCCGCCGACGGCCGCACCTCCGCCGTGCGCCGGGCCGCCGGACTCGTCCCGAAGGAGTTCGGCGCGCCGATGGACGTGGTGTGGTTCCGGCTACCGCGCGAGACGTCCGACCTCGACCAGACCTTCCTGCGACTGTCCAGCGGCCGCATCATGGTGGCGATCGACCGCGGCTCCTACTGGCAGCTCGCCTACGTCATCCCCAAGGGCGGTTTCGACGCCCTGCGGGCCGAGGGGATCAAGGCGCTGCGCGAGCAGGTCGCCGGCCTGCTGCCGTTCCTCGCCGGCCGCGTCGGGCTGCTGGACGGCTTCGACGACGTGAGCGTGCTGTCGGTCCGGGTGAACCGGCTGCTCCGCTGGCACCGTCCCGGCCTGCTGGCCATCGGCGATGCCGCGCACGCCATGTCACCGATCTTCGGGGTCGGCATCAACCTGGCCGTGCAGGACGCCGTGGCCGCGGCCAACCTGCTGGCCGGGCCCCTCGCCGCCGGAGCCGACATCCCCGAGTCGCTGCTGGCCCGCGTCCAGCGGCGCCGCGTGCCGCCCACGGCGGTCACCCAGCTGGCCCAGCGCGCGGTGCAGGCCGCGCTGATCGGCCCTGCCCTCTCCGGCCGCGTCCGGCCGGCGGGCCTGCCGCGCGACGTCTCCCGCCTCCCGGTGGTCGGCGCCCTCGGCCGCCGCTTCATCGGTTACGGCGTTCTCCCCGAGCACGTGAGGAGCCCGGAGGCGCCCCGTCCCCGGCCGGACTGATCCGGCTCCCCGGCTTCCCGGGCGGGGTTCTCCCACCCCCGACGTCTCATTTATGACGAAAGCTATCTCATATATTGGACAAGGGGGTCCGGGAGGCGACGAGGTTGCAATAGCCTGGTATGCCGTGAGCATCAACTTCGATTCCTGGCGGCGGCTGCCCGCGGCGCAGCAGCCCGAGTGGCCCGACCGCGACGAGCTGGAGAAGGTCGTCGCCGAGCTCAAGGGGCTGCCGCCCCTGGTGTTCGCCGGCGAGTGCGACAAGCTCAAGGCCGAGCTGGCGGCGGTGGCACGGGGTGAGGCGTTCGTGCTGCAGGGCGGTGACTGCGCCGAGACCTTCGCCGGGGCGACCGCCGACGACGTGCGCAACAAGCTCAAGACTCTGCTGCAGATGGCGATCGTGCTCACCTACGCGGCCAAGGTGCCGGTCGTGAAGATCGGCCGGATGGCCGGCCAGTTCGCCAAGCCGCGGTCCAAGCCGACCGAGGCCCGCGACGGCATCGAGCTGCCCACCTACCGGGGTGACATGGTCAACGGCTTCGACTTCACCCCCGAAGCCCGCGTCCCCGACCCTTGGCGGCTGCTGCGCGCCTACCACTCCTCCGCCGTCACGCTGAACCTCGCCCGCGCCTTCACCCGCGGCGGCTACGCCGACCTGCGCCAGGTGCACGCCTGGAACCAGGACTTCGTGATCGAGTCGCCTGCCGGGAAGCGCTACGAGCAGCTCGCCCGGGGGATCGACCAGGCCCTGGCGTTCATGCGCGCCTGCGGGGCCGACCCGGACGAGTTCCACACCGTGGAGTTCTACTCCTCGCACGAGGCGCTGATCCTCGACTACGACCACGCCCTCACCCGGATCGACTCCCGGACCGGCCTGCCGTACGACGTGTCGGCGCACATGGTCTGGATCGGTGAGCGCACCCGCCAGCTCGACGGCGCGCACGTGGAGTTCTTCTCCCGGATCCGCAACCCGATCGGCGTGAAGCTCGGTCCGACGACCACCCCCGAGGACGCCCTCGCGCTCATCGAGCGGCTGAACCCGGACAACGAGCCGGGCCGCCTGACGTTCATCACCCGGATGGGCGCCGGGAAGATCCGCGACCACCTTCCGTCCCTGGTGGAGAAGGTGACCGCGAGCGGCGCCACGGTGGCGTGGATCTGCGACCCGATGCACGGCAACACCTTCGAGGCGCCCAGCGGCCACAAGACCCGCCGCCTGGACGACGTGCTGAACGAGGTGGCGGGCTTCTTCGAGGTGCACGGCGCGCTCGGCACCCACCCCGGCGGCATCCACATCGAGCTCACCGGCGACGACGTCACCGAGTGCGTGGGCGGCGGGCTGGAGATCGTCGAGGACGACCTCGCGCGGCGCTACGAGACGGCGTGCGACCCGCGCCTCAACCGTAGCCAGTCGCTGGACCTGGCCTTCCGGGTGGCGGAGCTGTACCGCTCGGCCTGACCCTCCGCGGTTCCTCCCGGCCGTGCCGCCCCGGTCACCCGGCCCTTCCCGGGCGGCACGCGCGGGCCGTACCCCGTACCGGGAGGCCGCCGGCGAGACATGTGGTCCGCGCCCGGAGGCGGACACGATGAGAGCCCCGCGGCCGTTCACGGCGCGGGGTTCTCGTGGTGCGGGGGTCTCAGCCCTCCTGGACGCCCATCTCCTTGGCCAGCTCGGCCCGGATCGCCTCCATGTCGAGGGCACGGACCTGACCGATCAGGTCTTCGAGGGCCGGCTCCGGCAGCGCCCCGGGCTGGGCGAAGACGACGATGCCGTCGCGGATGGCCATGATCGTCGGAATCGAGGTGATCTCGAAGCCCTGGGACAGCCCCTGCTGCGCCTCGGTGTCGATCTTGCCGAACTTGATGTCGGTGTGCTTCTCCGACGACTTCTCGAAGATGGGGCCGAACGTGCGGCACGGCCCGCACCAGGCCGCCCAGAAGTCCAGCAGGACGATCCCGTCGTCGGCGATCTCGTTGAAGTTCTGGTCGGTTACCTCGATGGTCGCCACCGGTGGCTCCTCTTGTCGTTCACGTCTGTACGGCTCCCATAACCACCTACCCCCCACCGGACATTCCATGGCGGCCACCGGCGCGCAGCGTGGTGACCGCGTACCTGACGCCCGGCTGCTGGAAGGGCATGACCACCAGGGTGCCGTCCCGATGGTGGACGTGGGCGTCCTCGCCCTCCTTCTCGACCCCGTCCGGCAGCTCGGCGACCGGCGTCGCCCTGCCGGTGGCCGTGTCGATCCTCGTCAGCCTGGCCGCGGGCCCGGAGTAGCCGCCCACCTCCAGAACCAGGAGGCCCTTCTCCCCCGCGTCGCCCTCGACGAACGTGATCCTGTTCTGCCCGATGCCCGAGGACTTCCACAGCCGCCTGCCGGTCGCCAGATCGAAGGCCAGGACGTCGTTGCGGCTCTCGGCGAGGCTCTTCCCCCGCACGGGGGCCGCGGCGAGGTAGAGCGTGCCGCCTCGCACGGCCGCGCGGAGTTCCTCACGGCCGTGCTCCAGGTACATCGCCCTGTTGAGCCGCAGGAGGTCGACCTCCTCCCCGGTGCCGAACCTGCGCGCCTTTCTGCCCCGGTCCTCCAGCACGAGGATGGACGCCTCGCCCGCGCCGTCCCAGGCGGCGACCACCGGGTCGGCGGAGAGCAGGTGCTCGGGCCCCTCGTGGATGCCCGCGACCCGCTGCCGCCCCGCGACGGCTCCGGTTCTCGCGTCGAGGACCACGATGGCGTCGCCTCCCTCCGTGCAGCTCAGGCTGACGGCCACCTGGGCGGCGGAGGCGAGGGCGTCCCGGGCCGCACACGGTGACGAGATCGCCCGCCGCCACGCCCGCCCGCCGTCGGAGAGCCGGTAGGCCGCCACCTCCTCCCAGGTCCGCACGACCACCAGGTCGCCCGAGAGCAGCAGGGTGGGAGGGAAGATCCCCTTGTCGTTCTTCGCCGGGGGCATCGGCGGGATCGCTGTCTTCCAGGCGATGCGGCCCGTCCCGGCGTCGACGCCCACCAGCCTGTCGCAGACCTTCCCGGTGCCGTGGGCGGCGGCGCCCCTGCCGCCCGAGAGGCCGTGGGTCGCCGCGCACATCTCCCCGCCGGGGGACGGGATGCCCCAAGCCCGCTTGCCGGTCCCCAGGTCGTAGGCGAGCAGGCCGTCCTTCTGCACGCGGACGGCGGCCTTGTCACTCACCCAGGTGCCGAGGGCGATCGAGGCGTCGGTGCCGATGACCTCGGTGCCCTCCGTGGTGAAGGGGACGCGCCATTCGCCGTCCCCCAGGCCCCCGGTCCCCGATCCGAACCCGCCGGAGACGAACCAGGCGGTGCCCGCGCCGATGCCGAGCAGCACGACGAGGCCGAGCGCCACCAGGAGCACGGTCCTGCCCGTCCTCCGCGCGACGGGCGGAGGAACGGGGTGCGCTCCCCACGGCTGCGGGGCCTGGTACGGCCCGGGGCCCCGCGGTGGGTACGGCTGCCCGCTCTGTGGCCGACCCGGCGCCGGGGAAGCCTGGCCCGGCGGGTACGGCTGCCCGCCGTACCCGCCCGTCCGCTGCGGCGGGTGCGGCCACCCCGGCGGCGGGGGGTTGCGGTCATCGGTCATCCTGCTCTCCCTGTCAGCCGAGCCGGCCGCGGACGTAGTCGGCCCACTGCCGCTGGAACCGGTCCTCCTCGACGCCCAGGACCTTCCGCATCGCGTCCTGGGAGCGGCCGTCGCGGTAGGAGGCCGTGACGAACTCGACGAGTCTGCGCTCGCCGTACCTCTCCGCGATCATCCGCGACGCGAGGTGGCCCATCAGGTAGTTCACGCTGGTCATCCCCTTGGCGTCCCAGGAGACGTTGTCCGGGATCCGACCGGTGAACGGCTGGGAGAGCCGCCCGGCAAGGTAGGCGCGGCCCTCGTCGTAGCGGACGTCGGCGGTGATGGGGCTGCCGCGGTTGGCCACGTACTCGGCGAAGCCCTCGACCATCCAGTTGTCGAGCCCGAGGAAACCGGCCTTGCCGCCGTCGAGGCTCGCCAGCGCCGAATGCGCGAACTCGTGGCGGAAGATCTCCCGGATGCCGCCGACGGTCCCGAAGAACGCCGAGGCGGTGTCCACCACGACCCGGCTGCCTCCGATCGGCAACGCGTCGACGCTGCTCTGCCAGGTGAACATGGGGATGGAGACCCCGGCCTCGTGGGCCTTCTCCTTGCGGAACAGACCGCCGAGCTGTTCCCTGCCCTTGACCAGCGCCGCCACGAAGCCCTTGGGCACGTCCCGTCCCCGCCGGCCGTTCTTCGCCAGGAACGCGAGGTCGTCCGCGGCGGCCCGTTCGGCGATCGGGGCGATCCGCCTCGCCTTGGCGGCCAGCGACGGCGGGGCCAGCATGACGACGTGCGGGGTCCTGACCATCGAGACGTCGGACCAGACGTCCCACGGCCCGGGGTAGTAGACGGTCCTGGAAGCACCGCCCACCGGCGCCGGGGCGCCGCCCACCTTGGTGACCACGATCGGGGCGCCGGCGGCCCGCCGGGAGACGGTCCAGCGGTACCACTCGGAGACGGGTTCCAGATCGATCCCCTTGAACCGGTGGACGAAGGCGACATCGAGGTTGAACGTCACGCCCCGGCCGAAGCTGTCCTGTGCGCGTCCCTCCTGCGCCAGGGTCCGGTAGGACATCTCGGTGATCGGCAGCTTGCGCAGGTTGTTGAAAAGCCTGGTCTGCTGCTGGACCAGCGCCGTGTTCTCCTGGTCGAAGATCCCGGTGTACGCCTTGAGGTCGCCGTCGTTCAGCGCCGCGGTGTGCCCCTTCAGCAGTGCCTCGACGTCCTGCTTGGTCACCGCCACGGAGGCCGGGTCGGCGGGCGCCGTCTCCTCGGCGGAGGGCCCGGAGCGCTTCGCCGTTCCCAGCACCGTGCCCACCACGATCCCGGCCCCGACCGTCACCAGGACGGCGAGGAGGGCGAGAGCGATCCACAGCCCGGTCCTGCGGCGGCGCGGCGCCGGGGGCCCCGGCGGCTGCTGCCCGCCCGGATACGGCGCGGAGGACTGCTGCCCGCCCGGCTGCCATTCCAGGGACCCCTGCCACTGCGGATCCGGCTGCGGGCCGGGCTGTCCGTACGGCGGACCGGGCGGGGCGGGTTGTCCGTACGGCGGGCCGGGCTGGACGGGCGGGGGCCGTTCGCCCCACCGGGACGGCGCGGGTCCCTGCGGAGCCTGCGGCACCGGCGCGGGCTGCGGCGCGACGGGGGAAGGCGACGCGACGGGCGAGGGCTGCTGCGGGACCGGCGGCGCGTCGGGTGCGGGCGACTGCCCGCCAGGCTGCCACTGCGCGGGCCCCTGCCACTGCGGGTGTGGCGGATACTGCTGGTTGCCCGGCCCCGTAGTCACATTCGCCCCATAGACACCAAGAGTTATAGACCGCCCCAAACCATAGCGCCGATCCCGAACCCCAGAACCACGAATCCCCCGCCGCCTCCACGTGGAGGCGGCGGGGGATTTTCACGCGACGCGCAGCGTCGCCATGAGTAACAGCGTCGCCATGAATAACAACTGTCAGGGCTTTCCGCCGGGCAGGTCCAGCCCGATGATCACCGGGTCGTGGTCGGAGGAGCGGAACGCGTCCGGCCGGTAGAGGCTCGGCGGGTTGTACTCCGTGTTGTAGTCGAGCATGCGGCTCTCGTCCGAGTTGATGTGCCAGATCGTCGCGCCGGTGACGCGCTTGAGCAGGCTCTTTCCGGCCAGGGCGTGGTCCAGCTCGCCGAGCTTGCCGCCGTAGAGGTAGCTGTAGCGGTCGGGCGCGGGGATGAGCTTCTTGGTCACGCTGGTCAGGCCGCCGGCCTCCAGCGTGTGGATCGGGTCCTCCTCGCCGTAGGAGTTGAGGTCGCCGAGCACCAGCGGGTTGGGAAGGTCGAGGCTGTCGATCAGGGCCAGCGTCGCCTGCGCCTGGCGGATCCGCTCGCCGTTGTAGCAGCCCTGGCCGTCACCGGTGTCGGCGTCGGGCCCGGTGGCGTCCTCGTCGCAGCCCTTGGACTTGAAGTGGTTGACAATGAGCGTGAACGGCTGGCCGCCCTGGACCCGGCGGAACGTCTGGATCAGCGGGGGCCGCCGGTAGACGGGGTCGGTGGAGGAGAGGGCGGGACCGACGGGCTTGAGCCTGGCGGCCTTGTAGATCGCCGTCGCGTGGATCAGGTCGGTGCCGGGGGTGGGGTTGGCGAGCGCCGCGTAGGTGCCCGCGCCGACCTCGGCGTTGAGCGCGTCGACCAGCGCCTGGACGGCGGTCTGGCCGTTGTTCTGGACCTCCATCAGGCCCACCGCGTCGGCGTCCATCCCCTTGAGGGCGGCGACCAGCTTGGCGAGCTGACGTCGCTGCTCCTCCGCGGTGGTGGCGCCGCGCGACTTCAGGGTGGTGAACCAGTTGAGGGTGTTGAAGCTGGCCACCTTGACGTTCCCGTGGACCGGGGACGGCTTGGCCTGGCGCGGGGCGGCCGGGGCGAACTCGATCGGCGCGGTCGGCTGGAGGCGGTAGACGCCGAAGCCGTAGCCCAGCACTCCGGTGACGCCGGTGGCGGTGTCGCCGAGGCGGACGACCCGGGGGTCGGTGTAGGGGATGACGGCGGGGTTCTCCTTGGTGGAGCCGTCGTCCACGAGCAGGCTGCGACGGGAGTCGCGGGCGGCGTCCACGCCCCGCCGGTCGGTCGGCTGGAACACCCGGCCGTCGGCGGAGACGGTGACCTCGCCGTAGCGGCCCAGGTTGTAGTGGTCAGTGAGGGTCAGCTTGTCCGGGAAGGTGACGAGCACGCTCTCAAGCGGCTCGAAGGTCCTCCCCTCGGGCAGCGGCAGGTGCTGTCCGGCGGGCCGCACGCCGCCGGTGCCGCAGACGTCGACGGCGGTGACCGGTGACAGCTCGGTCCAGCCGTTGTACTCCACGACCTTGCCGGTGACCAGCACCCGGTCGCCGGGCTTGACGTCCTTGAAGGAGTCGCGGGCGAAGGCGTAGAGGCCGTCGGAGGTGGCGGGGTCGTCGTCGGGTGTCGGGTCCTGGAGGAAGAACCCGCCGAGCTGGTCGGCTCGCTGGAAGTCGCCGGTCACGACGCCCTCGACGCGGACGGTCCGCCCGGCCAGCGGGCTGACGTCACCGCTGCCCTGCACCTCGGAGATCTGGTGGGTGGCCGGGGTCTCGCACGGCTCCCCTGTCGGCGTCGGCGAGGAGGTCGGGCTCTGCGACGGGGTCGGGCTCACCGTGGGACTCGCCGTGGGGGTGGCGGTGGGGTCGGGACCGGGGTCGCCGCAGGGCGCCGGGGTGGTCGCCCGGTTGCGCGGCGCGGGGGCTCCGGTGGCCACGTCGGCGGCGTTGGCGTCGGTGTCGGCGCAGCCGTGGTCGCCGCGCAGGCCGGCGAGCGTGCCGGAGAGGGCGGGGGCCGGGGCGGAGCCCTCGAAGTAGTTGGCGGTGCCGTACCCGACGAGGTCGGCGATCAGCGCCGTCTGCTCGGCGGTGCAGGAGGCGGAGCCGCCGTTGCAGGCCAGGCCCTCGGCCGAGCGGACCAGGACGACCTTGCCGGCGCTCGCGCTCAGGTTGATGGCGCCGGTGCCGTCGGGGTCGGGCAGCGCGGCGCCGGTGGAACCGCCGGCGAGCCGGATGAGGTGGTACTGACCGGGCGCCAGCGTGCCGGCCAGCGGGACGGGCGAGTTGGCGCCGAAGGTGCCGGTTCCGGTGGCGCTGCCGTACTGCACGGACCAGCCGTCCAGCGGGACGGGAGCGGAACCGCGGTTGAACAGCTCGACGAAGTCGTTGGCGTACGGCGCGCCGCTGTTGCCGCCACCGCCGTAGACCTGGCTGATGACGACGGTGCCCGGCGCGGCCAGGGCCGGGGCGGTGGTCAGGACCGCCAGGCCGGACACGGCGAGGCCGCCGGCCATGAGGGCGGCGGCCACTTTGGTTGAAGGACGCATGACCGGGAGCGTAAAGCCACATGTATCGCTCCACACGTACTTATAAGTAGATAGAAGGTGAAATTACATAATCTCGATACTTTGTGGAGGTTAACCGGCGGCGATCATGGCGCACTTTGCCATAGATCTCGCTTTGGCCCTCTTCATGGGTATGAGTCGGTCATGAGAAGCCTGGACGTGGGCTGGGCCACCTGCGCCGCCCTTCCCGGATGCACCGGATCGGCGCGGCAGCCCTACGGGCGCTGCCTGGCCCACCTGGACGCCGACGAGCTGGCCGAGGTCCTCGGCGGCCTCTCCCCCGGCTCCCCCCTCGACCTCCGGGGCACCCGGATCGAGCCGGAACTGCTGGAACGGGTCCTGGAGGCCACGCGCGGACGCCCGGGGCGGGCCAGGTTCGACCGGGCGGTCATCACCGGGGACGCGCGGTTCGGCGGCGTCGTCTTCTGCGGGGACGCCTCCTTCGACCACGCGCGCTTCCACCGCCTCGCCTCCTTCGTGGACGCGCGCTTCACCGGGAACGTCTCCTTCCGCGGGGCCGGATTCGCCAGGGAACTGTCCCTGCACGGCGTCTCCGTCGCCGGGCACGCGGCGTTCGACCGGGTCTCGGCGGGCCGGGACGCGCTGTTCGGCGCCGCCGCCTTCGGGCGCACCGTCTCCTTCGAGGGTGCCGAGCTGCACGGCTTCACCAGCTTCGACGGCGCCAGGTTCGCCGGGGACGCCGTCTTCCGCGGGTGCCGGTTCGACCGGGCGGTGTCGTTCCGCAGGGCGGAGTTCGGCGGGCTGGCCGGGTTCGAGGGGGCGCGGTTCCGGGAGGGCGGCTCCCTGACCCCCACCGCGGCCGGTCGCGGCCTGTGCCTCGCCGGGGCGTGGACGGGCGGCGGCCTGGACGTCGCGGCCGCCGGATGCCGGGTGGACCTGCGGCGCCTGCGGGCGGCCGGGCGGCTGGCCGTACGGCTCGACGGCGCCGAGGCCGACCTCACCGGCGCGACACTGCTCGGCCCGGCCAGGATCGAGGGGCGCGCCCGGCCCGGTGACGGGAACGCGGGAGGCGCCGGGGGCGGCGGGCGGGACGCGACCGCGCGACGGGCGTCCGCGGGGTACGGCGCGGCCCGGACGACCTCGCTCCGCGGGCCGGACCGGACGAGGCCGCCGGGTACTCCCCCGACCGGCCGGGTGAGCTCGCTGCGCGGGGTGGACGCCGAGGCCCTGGAGCTGGTCCGGGTGGACCTCGGCGCCTGTGGTCTCGCCGGGGTCCGCCGTCCCGAACGGCTCCGGCTCACCGGGTGCGCCTTCACCGGGGCCCCGCGGGGCGCGCGCCGCGCGACGCGCAGGTGGCCGCGCCGGCGCACGCCGGGCGCCGGCCCCGCCCGCGGGCGGGCGGGAGTGCGCCACGTCGCCGTCGCGGGGGGCGC
>NZ_JBEZNH010000054.1:50338-51901 GCF_040653115.1 Streptosporangium sp. NPDC048047 | reverse complement strand
CGCGTGATCTTGAGGGTTGTGCTCGCGTCCACTGTGTGATTCTGAGGCAGCAGGCGCCGCTTGCACCTCCAGAACCTGTGAGGGTTTTGGGTTGGTGTGCGTGTTTGTGTGTTTCATAGTGTTACGGCGGTTATGGCGAAGGGGAAACACCCGGTTACATTCCGAACCCGGAAGTTAAGCTCTTCAGCGCCGATGGTACTGCACCGGGGACGGTGTGGGAGAGTAGGTCGCCGCCGGACAATCTTTGAAGCGGGGTTCTGGACGTTCGTCGTCCGGGGCCCCGCTTTTTCGCGTGCGCGGGTTTCCGCGCAGGTGTTCCTACGACGCTGTCGTGCCGTACGGCGGGCTCGCCGAGACCAACCGGTGAGGCTCGTCATGCCAGGCGTCCTTGACCGGTATGGCTCGCCGGCTGACGGAGCGGCCGCCTCGATCTCCGCTGAGACGCAGAGGCGAGAGGGTCACCGGTAGCTGGGTCGCCGCCGTACTTTCGTCGACTGGATGTTGATGCCTGAGCACAGGGGGCAGAGGAGGCCTGGGCGGTTGCTAGGCTGGAGATGCCGGGCCACCCCACCGCGGGTGGCCTTCGTCGCGCTGGACCACGGATAGGGCGGGGCAGCGATATCGAACGGGGCGTATCCCGTGGCCGAAGACCGCCCGTACAGCGATCGCCCATCCACAGACGAAGAGGGCGCGCTCGCCGGTGAGCAAATGAATGGACCAGAAGTGAACAGTGATAACGGGCGTGACGGCACGGGCCGGCGCGGAGAAGGCGAGAACCGCGAGTTCGGCGGTCGAGAGAGCGGCCGAGGAGGCCGTGAGTGGGGACGTTCAGGTGACGGTCCCCGATATGGCGAGCGCCGCGAAGGGCGTGGAGGCGGTTCCTACGGTTCCCGGGAGCGGAGTGAGCGCCCCGGTGGTTACCGCGACAGCGGTGAGCGGCGTCCGTTCAATCGTGAGGAGCGTCCGGGTCAGGGGCGTGATGACCGTGGTGAGCGGCGTCCCTTCAACCGGGAGGAGCGTCCCGGTCAGGGGCGCGATGATCGCGGTGAGCGGCGTACGTACGGTGATCGTGATCAGGCGCGTAGCCGGTACGGTTCCCGGGACCGGGACGATCGCCCCGGCTACGGTCGTGATGACCGCGGCCAGCGACCTCCGTTCAACCGTGACGATCGTGGTCAGCGACCTCCGTTCAACCGTGAGGAGCGTCCCGGTCAGGGGCGCGACGATCGTGGTGAACGGCGTCCCTTCAATCGTGACGATCGTCCCCGTGGTGGTTACCGCGATGACCATGGTGAGCGGCGTCCCTTCAACCGGGAGGAGCGTCCCGGTCAGGGGCGCGATGATCGCGGTGAGCGGCGTACGTACGGTGATCGTGATCAGGCGCGTAGCCGGTACGGTTCCCGGGACCGGGACGATCGCCCCGGCTACGGTCGTGATGACCGCGGCCAGCGACCTCCGTTCAACCGCGATGACCGTGGTCAGCGACCTCCGTTCAACCGTGAGGAGCGTGGTCAGCGACCTCCGTTCAACCGTGAGGAGCGTGGTCAGCGACCTCCGTTCAAT
>NZ_JBEZNH010000054.1:0-50241 GCF_040653115.1 Streptosporangium sp. NPDC048047 | reverse complement strand
TATCGTGAGGAGCGTCCGGGTCAGGGGCGTGATGACCGTGGTGAGCGGCGTCCCTTCAACCGTGAGGAGCGTCCCGGTCAGGGGCGCGATGATCGCGGTGAGCGGCGTACGTACGGTGATCGTGATCAGGCGCGTAGCCGGTACGGTTCCCGGGACCGGGACGATCGCCCCGGCTACGGTCGTGATGACCGCGGCCAGCGACCTCCGTTCAACCGCGATGACCGTGGTCAGCGACCTCCGTTCAACCGTGAGGAGCGTCCCGGTCAGGGGCGCGATGATCGCGGTGAGCGGCGTACGTACGGTGATCGTGATCAGGCGCGTAGCCGGTACGGTTCCCGGGACCGGGACGATCGCCCCGGCTACGGTCGTGATGACCGCGGCCAGCGACCTCCGTTCAACCGTGAGGAGCGTCCCGGTCAGGGGCGCGACGATCGTGGTGAACGGCGTCCGTTCAATCGTGACGATCGTCCCCGTGGTGGTTACCGCGATGACCGTGGTGAGCGGCGTTCCTACGGCGACCGTGACGACCGTCCCCGCTACGGCCGTGAGGATCGAGGGGCACGTCCCTTCGGGGATCGTGACGGTGGATTCCGCTCCGAGGGCGGCGGATCCCGCACGCGTTACGGTCGTGACGAGCGGCCCGAGGAGCGCGAGGAGGCCCGGAGCCGGACGCGGGAGGAACTGCCCCCGCTCGCTCCCGACATCACGGCGGACGAGCTCGACAAGGACGTCAGGGACGAACTGCGCTCCCTCCCACTCGACCTCGCCGACCTGGTCTCCTGCCATCTGGTGGCGGCCGGCCGGGCGCTTGAGGAGGACGACCCTGAGCGCGCCTACGAGCACACCAAGGTGGCCCGTCGTTTCGCCGCCCGTATCGGTGTGGTCCGCGAGGCCGTGGGCATCGCCGCCTACCATTCCGGGCACTTCGCCGAGGCGCTCAGCGACCTGCGTGCGGCGCGTCGTATGACCGGATCCGACGCCTACCTGCCGGTCATGGCCGACTGCGAGCGCGGTCTGGGCCGTCCGGAGCGCGCTCTCGACCTGGTCCGATCCCCGGAGGCGGAGCGTCTCGACCGATCCGGCAAGATCGAACTCGCCATCGTGGAGTCGGGCGCTCGCCGGGACCTCGGCCAGAACGACGCCGCCGTCATCACTCTTCAGCGCCTCCCGGAGCTGCGTGACACACGTCCGCACCCGTGGTCGGCGCGTCTCGCCTTCGCGTACGCCGATGCCCTGGCCGAGGCGGGGCACGAGGAGCCGGCCGTCGAGTGGTTCGGCCGCGCGATGGCCTTCGACGAGGACGGCGAGACCGACGCCGCCGAGCGGTACGCGCAGCTGACGGGGACCGTCATCGAGGACCTGGAGGAGGACGAGGACCTCGACGAGGCCGACGATGCCGCCGCACTCGATGCTCAGCTCGAGGACGAGGCGGACCTCGACGAGGGCGAGCCGGACCTCGGCGGTGTGTCCGATGAGACACCCGCCGTCGAGGAGCCGCCCGCGGAGGAGGAGCCTCCCGTGAAGGCCGCGAACGAGGCCGTACACGGAGATGAGACCGCTGGAGCCGAGGCCGACGAGGCGGGCAAGGCGGACGAGGCGGATGAGGCCGAGACCCGGGAGATCGGGGCCGGCGATGAGGTGGCCGAGGCCGTCGAGGACGACGTCGCGAAGGCCGGGGGGAAGGCCGAGGCCGGCATCGGCCCGGCCTTCATCGAGCCGAATTTCGGCGACACCCTCGACGACACGAACGAGGATGAGGACGAGGACGAGAAGAAGTAGCGGGTTCCGCGCCGCCTCGGGTGGGCCGGAAGGCTCACCCGAGGCGGTACGGGATCGGGCCGGAGGGAGCCGGAGGTCATCGGCTCGATCTGCGGCGGCGTCGGCTCAGGGCTGAACCCGGTTCAGCCAGTGGAGGATTCCGGCGACGTTGGACGGGGCGCCGCTGAGCAGTTCGAACTGCTCGGCCGTCCCGTCGTCGTCCTTCAGGGCCACGTACCGCTCCCGGGTGCGCTCCCTGACCATGGCCACCGCGTGGTCGAGGTCCATGCCCTCGGAGTGGGCCCGGCGGGTCAGATCCACCCAGACGCGTAGTTCCTCCGCCGAGCGCTCCAGCGTCTCCGCCACGTTCGCGACCGGTCCGTAATGGCTGAACAGGAGCCGCTGGGGGGCCAGCGACTCGAACAACGCGATCGAGTCGAGCGCGGTCCGCAGGTCGAAGTCCGGGGGCGGGGTCGCCGGTCGCAGATCTCCCGTCTGCGGAAGATAGACGCCGGCGGCGTCGCCGACGTAGAGATCCCCTGTGCCGGAGTCGATCAGGCCCACGTGGTGCTTGGCGTGTCCCGGAGAGTAGTGGCTGCTCAGGGTGCGGCCGTTGCCGAGATCGATGCTCCCCGTGTCTCCGAGGGCACGGATGCGCGACGACTCGGTGGGGGAGAGCTCCCCGAAGAGGGTGTCCAGCTTGTCACCCCAGACCATCCGGGCGCTGGACATGAGCCGCGAGGGGTCGGCCAGATGCCGGGCGCCTTTCTCGTGGACCACGATCTCGGCCTCCGGGTAGAAGCCCGCGATGTCGCCGACCCCGCCCGCGTGGTCCAGGTGGATGTGCGTCACGACCACCGTGGCGAGGTCCGCGGGACCCACACCCAGGGAGGTGAGGGCGTCGCGCACGATCGGAGCGGAGGTGGACGTACCCGTCTCGACCAGACAGGGACGGTCTCCCAGGATCAGGTATCCCGCTGTGATGCCGGAGTATCCGGCCATTCTCGTGTCGATCTCATAGACCTCGCCGCCGAGAGCGGTGATGTTGTCCACAGGTCACCTCAGAACTGGAACCGGCATCCCCAGAACGGCGTTCGGCCGTTCCGGCACAGCTCACATCGTAAAGAGTCGTCTCCGATCGGCAGAGGCAGAGATCGGAGGAAGATTCGATGGATCGCAACGAGGTCGTCCTGGTGGGTCGCCTGCCCGAGGCGGCGAGCGTCAGGAAACTGCGAAGCGGGAGCGCGCTCACCAGGTGGCGGCTGATCGTCCGTCGGCAGCAGCGGGCCCGGAGGATTCAGGTTGACACCATCCCCTGTGCGTCGTTCGTCCCGGAAGTGGCTCTGGCCGCCGCCGGGTGGCTACCCGGTGACATGGTCGAGGTGACGGGTTCGCTTCGCCGTCGCTGGTGGGGCGACGACGGATCCAAATCCTCGGGCTACGAGGTGGAGGTTCGCTCGGCGAGGCATCTCGGCCCCGCTCCCGGGGCGGCACCCGCCGGTGACCGGGGCGGGGAGGAGGCGGCCCTGGATCGGGACGGGGGCGGACGCCATGAGCACGCGAAGGTCACGCCTTGGAGCGGCGGGCGTCTCCTGGACGGCGAGCGGCCCTCGGACGGAGCCTGCGGATCGGGATGAAGACACCGTGGCCGGCCGGACGATGGGCCGGACTTCGCCGGGAGGCGTTCACCCACGCCTTCATCGCCGGTCTTCGTCCTCAGTCGAGGTCGAACATTCGCAGGACCAGACCTGTGCGGGGTTTGGGGCCGAAAGAGGTGGACTTGCGCGGCACCCGTTCCCTGTGGGACGCGACGGCGAGCACGTCGTCGACCTCCAGGGGGTTCATGAGCACGGCGGTTCCCCCCGAATCCCGGGCGAGCCGTACCGCGGCCTCCGCGTCGTGGTGCACGACCCGCACGGACCGCTCTTCATCGGGCATCCCCCAGATCTCGGGGAGCAGGAACTCGGCGAGGATCGAGGTGTTCAGCGCTCTCCAGCGGGCCGAGCGATCGGCGGGCATGGCCCGCTCCAGACGTTCCCGGTTCGGGTCGGTGAGGAGGTGGGCGGTGCCTCCGGCCGACAGCAGGTAGGCCGGCTCCGCCGCGGCCGCCAGCGCGGAGAGCCCCTCGCCGAGGGATCCGTACTCCCGGATCCTCCAGGCCTCCCCGGCCCGGCTGAGCGCTTCACCGAGCGGCAGCCCCGGGATCACCCGGTGGATGGCCTTGAGGTTGGGCGGGTAGGCGGTGGAGTCGACCAGGAGTGCCAGGCCGAAGTCCCGGGCGCCCGGTATCGGCGGCCGCCCCGGCGCGGTGGCTCCGGCGGTGGCTTCGGCGGCGTGGTGCTCCCGCTGGAGGGCGAGATAAGTGGCGTAGCGGTGATGACCGTCGGCGATCAGCGCCCTGCGGGGACGCAGATCCTCATTGAGCAGGGCGAGCTCTTCGGGGGCGGTGATGGCCCACAGCCGGTGTCGCACCCTGTCATCGGTCGTCGCCTCGGCCAGGGGCGTCCGTGAGGCGGCGATCTCGTCCACGAGCCTGGTGGTCGGCCCGCCGTCGCCGTCGTAGAGCAGGAAGATGGGCTCCAGGTTGGCCTCGGTCGTGCGCATCAGGGCCAGGCGGTCGGCGACGGGCCCCGGCATGACGTCCTCGTGCGGCAGGATGATCTGCTCCTCGGGGCCTGCCAGGCCCACGTCCCCGATGAGCCCCCGCTGCAGGATCCCGGGTCCGGCCTGCTCGTAGACGTACACGGCGGGTGACTCGTCGGCCACCAGCACGCCGGAGGACAGCCAGGTCCGAAGGGTCTCGCGGGCTTCGGCGTAGCGGTGGCGATCACTGCCGGGAAGGATGAGCCGCACCACGTTGTTGGGGTGTGCGTCGAGGAGCTCCCGAGCGCCGACCTCTGAGATGAGGTCATAGGGCGGGGAGATCACCTCGGCCAGATCGCCGACCGCGAATCGCACGCCGCGAAACGGGCGTAGCACCAGCCCGTCAGGTGCCGGCAGTTCAGGATTCGCCATGGAGGGCATGTTGTCACAAAGGCCTGTAAGGCTCGGGGGCCGTCTTGAGGGCGCACTGGTGCCCGGGTCGTCAGGGAATCGGTCAGATCTGTCATCTGTCGATGAAGGAGGCCTCACATATGGTCCAAGGACGCAGCGGTTCGCCTGATTCCCCCGATCCAGAGGCGGGCGCTCCCGTCGGGGACGTCTATGACTGGTTTCAACGCGGGATGAAACTTCTGACCGAGGGCAGCCCGGCCGCCGCAGCCTCACTGCTGGAGCGGGCCGCCGACGCCGAACCGGAGTCGCGCAGCATCAGGGAGGGGCTCGCCCGGGCCCAGTTCAACTCGCGGCAGTACGCCGACGCCGTCGACAGTTTCCGCTGGATCATCGACGCCAACCCGGCCGAGGACTACGCGTACTTCGGTCTGGGGCTCGCCCTGTGGCGCACCGGGGACATGGAGGCGGCGCAGGAGCCCCTGGCGATCGCCGTCGCGATGCGCCCCGACCAGCGTCATTACGTGTCGGCGCTGCGGAGCGTCCGTGCGACCCTCCGCGCCCGTCAGGCATGACGACCGGGGTGGTGGAATAGGGCGGTGGATTCCAACGCGCTCATCGATCCCTACGACACCCTCCTCCTCGATCTCGACGGCGTGGTCTATCTGGGCCGCGACGCCGTTCCGGGGGCCCCGGAGGCGTTGCGGCGGGCGGCGGAGGGAGGGGTGCGGCTCGCCTACGTCACCAACAACGCCTCACGCACTCCCGGGGCGATCGCCGAGCACCTGAGCGCGCTCGGCGCCCCGGCGCGTGCCGAGGACGTCGTCACCTCGGCCCAGGCCGCCGCGCGACTGGTGGCCGAACGGGTCGAGCCCGGTTCGGCGGTGCTGGTGGTCGGGGGGATGGGATTGCGCAGCGCCCTTCGCGCACACGGCCTGCGCCCGGTGAGCACCGCGGCGGAGGGGCCCGCCGCGGTCGTGCAGGGCATCGCTCCCGACCTCTCCTACGGTCTGCTCTGCGAGGGCGCCCTGGCCGTACGGCGGGGCGCCCTGTTCGTGGCGGCCAACGCCGATGCCACGATGCCCTCGGGCCGCGGTGAACTGCCGGGCAACGGGTCGATGACCCGGGTGATCGTCACGGCGACCGGGGTGGAGCCCGTCGTCGCCGGGAAGCCGGAGCCACCCCTGCACCGGGAGTCGATGCTGCGCACCGGCTCCCGGCGGCCCCTGGTGGTCGGTGACCGGCTCGACACCGACATCGAAGGGGCGACGAACGCGGGGGTGGACGCCCTGCTGGTTCTGACCGGCGTGACCGCACCGCTCGACCTGCTGACGGCGGGTCCCCGCGGGAGGCCCACCTACGTCGCCGCGGACCTGTCGGCGCTGCACCGGCCCTACCCCGCGGTGCGGCGGTCCGGAGACGGATGGGTCTGCGAGGGCTGGACCGCCCGCTGGGAGAGCGGCCGGCTGCGCCTCGACGGCCATGGGGAGGGGATCGACGCTCTTCGCGGGGCCTGCGCCGCGACATGGGAGGCCGCCGGCGAAGGGAGGGCGGACGAGGACGCGGTGAAGGCCGCTTTGGACTCCTCACTGCCGGGAGAGGGTGTCCGCCGTCGATGATCCGGTCACCCGGGGCGGCACGGGTCGTGGATGCCGAAGACTTCGAGGATCAGAGGAGCTTGCGGAGTCGGAGGAGGTCGCCGAAGCTGGCGTCGATCTTCACTTTGCCACCGAACAGGGCGCGCCCCATGTCCAGCTCCCCGTTGACCAGGGAGATCAGATCGTCACTGCCGATGGTCAGCTTCACGTCGGCGGGCCTGCCGTCGGCGGAGGGCCGCTCCTCGAAGGGGCCAAGGCCGCCGTGGTGGATGCGTCCGTAAAAAGTGACGCCGAGGTCGCTGATGTGGCAGCTGATGCTGCGCTCGACCACGTGCTTGGCGCGGCTCGCCTGGTCAACCTCGTCGAACTGTTCGCCGAGTCTGCGCAGTGCCACCCGGCACTCGTCGACGGTCGCCATCGCGCGACGCTCCTTTCTCTTTCCGGACGCTTCCGGATCCTTTGACGTACGGACGGTAGCGTTCCACATGAACATAATGTGCGATCCGGCGTCCGGGGGTTCGCCGGAGGGGGGGAGGCGTCGCCATGGTGTTCGATGCGCTGCGCGGTTACCTGCAGGGGGCCACCGGCCTCAGCGAGATGACGACGGCCAGGGCGCGGGAGGTGGTCCGTGACCTGTTCGGTCTGAGGGAGGCGGAGTCGCCGCAGGCGTCCGATCAGATCGACGAGATGGCCAGGGAACTGGTCACGGCGGGGGAGGAGAGCCGGAACCAGCTCGACGAGATCATTCAGAACGAGGTGAACCGCCTGGTCGACGCGTTCGATCAGGCGCACGAGAGAGAGATCGAGGAGATCGACCGGCTGCGGACGCGCGTGGCCGAACTGGAGGCCCGGCTGGCCGAATCCGAGACGGCCGCACCGCGCGCCACGCGGAGCCGTACCGCCGCGAAGACCGCGGAGAAGCCGGACAGGACCGCCGGGAAGACAGCAAAGACGGCGAAGACCACGGGAAAGGCCGCGGCGAAGACGGGGGCGGCGAAGACCGCGAAGACCGCCGGCGAGGCCGAGGCGAAGGAGAAGCCGGAAGAGGCCGTCGCGAAGGCCCAAAAGACGGAGAAGGCCGCCGCGAAGACGGAGAAGCCGGAAGGAGCCGTCGCGAAGGCCGGAAAGACGGGGAAGGCCGCCGGGAAGGCGACCGCCGAGACGGGGAAGGCCGTCGCGAAGACGGAGAAGGGGACGGCGAAAACGACCGCGAAGGCGGGGAGGGGTACGGCGAAAGCGGCTGAGGAGACGGGGAAGGGCACCGCGAGTACGGCGAAGGCTACGGGAAAGGCGGCGGAGAAGAAGACCGCTGGGGGGACCACCGGCAAGGCCGCCGCGTCGCCCAGGACCACCGGCAAGGCCACCGAGAAGTCCGGGGAGAGGGCCACTGGCAAGGCCGCCGCGTCGCCCAGGACCGCAGGCAAGGCCACCGAGAAGTCCGGGACCGCAGGTAAGGCCGCTGCGAAACCCGGGGCCACTGGCAGGACCGCCGCGAAAACCGGTGGCGAGGCCGCGGAGAAGCCAGGGGAGGACACGGGCAAGGACGGGAAGGGCGCTGACAGGGCGACCGCGAAGGCCGAGAAAGCAGCCGAGCGGGCGACCGTGAAGGCGGAGAGGGCCGCGGAGAAGGCCGCTGAGGCGGGCAGGTCCGCGGAACGCGCCGAGAAGGCGGCGAAGGACACGGAGCGGGCCCGGGAGGCGTCCGGCGAGGGCGGCGAGGCGGGTCAGGGCGGCGGTGGCGCCGCGCCGCGGAAGACCGGTGGAAGAGCCGCCGGAAAGACCGCCGGGAAGACCGCAGAGAGAGCGGCCGGGAAGACCGAGGGGAAGGCGGGCCGTACGACCGGGACGACGCGTGCCGCGGCGTCCGATACCGTCAAGGCGTCCACGGGCGGGGCGTCCCGTGCCCGTGCGGCGGACAGGACAGCGAAGAGGACGACGAAGAGCACTTCCGGAGGGGATGGATGACCCACCTGCCCGAAGAGACCGGCGAGGAAGAGACCGGCGGAGAGCGGGTCGACGCCGTGCTGAACGGGCTGACCCGGCTCGGCGAGATGCCCGTCTCGGCGCATGTGGGCGTGTTCGAGGAGGTGTTCGCCGGACTGGAGGGGGTGCTCGCGTCGGCGGACGACACCGCGGACCGGCGCCGGTGAGCCGGCGGGCACGTCTCGACAGCGAGCTCGTCCGCCGCCGGCTGGCCAGATCCAGGGAGCAGGCGGCTCAGTTGATCGAGGCCGGCCGGGTCACCGTCGGGGGCCAGGTGGCCGCCAAGTCCGCGACCCAGGTGGACACCGCCGCCGCGATCGTGGTGGCCGAGGCCCCCGGCGGTGTCGACTACGTCTCGCGGGGGGCGCACAAGCTGCTGGGCGCGCTGGAGGCGTTCGGGCCCCGTGGCCTGACCGTCTCCGGGCGGCGCTGCCTGGATGCCGGGGCCTCGACCGGGGGCTTCACCGACGTGCTGCTGCGCAACGGCGCGGCGCACGTGCTGGCGGTGGACGTCGGGTACGGCCAGCTCGCCTGGTCGCTGCGGACCGACGAGCGGGTCACGGTCATGGAGCGGGTCAACGTCAGGGACCTGACGCCCGACATGGTGGGGGAGGCTCCCACCCTGGTCGTGGGCGACCTGTCCTTCATCTCGCTGCGCCTGGTGCTGCCGGCCCTGACCCGCTGCGCCGCCGGGCGGGCCGACTTCGCGATGCTGGTCAAGCCCCAGTTCGAGGTGGGCAAGGAACGGGTGGGCGCCGGCGGCGTCGTCCGGGACCCCGCCCTGAGGGCTCAGGCCGTACGAGACGTCGCCGAGGCCGCCCGGGGCCTCGGTCTCGTCGTGCGCGGCGTCACCGCGAGCCCGCTGCCCGGCCCGTCCGGCAACGTCGAGTACGTCATCTGGCTGGGCAAGGGAGAGGGCGCGCCGCCGGTCGCCGACGTCGAGGCGGAGATCGGGCGCGCGGTGGCGGAAGGACCCCGCTAGGGTCTGTCGGTGGACGCGCCGAAGGCGCCGGTGCTCACCCCCCGAAAGAGTGGAACATGACGATCAAGCGCACCGTGCTGGTCACCGCCCACACCGGGCGCCGGGCGGCCGTCGAGACCGCCCGGCTGGTGATCGGGCGGTTGCTGGAGGCGGGGGTGGCGGTGCGCGTCCTCGGCTCCGAGGCCGAGGCCGTGGCGTGCGCGGGCGCCGACGTGGTGCCGGACACCGCCGTGGCCGTCCAGGACGCCGAGATGATGATCGTGCTCGGCGGCGACGGCAGCCTGCTGCGGGCCGCCGAGTTCGCCCGTCCGGCCGGGGTGCCGCTGCTGGGGGTCAACCTCGGGCACGTCGGGTTCCTTGCGGAGGCGGAGGTGGAGGACCTGGCGGTCGCGGTGGACTGCGTGGTCCGGGGCCGCTACGACGTGGAGGAGCGGATGGCCGTCGAGGTCACCGCCCGCCTCAACGGGCGGTTGCTGGCCGACACCTGGGCGCTCAACGAGGCGACGGTGGAGAAGAACGACCGGATGCTGGAGGTGGTCGCCGAGATCGACGGGCGGCCTCTGTCACGATGGGGGTGTGACGGGGTCATCTGCGCCACCCCGACCGGTTCGACCGCGTATGCTTTCTCGGCCGGCGGCCCGGTGGTGTGGCCGGAGGTGGAGGCGTTGCTGCTGGTGCCGATCAGCGCCCACGCGCTGTTCGCCCGGCCGCTGGTGGTCTCCCCGCGGTCCCGGCTGGCGCTGGAGGTCCAGCCGGAGACGGCCGGGGCCGTGCTGTGGTGCGACGGCCGCCGCCGCTTCGATCTGCCCGCCGGGACACGGATCGAGGTGCGCCGCGCGGAGGTGCCGGTACGGCTGGCGCGGCTGCACGGTCTGGAGGACACCGGGGCGCCGTTCACCGACAGGCTGGTCGCCAAATTCGGCCTTCCTGTGCAGGGGTGGCGCGGCCGGGCGAGGCCGTAGATCATCCCGGCGATCACGGTGCCGAGCGCGTAGGATCGTGCCCGCGCACCGCACTGATGTTCGGTGAATTCGATGTGACGGGAGGGACCAGTGCGACCCAGGGTCGAGGAGGTCCGCATCCAAGGGCTCGGCGTGATCGACGAGGCCGTCCTGGCGTTGTCGCCGGGATTCACCGTGCTCACGGGCGAGACCGGCGCGGGCAAGACGATGGTGGTGACCGGTCTGGGGCTGCTGTTCGGCGGCCGGGCCGACCCGGCCCGCGTCCGTCCGGGCTCCGACCGGGCGACCGTCGAGGGCACTCTCGTGGTGAACCCGGCGGGCCGGGTGGCCCAGCAGGTGCAGGACCTCGGGGGAGAGGTCGAGGACGGCGAGCTGATCATCTCTCGCACGGTCTCGGCCGAGGGCCGCAGCCGGGCCTGGCTGGGCGGGCGCACCGTCCCGGTGGGCACGCTGACCTACCTCGCCGAGGACCTCGTGGCCGTCCACGGCCAGATGGACCAGCAGCGGCTGCTGCAGCCGGGCCGCCAGCGCGCGGCCCTCGACCGTTACGCCGGCGAGGAGCTGGTCAAGCCGCTGCGCGCCTACGAGCAGGCCTACCGGCGCCACCGCCAGGTGACCGACGAGCTGGCCGAGATCACCGCCCGCGCCCGGGATCGCGCCCAGGAGGCCGACATGCTCCGGTTCGGGCTGGAGGAGGTCGAGCGGGCCGAGCCCAAGGCCGGTGAGGAGACCGAACTGCGCGAGGAGGTGGAGCGGCTCTCCCACGCCGACTCGCTCCGCGGTGCGGCGGAGACCGCGCACCGGGCGCTGCTCGGCGACCCGATGGCCGGTGACCAGGACCTCCGGGACGCCGTCACGCTGGTCGGGCAGGCACGCTCCGCCGTGGAGGCGGTCCGCGACTTCGACCCGGCGCTGGCCGGGATCGCCGACCGGCTGGCCGAGGCCGGCTACCTCATCTCCGACGTCGCCACCGAGCTGGCCGCCTACGCCGAGTCGGTCGAGGCCGACCCGGCCCGCCTCTCGATGGTGCAGGAGCGCCAGGCGGTGCTGACCCATCTGGTGCGCAAGTACGGCGAGGACACCCGGGCCGTGCTGGCCTGGGCGGAGCGGGCCGCGCGGCGCGTCACCGAGCTGGAGGGCGACGACGAGCGGATCGGCGAGCTGACCCGCGAGCAGGAGGAGCTCACCGGCCGTCTCACCGAGTTCGCGGCCGAGCTGACCCGGATCCGCACCTCCGCCGCCGAGCGGTTCGGGCAGGCGGTGACCGAGGAGCTCTCCGCGCTGGCCATGCCGCACGCCCGGGTGGTGGTCGTCATCACGCCCGCCGCCGAGTTCGGCCCGCACGGCCTGGACGACGTGGAGCTGCGGATGTCCCCGCACCCCGCCTCGCCGCCCCTGCCGCTGAACAAGGGGGCCTCCGGCGGCGAGCTGAGCCGGGTGATGCTCGCCATCGAGGTGGTCTTCGCCGGTGCCGATCCGGTGCCGACGTTCGTCTTCGACGAGGTCGACGCGGGCGTGGGCGGCAAGGCGGCGGTGGAGATCGGCCGCCGCCTGGCCCGCCTGGCCCGCACCGCCCAGGTGATAGTCGTCACACACCTGCCCCAGGTAGCGGCGTTCGCCGACCAGCACCTGGTGGTGGAGAAGGCGAGCGACGGCAGCGTGGTCCACAGCGGCGTGGTGGCGCTCGACCAGGACGGCCGGGCCCGGGAGCTGGCGCGCATGCTGGCCGGCCTCGAGGACTCCGAGCTGGGCCGCGCGCACGCCGAGGAACTGCTGGCGATCGCCGCCGCCGACAAAAGGGGTTGAGGAGGACTGTTCACGCCCATTCGGGGGAGCAACCGGATGCGGGGAATCCGCGGTGACGAATCCGGCGGACATCGGGCTGCCCGGCTCACCCGGTCGTCACCTCTGGCAGGATGGGTTCGATGAAGGTGCCGACTGACGGGCCTCGACGCAGGCTCACCGGTTACCTCCGCCACAGGAAGGTCTCGGACCTTCCCGGGGTGACGGCCGTGGCGCGGATCGACCGGCGGACGAAGAGGCTCACCAAACGCCTCCGTCCCGGGGAGATCGCGATCATCGACCACGTCGACGTCGACCGGGTGAGCGCGGAGGCCCTTGTCGCGTGCGGCGCGGCGGGCGTGGTCAACGTCGCCGCGGGCATCAGCGGGCGCTACCCCAACCTGGGGCCGCAGATCATCGTCGAGGCCGGCGTGCCGTTCGTCGACAACGCCACCCCCGAGCTGTTCGACCGGATCTCCGACGGCGACCTGATCCGGCTGCACGACGGCGTCGTCCACCTCGACGACGAGATCGCCGGCAAGGGCGACGTGCAGACGGCCGAGTCCGTCGAGGCCGCCATGGCCGAGGCGCGGGCCGGGCTGACCACGCAGATCGAGGCGTTCGCGACCAACACGATGGAGTACATCCAGCGTGAGCGGGACCTCCTCATCGAAGGCGTCGGCGTGCCCGACGACGTCCACACCTCCATGGAGGGCAGGCACGTCCTCATCGTGGTGCGCGGTTACCACTACAAGGAGGACATCGCCGTCCTGCGCCCCTACATCCGCGAGTTCCGCCCCGTCATGATCGGGGTGGACGGCGGCGCCGACGCGCTCATCGAGGCCGGCTACCTCCCCGACGTCATCGTCGGCGACTTCGACTCGGTGTCGGACAAGGCGCTCACCTGCGGCGCCGAGCTGGTCGTGCACGCCTACCGGGACGGCCACGCGCCCGGCCTGGAGCGGATCCAGCGGCTCGGCCGCGACGCCGTCGTCTTCCCCGCCGTCGGCACCAGCGAGGACATCGCCATGCTGCTCGCCGACGACAAGGGCGCCGACCTGATCGTCGCCGTCGGCACCCACGCGACGCTGGTGGAGTTCCTCGACAAGGGACGCGCCGGCATGGCCAGTACCTTCCTCACCCGCCTGCGGGTGGGGAGCAAGCTCGTCGACGCCAAGGGCGTCAGCCGGCTGTACCGCAGCCGGATCTCCACCCCGTCACTGCTCCTGCTCGTGGCCACCACGCTGATCACCATGGGGGTGGCGATCATCGTCTCCCCGGTGGGCAAGATCTGGCTGGACAGCGTCCGCGACATCTGGAACGGCTTCATCTTCTGGTTGGTCGGGCTCTTCTCGTGATCGATTTCCGCTATCACCTCGTCTCCATCGTCGCGATCTTCCTGGCGCTGTCGGTCGGCATCGTGCTCGGCACCAGCTTCCTGGAGGACCCCGCCATCAAGGCGACGGAGATCTTCGCCAACCAGCTCCGGGTGAGCAACGAGGAGTACCGCGACCAGCTGGAGACCGTGCAGAAGCGCGAGGCGGCCAACGACGCCTTCGTCACCGACTCGGCCCCCCGCCTGGTGCAGAACGCCCTCGCCACGGAGAGCGCCGTCATCGTCGAGGCCCCCGGCGCCACGACCGCCATGCGTGAGGGGATCCAGGACCTCCTCGCCAAGGCGGGGGCCACGGTGACCGGCCGGGTCGTCCTCGACGAGAGCTACGTCGACGCGGCCCAGGCCCCCCTCATCGAGAAGCTCGCCGACGACGTCAAGCCGGCCGACATGGTCTTCCCCGCCGACGCCACGCCGTACCGGAAGGTGGCCGCCGCGCTCGCCGGGGCGATCGTGACCGACGACCCGGCCCAGATCGGCAAGGAGAACCCGGTGGCCGCCGGGGTCCTGGACGCCTTCGAGGCCGGCGGGCTGCTCACCGTCACCGGGCAGCCGGCCAAGCGCGCCGCCCTGGCGGTGCTGATCGCCCCGGCCGAGCCGTACACCGGGGAGAGCGCGGCCCAGCAGGCGAACGCGATCGTGTCGATGGCGCTGGGCCTGGACGAGACCGGCCGGGGCGTCGTCGTGGCCGGCGCGCCGTCCTCCGCCGCGGCCGGTGGGACCATCGCCGCGCTGCGTGACGACACCGCCGCCGCCGAGAAGGTCTCCACCGTCGACAACGCCGATATGCCCGCGGGACGGGTCGTGGTGGTCTACGCTCTGCGGGAGCAACTGTCCGGGGCCACCGGCCAGTACGGCATCGGCTCGGGCGTCTCGGGCGTCGAGCCCAGCGCGTCGCCGGCCCCCACGGCCACCTCCGGAGGATGATCCGATGGCTCGTCGCGCTCTGACCGCCGCCCTGGCCGGCGCCCTCCTCGGCGCGGCCGCGGCCCGTGCCGCGTACGCGGCCTTCACCCGCAGGCCGCCGGTCGGCGACGCCGACACCTGGAGCCGCGTCAACCACCGGGGTGAGCCCATCACGCTGCTGGAGGGCCCGGCGTTCGTCGCGGGCGCCGGCGTCGCCGCCGCGGCGGTCCCCGGCCTGCCCGCCCGGGTCCGCGCGGCCGCGCTGCTGGCCGCGGCCGGCGCCGGCGGGCTGGGCGCCTACGACGACCTGTACGGCGTGACGGCCTCCAAGGGGTTCCGGGGCCACCTGGGCGCGCTGGCCAAGGGCGAGGTCACCAGCGGCGCGGTGAAGCTCGCCGGAATCGGCCTGACCGGGCTGGCCGCGGCCGCGCTGACCGTGTCCGCGTCGGCCGCGAGCCGCCCCGCCGACGCGGTGATCGACGGCATGCTGGTCGCCGGCGCCGCCAACCTGGCCAACCTGTTCGACCTGCGTCCGGGCCGCGCCGTCAAGGTCGGTCTGCTCACCGGCGCGCCGCTGCTCGCCGCGGGCCTGCGCCGTGGCGACCCGGTGGCCGCGGCCCTGGCCGCGTTGCCGCTCGGCGCCTCGGCCGCCCTGCTGCCCGAGGACCTGGGCGAGCGGGCGATGCTGGGCGACGCCGGGGCCAACGCGCTGGGCGCGCTGCTCGGCCTGGCGGCCTCCGTCACCCTGGGGCGTCCCGCCCGCCTGGCCGCCCTCGGCACCGTGGCCGCGCTGACCGCCGCCTCGGAGAAGGTCAGCTTCACCAAGGTCATCGCCGGCAACCCGGTGCTCAACCGCATCGACATGCTCGGCCGCCGTCCCCCGGAGCAGGCGCCCGCCGGCTGATGGGGAGGAAGATCGGGCAGGGGGTCGCGGGCGCGGCGCTCCTCATCGGGATCGTCACCATGGCCGCCCGGATCGTCGGGTTCGGCCGGTACTGGGTCCAGTCGCACACCGTCGCCAACTCCTGCCTGAGCACCGCCTACAACACCGCCAACTATGTCCCCAACATCGTCTTCGAGCTGGTGGCGGGTGGCGCGCTGGCCGGGATGGTGGTCCCGGTGCTGGCCTCGGCCGCCTCCCGATCCGGCGACGACCCCGGGGCACGCGCGGAGGCCGGGCGGATCACCTCGGCGCTGCTCACCTGGACGATGCTGGTCCTGGTGCCGCTGACCCTCCTCATCGCGGTCCTGGCCGGGCCGGTCGTCTCGCTGCTGAGCGGCGACGCCAGGGAGTGCGACCTGTCGCAGGTCGTGGCCGCCGGGACGGACATGCTCGTCGTCTTCGCCCCCCGCATGATCTTCTTCGGGCTCGCCGTGGTCCTGTACGGCGCGCTGCAGGCCCACCGGCGGTTCATGGGGCCCGCGCTGGCGCCGCTGGTCTCCAGCCTGGTCGTGGTCGTCTCCCTCGTGGCGTTCGAGGCGGTGAACGGCGGTGCCGCCGACGATCTGTCGCGCCTGACCCCGGCGGGGAGCCTGACGCTGTCCGTGGGCGCGACCGTCGCGGCCGCGGCGATGGTGCTGACCGTGCTCGGCCCGGCGGCGCGGCTCGGACTGCGGCTGCGGCCCTCGCTGTCGTTCCCGCCCGGGGTGGCGGCCCACGCCCGGCGCCTGGCGGTCGCGAACCTGGCCGTGCTGGTGGCCCAGCAGGTCACGCTGACGGTCGTGGTCCGGCTGGCCAACCACTTCGGCGGGGCGGGCGCGGTGGGCGTCTACACCTACGCCTGGGCGCTGTTCCAGTTGCCCTTCGCGGTGTTCGTGGTGCCGGTGGCCACCAGTTCCTTCCCGCTGCTGTCCACCCGGGCGGCCGACGGCGACCGCGCCGGGTTCGACGACCTCGCGGCCTCCACCACGCGGGTGGTGCTGCTGGTGACGGGCCTGTCGGCCGGGGTGATGGCGGCGATCGCCACGCCCGTGGCGCGGCTCTTCGTGGCGGGCACCGAGGGCGGCGACCCCCCGGCGATGGCCCGCGCGGTCGAGTTCTTCGCGCTCGGCCTGGTGGGCTACGGCCTGATGTTCCACCTCGCGCGGGTGCTGTACGCCCGCGGCGAGGGCAGGGCGGCGGCGCTCGCCTCGGTCGCCGGGTGGGCGGTCGCGCTGGTCGCGCAGGTCGTGCTGGCCCGTGCCGCGTCCGGCCCCCCGCAGGTGGTGGGGCAGCTGGCGCTGGGCGGCACCGCCGGGATGACGGCCGGCGGGGCGCTGCTGGCGCTGGCCGTGCGCAGGGGCGCGGGCGCCGGGGCGCTGGCCGGGACGGGGCGGGCGCTGCTCGCCGCGGTGCTCGGCGGGGCCGCCGCCTACGGCGCCGGGCTGGTCGTCGCGGACGCCCTGACGGGCACGTCCACGTGGACGAGCGTGATCGCCGGAACGGTGGCCGCCCTGGCGGGCGCGACGGCGTTCGCGGTCGTGGCCGCGGTGGTCGACGGGCCGGACACCCGGGCGCTGCTGGGCAGGCTCGGCGGGATCGGCGGCCTGGGCAGGCGCACCGGGGCGAGGGGCTCCGGCGGGGACGGCGGGGAGGCGGGGATGTCCGCCACGGGAGGGAGACGCTCCGATGACTGAGACGGCGCGGACGGCGTCGCGGGAGAAGGACGTCTCCGGTGGCCGGGGCGGCGTGGACGGCGTCGCGGAAGGGGGACGTTCCGATGGCTGAGCCGATGCGGGTGGCGTTCGTGCTGGGGACCAGCGCGGGCGGGGTCGGGCGGCACGTCGCGATGTTGGCCGGCGGGCTGGTGGAGCGGGGGGCGCGGGTGGTCGTGGCGGGCCCTGCGTCCACCGGGGAGAGCTTCGGGTTCGGCCGCCTCGGTGCGCGGTTCACTCCCGTGCCGATCTCGGACCGGCCCCGCCCCCGGGACGACCTCCGGGCGCTGAGCCGGCTGCGGACGCTGCGCGGCGCCGGCGTCGTGCACGCCCACGGGCTGCGCGCCGGGGCCCTGGCCGCGCTCGCGCTGGCCGGGACCGGAACGCCGCTGGTGGTGACGCTGCACAACGCCGCCACCGCGGGCGGCGCGGTCGGTGCGGTCCACGCCGCCCTGGAGCGGATCGTGGCACGCCGGGCCGACCGCGTCCTGGTGGTCTCCGCCGACCTGGGGGAGCGGATGCGCCGGCTCGGGGCGCGGCACGTGGCGGCCGCGGTGGTCCCGGCGCCCCCGCTGCCCCCGTCCGGGCTCCCGCCCGCCCGGGTGCGGGCGGAGCTCGGCGTGGGCGGGCGCCCGATCCTGCTGACGGTCGCCAGGCTGGCCCAGCAGAAGGGACTGGAGACGCTGCTCGACGTCGCCGCCGCCTTCGCCCCCGCCGCGGGGGAGGGACGAGGGCCGGAGCGCCCGGCCGCGGGGCAGGAGCGGAGCCCGGAGCCCCCGGCCGCCGGGGAGGAACAGGGACCGGACCCTTCGGCCGCCGGGGAGGAGCGGGGGCCGGTGTTCCTGATCGCCGGGGAGGGCCCGTTGCGCGGGCCGCTGCGGGAGCGGATCGACCGTGAGGGGCTGCCGGTGCGGCTGCTGGGCGATCGCGGCGACGTCGCCGACCTGCTCGCCGTGGCCAGGGCCCTGCTGGTGCCGAGCCGGTGGGAGGGTCAGCCGCTCACCGTCCAGGAGGCGCTGCGGGCCGGGGTTCCCGTCGTGGCCACCGCCGTGGGCGGCCTGCCGGACATGGTGGGGGAGGCCGGGTTGCTGGTGCCGTACGGCGACGCCGGCGCGATGCGCGCGGCGGTGGCCCGGGTGCTGGCCGACGACGGGCTCACCCGTGACCTGGGCCGGGCGGCCGCTCTGCGAGGGCGCGCGCTGCCCGGACGCCAGGAGGCGGTGGAGGCCGCGCTGGCGGTTTACCGGGAGCTGTCCGGGGGAACCGGAGGGTCGGAACAACCGACCACGCCTGATCGTTGAATTAGGCGGTTCCAAGCCACCCACCTATACTGGCTTGGTTAGGGGGGGAGTATCCCTTCGCGGCAGTCTCGTCATCACGGTGTCGCCCCGCCCCACGGGGCCCCCGGGGCTGTCGGTCCGCGTCTCGTCGCGGGCGGGAGAGACCTCCGGCAGTCAGTCATGCGCGCCGCCGGAGGTTACCAACTGTGATCGTTCCTGTCTGGGCCTGGATCGCCGTCATCGGCGGTCTCCTCGTGGTCCTCGCCCTCGATCTGTGGATCGTCGACCGGGGCGAACCGCGCGAGTTCTCCATGAAGCAGGCGGGGGCGTGGGTCAGCTTCTACGTCGCGCTCGCGGTCGTCTTCGCCGTCGTGCTGTGGATCACCGCCGGGGCGACCCCCGCGGCGCAGTTCATCGCCGGCTATCTCACCGAGTACAGCCTGAGCGTTGACAACCTGTTCATCTTCTACATCATCATGACCCGCTTCGCGGTGCCCAAGGTCCACCAGCACAAGGTGCTGCTGGTCGGCATCCTGATGGCCCTGGTCATGCGAGGCGTCTTCATCGCGGTGGGCGCCGCCGCGCTGTCGAGCTTCAGCTGGCTGTTCTACGTCTTCGGCCTCTTCCTCCTCTACACCGCCGTGCAGCTCGTCCGCCAGCACGGCCAGGACGATGACGAGTTCAAGGAGAACGCGGTCCTGCGCTGGGCACGCCGGGCGCTGCCGCACACCGACGACTACGTGGGCTCCCGGGTCTTCGTCAAGGTCGGCGGCAGGCGCATGGTCACCCCGATGCTGATCGTGATGGTCGCCATCGGCACCACCGACCTGCTGTTCGCGCTCGACTCGATCCCGGCGATCTTCGGGCTCACCACCGACGCCTTCATCGTCTTCACCGCCAACGTGTTCGCCCTGATGGGCCTGCGCCAGCTCTATTTCCTGCTGGGCGGCCTGCTGCAGCGGCTCGTCTACATCAGCTACGGTCTGGCGTTCATCCTTGGTTTCATCGGGGTTAAGCTGATTCTCGAGGCGCTGCACTCCAGCGGCGTCTCCTGGGCACCGGAGGTGCCGATCTGGCTCTCGCTGGCGGTCATCGGCGTCACCATGACGGTCACCACCGTCGCCAGCCTGGTGAAAATCCGCCGTGACGAGAGCAAGAGCAGGGAAGTGACCACCCCCACGGGTGCCGAACAGGGCTAGCGGATCGGTGCCCGAGGCGGTTTTCTTGTCTGGTTCCGCCGTATAAGGGTTGTCAGATGGGTAGCATCCTGCCTCAAGCAGGTAGACATACCGGTCTAACGCCCCAATACATCACAAAAGGTTCCCCGTGTCCCACGATTCAGCAAGCCCTCAGCCCGGCCGGATCAGACTGGCTCGTGGCGTCTCCCCGTGGCTTCTCCCGACCGTGGCCGCCGCCGCCGCGACCTCGCTGCTCAGCCGCCGCGACCGGCGCTGGGCGCTGGCGGCCCTCCCGCTGACCGCGCTCACCGGCGGGATGCTCTGGTTCTTCCGCGACCCCGACCGCGTGCCGGGCACGGCGCGCGTCCTGTCCCCGGCGGACGGCGTGGTGCAGAGCATCGACCCATGGCCAGACGGCCGCACGCGGGTGGCCATCTTCATGAGCCCGCTCAACGTGCACGTCAACCGCGCGCCGCTGGCCGGCACGGTCACCTCCGTCGAGCACGTCCCCGGCGGGTTCCTGCCCGCCTTCAACAAGGACAGCGACTCCAACGAGCGCGTCGTGTGGCACCTGGACACCGAACTCGGCGACATCGAGCTGGTCCAGATCGCCGGCGCCGTCGCCCGGCGCATCGTGCCCTACCTGGCGGCGGGCGCCAAGGTCAGGCGGGGCGAGCGGATCGGCCTCATCCGGCTGGGTTCACGGGTGGACGTCTACCTGCCCGAGGGGATCGCCCCCGCCGTGTCGGTCGGACAGAAGACCGTCGCGGGGGTGACCGGTCTTGACCACGGCTGACGCCGGCTGGCCGCTCGACGAGACGGACGATGAGCCACGCGGCCCCGTCGGCAAGGCGTTCCGTCTCTCGGCGGCCGACTCCCTGTCGCTCGGCAACGCGCTGTGCGGCTTCCTGGCCGTGTGCGTGCTGGCCTGGTCGGCCATCCGCGCGCTGCAGGAGGGCAAGCCCTTCGAGGCCGACCCCCGTTTCTTCGGCACCGCCGTCGTGCTGCTGCTGATCGGCGCCACCTGCGACCTGTTCGACGGCCTGGTGGCCCGCAAGTTCCGGGCCTCGGCCATGGGCGCGGAGCTGGACAACCTCGCCGACGTGATCAGTTTCGGTTTCGCCCCGGCGTTCATGGTCGTCATCTGGGCGGGTTTCAACCCCAGCACGCCGTTCCCGCTGGTGATGGTGGTCGCGGCGTCGGTGCTGCTGGCCGGTGTCATCCGGCTCGCCCGGTTCGCCTGCGTCAAGACCAAGAGCGGCGACTTCATGGGCCTGCCCATCCCCATGGGCGCGATGACGGTGGTGTCGATCGTCCTTCTGTTCCCGCCGTCGAAGCTGACGGTGGTGCCCATCCTGGGCGTTGCCTACCTCATGGTCAGCCGGATCGAGTACCCCAAGCCCAAGGGCAACCTGGCGGCCGTCGTGCTGGCCTGGATGATGATCAACGTCGCCTGCCTGACCATATGGGCCGCCGGGCTGTCGGGGGGCGACTCGCTGATCAAGGTCGGGGCCGGCATGCAGATCGCCATCGTGGCGGCCATCCCGCTGCGCGTGCTGATGTTCAAGCGGGCCAAGCGCAAGGAGCGCCGCGAGGCCGAGCACGTCGGCTGACGGCCGGGCGCACGGCTCCCGAGGGCTTCCGCCGGGCGGGCCGTACGCCCGCCCGGCCGATCACGGACGGCGCGCTACCCACGCGGCCGCTCATGGACGTGCGTGCGCAGGCCCGGCGTCGGCCGTACGGCCGCGCGGATCCGGGCGCGGGCCGTACGGGACGCCGGGCGCGAGGGCTCACCCGCCCTCGCGGTCCCGTCGCGGGCTCACCAGCCGCGGGCCCGCCACTGCGGCAGGGACGGGCGCTCGGCGCCCAGCGTGGTGTCCCTGCCGTGGCCCGGGTAGACCCAGGTGTCGTCGGGCAGCCGGTCGAAGATCCGCTCCGACACGTCCCTGAAGAGCTGCTCGAACCGCTTCGGATCCTTGTCGGTGTTGCCGACGCCGCCGGGGAACAGCGAGTCGCCGGTGAACAGGTGCCCGGGATAGTACAGCGCGATCGAGCCGGGAGTGTGACCGCTCAGGTGGATCACCTCCAGGGACACCACGCCGACGGTCACGCCGTCGCCGTGCTCCACCTCCTGGTCCACCGGCACCGGCAGCTCGGGCGCGTCGAGCGGGTGGGCGACCACCGCCGCGCCCGTCACCCCGGCGACCCGCTCCAGCGCCTGCCAGTGGTCGGCATGCCGGTGGGTGGTCACGATCTTGCTGATCGGCCGGTCGCCGATGAGCGCCAGCAGCCGGTCGGCGTCCGCCGCGGCGTCGATGAGCACGCCGTCGCCGGTCTCGTTGCAGCGGACCAGATAGGCGTTGTTGTCGTACGGCCCGACGGCCAGCTTGGAGATCGTCAGGGCGCTCAGCTCGCGGACGTCGGCGGGACCGCCGACCCGCACGTCACCGGTATAGGTCATCGGTTGCCTCCAGGGTGGGAGCCGGTCCTTCGGGGCCGGGGAACATCAGGGAACATCGGGGAGCACGGTGCGCTTCCACGCCTCGGGATCCGTCTTTCAGGAGGGGGTCGTCGACGGGTACTCCTCGGGCGGGGCGGCGGGCAGGTTCGGGGGCGCGGTCAGGGTCAGCCAGGGCGGCGGCGCGGGCAGCGGCCCGGCGTCCGCCGAGGCGGGCCTGTTGCCCGCGGTCCCCTCCGGCATCACCCTGAGGCCCGTTCCCGGGGCGCGCCCGGTCAACCATCCCAGCAGGCTCCAGGCGTCGCCCTGGACGACCGGCCCCGAGCCCAGCCCCCGCCAGACCTGCCGGTGCTTGTCGCCCTCCTTGACCTCCTCCACCACGATCTCGCTGACCGTGCCGCGACCGTGCGGCCACGACACCATCGCGTCGTACAGCTCCCGGCGGACGAACGCCTCCGGCCAGTCGGCGCACCGGTATCCGGCGCCCAGGTCCACGTGGTGGATCTCGACCTCCCGCAGCCGGCGGACGAGGACGTACCAGGCGGGGTGGGCGGGCCCGCGCATCCCGCCGACCGTCGCCCGCCACCCGTCGGAGGGCATGGCCAGCACCGCCTCCGCCAGCCGCGCGGCGCTGTCCTCCAGATCGGCCAGCTGCTCCTTGACGGGCCGCGCCGCCCCCGCCAGGATCCCGGCCTCACGCGCCCCGGCGTCGGGGTACTGCGGCGTCTCGACTCCGGTCCTGGCCCAGGACAGCAGGTTGACGTGGCTGTCGGCGTTGCGCGATATGTGGGCGAGCACGTGCCCCCTGCTCCAGCCGGGCAGGCGGGAGGGCTCCGGGACGTCGTCGTCGGACAGCCCGGCGACCGTGGAGAGCAGCCGCCCCATGGAGCCGTCCAGCTCGGCCAGCAGCGTGTCTATGACGTTCATGCCCCAACTCCATCACCTGGGCGGGCCGCCGGGCCAGGGTATGGACGACCGTGTCTTCACGGTCGTCCATCGGGCGGCCGTACGGCCCGCGGGAAGGCCGTAACCTTGAAGCGGACGGGAAACCTCATCCCCCGCACGACGCTCCGCGAAATTGTCGGACCCCGTCGCTAGTCTTCCCGCGACCGCTTCTGAAACCTTCCACATCGACGTCGGGACTGCTGTGGCTGACCGCCTCATCGTGCGTGGCGCACGTGAACACAACCTCAAGGACGTCTCGCTGGACCTGCCGCGAGACTCTCTGATCGTCTTCACCGGACTGTCCGGCTCGGGCAAGTCCAGCCTGGCCTTCGACACCATCTTCGCCGAGGGTCAGCGTCGCTATGTCGAATCGCTGTCGGCCTACGCCCGCCAGTTCCTCGGGCAGATGGACAAGCCCGACGTCGACTTCATCGAGGGCCTGTCGCCCGCGGTGTCGATCGACCAGAAGTCGACGAGCCGCAACCCCCGCTCGACGGTCGGCACGATCACCGAGGTCTACGACTACCTGCGGCTGCTGTGGGCGCGGGTGGGCAAGCCGCACTGCCCGAGCTGCGGGCGTCCCATCGCCAGGCAGAGCCCCGAGCAGATCGTCGACCGGGTGATGGAGCTGCCCGAGGGCACCCGCTTCCAGGTGCTGGCCCCGGTCGTCCGCGGCCGCAAGGGCGAGTACGCCGAGCTGTTCAGCCAGCTCCAGACCAAGGGCTTCGCCCGCGCCAGGGTCGACGGCACGGTCATCCGGCTGGACGAGCCGCCGACGCTGAAGAAGCAGGAGAAGCACGACATCGAGGTGATCGTCGACCGGCTCGCGGTGAAGGAGGGCTCACGCAGCCGCCTCACCGGCTCGGTCGAGACGGCCCTGCAACTGTCGGGCGGCACCATCACGCTGGAGTTCGTCGACCTCCCCGAGGACGACCCGAACCGCGAGCGCTTCTACTCCGAGCACCTCTACTGCCCCTACGACGACCTGTCGTTCGAGGAGCTGGAGCCCCGCTCGTTCTCCTTCAACTCGCCCTTCGGCGCCTGCCCGGAGTGCACCGGCCTCGGGGTGCGGATGGAGGTCGACCCCGACCTCGTCGTGCCCGACCCGGAGAGGACCCTGGCCCAGGGCGCGATCTCGCCCTGGGCCGGCGGGCACACCAGCGACTACTTCGTCCGCCTGGTGGAGGCGCTCGGCCTGGCGATGGGCTTCAAGCTCGACACCCCCTGGGAGCGCCTCCCGCGCAAGGCGCAGAAGGCCCTGCTGAACGGCTACGACGAGCAGGTCCACGTCCGCTACCGCAACCGCTACGGCCGCGAGCGTTCCTACTACACCACCTTCGAGGGCGCGATCTCCTGGGTGCAGCGCCGCCACGCCGAAGCCGAGAGCGACGGCATGCGGGAGAAGTTCGAAGGCTACATGCGGGAGATCCCCTGCCCCGCGTGCAAGGGCGCCCGGCTCAAGCCCGTCTCGCTGGCCGTCACGGTGAACGACCGCTCGATCGCCGAGGTGTCGGCGATGTCGATCGCCGACTGCGCGGCGTTCCTGGCCCGCCTGGAGCTGTCCGAGCGCGACATGCACATCGCCGAGCGGGTGGTCAAGGAGATCAACGCCCGGATGGGCTTCCTGCTCGACGTGGGCCTGGACTACCTCACCATGGACCGCGCGGCCGGCACCCTCGCCGGCGGCGAGGCCCAGCGCATCCGCCTGGCCACCCAGATCGGCTCCGGCCTGGTCGGCGTCCTGTACGTGCTGGACGAGCCGTCCATCGGGCTGCACCAGCGCGACAACCAGCGGCTGCTGGAGACCCTGATCCGGCTCCGGGACATGGGAAACACCCTCATCGTGGTCGAGCACGACGAGGACACCATCGCCGCGGCCGACTGGGTGGTGGACATCGGCCCCGGCGCCGGCGAGCACGGCGGCCAGGTCGTCGTCTCCGGCACGGTGCCGGAGCTGCTGGCCAGCGATGAGTCGCTGACCGGCGCCTACCTGTCCGGCCGCAAGGCCATCACGGTCCCGGCGGCGCGCCGCAAGCGCGACAGGAAGCGCCAGCTCACCGTCAAGGGGGCCCGCGAGCACAACCTCAAGGGCGTGGACGTGGAGTTCCCGCTGGGCGTGTTCACCGCCGTCACCGGCGTCTCCGGCTCGGGCAAGTCGACGATGGTCAACGACATCCTCTACAACGCCCTGGCCAAGGAGCTCAACGGCGCGCGCACCGTCCCCGGCCGCCACTCGCGGATCAACGGGATGGACCTCGTCGACAAGGTGGTGCACGTCGACCAGTCGCCCATCGGCCGCACCCCGCGGTCCAACCCGGCGACCTACACCGGCGTCTTCGACAAGGTGCGCGACCTGTTCGCGCAGACCACCGAGGCGAAGGTCCGGGGATACCAGAAGGGCCGGTTCAGCTTCAACGTCAAGGGCGGCCGCTGCGAGGCGTGCTCGGGCGACGGCACGATCAAGATCGAGATGAACTTCCTGCCGGACGTCTACGTGCCGTGCGAGGTCTGCCACGGCGCGCGGTACAACCGGGAGACCCTGGAGGTCCACTACAAGGGCAAGACCATCTCCGAGGTGCTCGACATGCCCATCGAGGAGGCGCTGGAGTTCTTCGACTCCATCCCCTCGATCAAGCGGTACCTCAAGACGCTCAACGACGTCGGCCTGGGCTACGTCCGGCTCGGACAGCCGGCCACGACCCTGTCCGGGGGCGAGGCGCAGCGCGTGAAGCTCGCCTCGGAGCTGCAGCGCCGCTCCACCGGCCGGACGGTCTACGTGCTGGACGAGCCGACCACCGGCCTGCACTTCGAGGACATCCGGCGGCTGCTGGGCGTGCTCGGCAAGCTCGTCGACGGCGGCAACACGGTCATCGTCATCGAGCACAACCTCGACGTCATCAAGACCGCCGACTGGGTGATCGACATGGGACCCGAGGGCGGTTCGCGGGGCGGCACCGTGGTGGCCACCGGCACACCCGAGGAGGTCGCGCTGGTGGAGGACAGCCACACCGGCCGCTTCCTGCGGAAGATCCTCGGCGCCTGAGGCCGGATGCGGGACCGGACCCCGGCATCAATAGCCTTTTGGCGCGGGGGTCCGGTCCCGGCGCGGCCCGCGTGCGCGGGCCGGCGGTCGTGGCCGGCGGCACAGGCGGGCCCCCGGCGGACCACCCCCGGCGGACCACCCCCGACGGGCCGCCCCGGTACGGTCCGCGGCCTCCGGTACGGGGAAGACGAGGAAGGGCCTCAGATGAGCAGCAGTGAAGGTTCCGCCATGCCCACGCGCAGGCACGTCATCGGCGCCACGGCGGTGGCGGCCTGCGGGGCGGCGCTCGCCGGATGCGCCTCGGGGGATCCCGGCCCGGCGATCGTGCCGCCCGGCGTCAAGGGCAAGGTGGTCGCGCAGACCTCCGACGTCCCCGTGGGCGGCGGCCTCGTCATCTCCAAGTGGAAGATCCTGATCACCCAGCCCTCCTCCGGGGTGTTCAAGGCGTTCAGCGCGAGCTGCCCGCACCGTGGCTGCGCGGTCGGCGGCGTCGCCGACGGCGTCGTCAACTGCCCGTGCCACGGCAGCCAGTTCGCCGCCGACTCCGGCAAGCTCCTCCGGGGCCCGGCGGAGGCCCCGCTCGCCGAGTTCCCGCTGAAGGTCGAAGGCGGCGGCATCGTCCTCGTCTGACCCGGCCCGCGCCGGTGCGGGCCGCGGCGAAAGTTGAAGCTTCACAGATTTTTGACGCCGGGTACGGCATGCTGATCCGCATCGGGGAGTTCGCACCCGACGACGATCTGGGGAGAGTGACGATGACGGACGCGACACGCCGCGCGATGCTGCTGGGAGCCGGGGGCGCCGGGGTGGCGGCGGTGCTGACCGCCTGCGGCGGGGACGGCGGGCAGACGACCGCCGAGGTCGGGGAGCCGTCGGCCGCCGGGTCGGCCGACGCCGACACGCAGCAGGGCCAGGGGGCCCTGGCCAAGACCGCCGACATCCCGGTGGGCGGCGGCACCGTCTTCGAGGACCGCAAGGTCGTGGTCACCCAGCCCGCGGCGGGGGAGTTCAAGGCGTTCAGCTCCGTCTGCACCCACAAGGGATGCCAGGTGCAGAGCGTCTCCGACGGCACGATCAACTGCCCGTGCCACGGCAGCAAATTCGCCATCGCCGACGGGTCCGTGAAGCAGGGCCCGGCCACGAAGCCCCTTGAGGCCAAGGAGGTGAAGGTCGAGGGCGACTCGATCGTCCTCACCTGAGCCCCCGGGGGGCCTCCGCCGGGGCTCCCGGGCCTGGCCCGGGAGCCCCGGTCCGGGGAGGGCTCGCGGGAAGGAAACCTGTCGGCGCGGGCCGATAGGCTCTTGGTGTGGCGAGATCTGCAGGCGGTCCGGCGAGCTTCCGGCCGAGTCCGGGGTCGATCCCCGAGTCCCCCGGCGTCTACCGGTTCAGGGACCCCGACGACCGGGTGATCTACGTCGGCAAGGCCAAGAACCTCCGCCAGCGGCTGAACTCCTACTTCGCCGACTTCGCCGGGCTGCACCCGCGCACCCAGACCATGCTCACCACGGCCGCCGGCGTCGACTGGACGGTCGTCGGCACCGAGGTGGAGGCGCTCCAGCTCGAATACTCCTGGATCAAGGAGTACGACCCGCGGTTCAACGTCAAGTACCGCGACGACAAGTCCTACCCCTACCTCGCGGTCACCATGGGGGAGGAGTTCCCCCGCGTGCAGGTCCTGCGGGGGGCCAAGCGCAAGGGCACCCGCTACTTCGGCCCCTACTCCCACGTCTGGGCGATCCGCGAGACGGTCGACCTGCTGCTGCGGGTGTTCCCGATGCGGAGCTGCTCGGCCGGGGTGTTCCGCCGGGCCGGGCAGGTCGGCCGGCCCTGCCTGCTGGGCTACATCGACAAGTGCTCGGCGCCCTGCGTGGGCCGGATCAGCCCCGAGGACCACCGGGCCCTGGCCGAGGACTTCTGCGACTTCATGGCGGGCAACACCGGCCGGTTCGTCAGGCGGCTGGAGCGCGAGATGGCCAAAGCCGCCGCCGAGCAGGAGTACGAGCGGGCCGCCCGGCTGCGCGACGACATCCAGGCCCTGCGGCGGGCCATGGAGAAGCAGGCCGTCGTGCTGGGCGACAACACCGACTGCGACGTGATCGCGCTGGCCGAAGACCCGCTGGAGGCGGCCGTCCAGGTCTTCTACGTCCGCGGCGGCCGTATCAGGGGCCAGCGCGGCTGGGTGGTGGACAAGGTCGAGGAGACCGGCCCCGGCGAGCTGGTCGAGCGGTTCCTGCTGCAGATCTACGGCGAGGCGGCCGCCGAGTCGGTCCCCCGCGAGGTGCTGGTGCCGGCCCCGCCGCCGGACGCCGACGCGATCGCCGAGCTGCTCGGCGAGCACCGCGGCGGCCGGGTGGAGATCCGCGTCCCGCAGCGCGGCGACAAGAAGGACCTGATGACGACCGTCGAGCGCAACGCGGCGGAGGCGCTCCGGCAGCACAAGCTCAAGCGGGCGAGCGACCTGACGTCGCGCAGCAGGGCGCTGCAGGAGGTCGCCGACGCCCTCGGCCTCGACCAGGCGCCGCTGCGCATCGAGTGCTACGACGTCTCCCACATGCAGGGCACCGACGTGGTGGCCTCCATGGTGGTCTTCGAGGACGGCCTGGCCCGCAAGAGCGAGTACCGCAGGTTCTCCGTCCGCACCACCGGGGGAGACGTCGCCTCGATCCACGAGGTGATCTCGCGGCGGTTCAAGCGCTACCTGGAGGAGCGCTCGGCCACCGGGGAGCTCGACGTCGAGGCGGACGCCGAGCCGGGCCTGGAACCCCAGGCGGGCGCCAGGCCGGACATCGGCCCCGAAGCGGGCGCCGGGGAGCCGGGTGCGGAGGCGGGCGCCGGGCCGGGCGGCGAGCCCCAGGCGGGCGCCGAGCCGGGCATCGACCCCGAGACCGGCAGGCCGCGCAGGTTCGCCTACCCGCCCAACCTCGTCGTCGTGGACGGCGGCCCGGCCCAGGCCGCCGCGGCCCGGCGCGCGCTGGACGAGCTGGGCGTGGACGACGTGGCGGTCTGCGGCCTGGCCAAGCGGCTGGAGGAGGTCTGGCTCCCGGACGAGGAGCTGCCGGTGATCCTCCCCCGCACGAGCGAGGCCCTTTACCTGCTGCAGCGGGTGCGCGACGAGGCCCACCGCTTCGCCATCACCTACCATCGTTCCAAGCGGTCCAGGAGCGTCAGGGAAAGCGCCCTGGACGGGGTACCGGGGCTCGGGCCGGCCCGCAGGCAGGCCCTGATCAAGCACTTCGGATCGGTGAAGCGGCTTCGGGAGGCGACCGCCGCCCAGATCTGCGAGGTTCCCGGGATCGGCCCCGCCACGGCCGAGACGATCGTGTCGGCGTTGAAGGATGAGACATCATGAGCGAGGAACAGGCCCCGAACGACGAGCCGACCGCGGGCGTGGACCGCGGCGCGGGTGAGGCGCAGGGCACGGACGGCGGACGGCCGGATCAGCGCCGGGCGGCCGGCGGCCAGACCGCGTTCGTCATCGTCACCGGCATGTCCGGGGCGGGGCGGAGCACCGCGGCCAAGGCCCTGGAGGACCTGGGCTGGTTCGTCATCGACAACCTGCCGCCCGGGCTGCTGTTCGCCATGGCCGAGGAGGCCGGCCGGGTCAAGCTGGCCGCCGACAAGGTGGCGGCCGTGGTCGACGTGCGCAGCCTGGCCTTCACCACCGACCTCAACGCCGCGATCGGGGAGCTCGACGGGCGGGGCGTCGCCGTACGGGTGGTGTTCCTGGAGGCCAGCGACGAGGAGCTGGTGCGCAGGTTCGAGAACGTCCGCCGCCCGCACCCCCTTCAGGGGGACGGCCGGCTGGTCGACGGGATCGCCCGCGAGCGGGGCATCCTGCGGGAGGTGCGGGCCAACGCCGACCTGGTCATCGACACCTCCAACCTCAACGTCCACGAGCTGCGCGGCAAGATCGTCGCCTTCTTCGGCGGCGATGACCGTCCGGGCCTGCGGGTCAACGTCGTCTCCTTCGGCTACAAGTACGGCCTGCCGGTCGACGCCGACCTGGTCGTCGACTGCCGGTTCCTGCCCAACCCGCACTGGGTGCCCGAGCTGCGCCCGATGAACGGCCTGGACCCCGCGGTGCGCGACTACGTCCTCGGCCAGCCGGGCGCCAAGGAGCTGCTCGACGCCTACGAGGAGGTGGTCGGCATCATCGCGGCCGGCTACACCCGCGAGGGCAAGAGCTACGCCACGCTCGCGGTGGGCTGCACCGGCGGCAAGCACCGCAGCGTCGCCATGGCCGAGCAGATCGGAGCCCGGCTGCGTGACCGCGGCGGCCTGGACGTCCAGGTGAGCCACCGGGATGCGGGCCGGGAGTGACCGAGGATCTCAAGGTCGTCGCGCTGGGCGGCGGTCACGGGCTGTACGCCTCGCTGTCGGCGCTGCGCCGGGTCACCTCCCGGCTCACGGCCGTGGTCACGGTGGCCGACGACGGCGGGTCGAGCGGGCGGCTCCGCCGTGAGCTGGGCGTGCTGCCCCCGGGCGACCTGCGGATGGCGCTGGCCGCCCTGTGCGGCGACGACGAGTGGGGCCGCACCTGGAGCGAGGTCGTCCAGCACCGGTTCCGCAGCGAGGGCGAGCTGCACGGGCACGCCCTCGGCAACCTGCTGATCGTGGCGCTGTGGGAGCGGCTCGGTGACACGGTCGCCGGCCTCGACTGGGTCGGGCGGCTGCTCGGCGCGCACGGCCGGGTGCTGCCGATGTCGTCGGTGCCGCTCGACATCGTCGCGGAGGTCGAGCTGGACGGTGTGGTGAGCACCGTGCGCGGGCAGGTGGCCTGCGCCCTCACCCCCGGCAGGGTCCGGGCCGTCTCCCTGGTCCCGGCCGACCCCCCGGCCGGTCCCGAGGCGGTCCAGGCGGTCCTGGACGCCGACTGGGTGGTCTTCGGCCCCGGGTCGTGGTTCACCAGCGTGCTGCCCCACCTGAAGGTGCCCGAGCTGGCCGAGGCGCTGCACACCACCCGGGCGCGCCGCCTGGTCACGCTGAACCTCGCCCCGCAGCCCGGCGAGACCGACGGGTTCTCCCCCCAGAAGCACCTGGAGGTGCTCCGCCAGCACGCGCCGGCCCTGGAGATCGACGTGGTGCTCGCCGACGCGGGGGTGGCCGACGACCGCGAGGAGCTGGAGAAGGCCGCGGCCGGGCTCGGCGGGCGGCTGGTGCTGGCCGACGTCGCGTCCCCCGACGGCTCCCCGCGGCACGATGCGCAACGTCTTGCCTCCGTCCTGGACGAGATTTTCCGTGGGAAGCGTTGATCCTGGTCAGCGGTGCCCGTGAGTGCGAGAAACTTCTGTGTGCCCGGTTGTTCCGGGCTGCACGAGGTCTGATGGGGGAGGACGAACGATATGGCGGCGATGACAGGAGTGGTGAAGGACGAGCTGAGCCGGCTGCCGGTCCTGAAGCCGTGCTGCCGTAAGGCCGAGGTGTCGACGCTCCTTCGCTTCGCGAGCGGCCTGCACCTGGTCGGCGGACGGATCGTGATCGAGGCCGAGCTGGACACCAACGTCACGGCGCGGCGGCTCATCAAGGACATCGCCGAGGTGTTCGGGCATCGGGCCGAGGTGCTCGTCCTCGCCCCGGCGGGACTGCGCAAGGGCGCCCGCTACGTGGTGCGGGTGTACCGCGACGGTGAGGCGCTGGCCCGCCAGACCGGCTTGATCGACAACCACGGCCGCCCGGTCCGCGGCCTGCCCAGGCAGGTGGTGGCGGGGGCGACGTGCGACGCCGAGGCCGCCTGGCGCGGGGCGTTCCTGGCGCACGGCTCCCTCACCGAGCCGGGCCGTTCCATGTCGCTGGAGGTCACCTGCCCCGGGCCCGAGGCGGCGCTCGCGCTGGTCGGCTCCGCCCGCCGGTTGAAGATCCACGCCAAGGCGCGCGAGGTGCGCGGCGTCGACCGGGTGGTGGTCCGCGACGGCGACGCGATCAGCGCCCTGCTGACCCGGCTGGGCGCCCACGACAGCGTGCTGCTGTGGGAGGACCGGCGGATGCGCCGCGAGGTGCGGGCGACGGCCAACCGCCTGGCCAACTTCGACGACGCCAACCTGCGCCGCTCGGCCCGCGCCGCGGTCGCGGCCGGAGCCCGGGTCCAGCGGGCCCTGGAGATCCTCGGCGAGGAGGCCCCGGAGCACCTGGTGGTGGCCGGGCGGCTGCGGGTGGAGCACAAGCAGGCGTCCCTGGAGGAGCTGGGCCAGCTCGCCGACCCGCCGCTGACCAAGGACGCCATCGCCGGGCGCATCCGCCGCCTGCTCGCCATGGCCGACAAGCGCGCCCAGGACATCGGCATCCCCAACACCGAGGCCAACCTCACCGTCGACATGCTGGCGCCGTGACGGCGCGGGGTGCGGTGCGGGGGAGCCGCCGGGAGCGTCGCGGGGGAGCGCGGTGTGCCGGGTGTGCGCCGCGAATGTCGTGAGGGGCGTCGCGGCAGGTCAACGGGCGCGTCGAACACACCCCACCCCACCAGTGGTCTAAACCAATTTGGGTCCTATAGGGTTCGTGTTGAGGTTTTCAGCCCGCCACACGCCGCCGGTCCCCGGGGCCGGCGCACCGACGTACGAGGAGATCGGTACCGTGAGCATCCGCGTAGGCGTCAACGGCTTCGGCCGCATCGGCCGCAACTTCTGGCGTGCGGTCGCTGCCAGCGGCAAGGACATCGAGATCGTTGCGGTCAACGACCTGACCGACAACGCCACGCTCGCCCATCTGCTCAAGTACGACAGCATCCTCGGCCGCCTGCCGTACGAGGTGAAGAGCACCGCCGACGAGATCATCGTGGACGGCAAGGCCATCAAGGCCTTCGCCGAGCGCGACCCGGCCAAGCTTCCCTGGGGCGACCTGGGTGTGGACGTCGTCGTCGAGTCCACCGGCCTGTTCACCGACGCCAACAAGGCCCGGGTGCACGCCGAGAACGGCGCCAAGAAGGTCATCATCTCGGCTCCGGCCAAGAACGAGGACGTCACGGTCGTGATGGGCGTCAACGACGACACCTATGACCCGGCCAGCCACACGATCATCTCCAACGCCTCCTGCACGACCAACTGCCTGGCCCCGATGGCCAAGGTCATCAACGACACCTTCGGTATCGAGAAGGGTCTGATGACCACCATCCACGCCTACACGCAGGACCAGAACCTGCAGGACGGCCCGCACAGCGACCTGCGCCGCGCCCGCGCCGCCGCCCTGAACGTCGTGCCGACCTCCACCGGCGCCGCCAAGGCCATCGGCCTGGTGCTGCCCGAGCTGAAGGGCAAGCTCGACGGTTACGCGCTGCGCGTGCCGGTGCCCACCGGCTCGGCCACCGACCTGACCGTCGAGGTCGGCCGCGAGACCACCGTCGAGGAGGTCAACGCCGCGCTCAAGGCCGCCGCCGACGGCCCGCTCAAGGGCTACCTGACCTACACCGAGGACCCGATCGTCTCCAGCGACATCGTCACCGACCCGTCGTCGTGCATCTTCGACGCGGGCCTGACCAAGGTGATCGGCAACCAGGTCAAGGTCGTCGGCTGGTACGACAACGAGTGGGGTTACTCCAACCGTCTCGTCGACCTCGTCGAGAAGGTCGGCCGAGACCTCTGATGAAGGACCTGTCCGCATTCGACGTGAAGGGCCGGCGCGTCCTGGTGCGCGCCGACCTCAACGTCCCCCTGGACGGGGACGTCATCACCGACGACGGCCGCATCCGCGCCTCCGTCCCGACGATCCGGGAGCTCGCCGACAAGGGCGCCCGGGTGGTGGTCTGCGCCCACCTCGGCCGGCCCAAGGGCGAGCCGAACCCGAAGTACTCCCTGGCGCCGGTGGCCCGGCGCCTCGGTGAGCTGCTGGGCGCCGACGTCGCCTTCGCCTCCGACGTGGTGGGCGACTCGGCCCGGTCCGTCGTCGAGGGCCTCGGCGACGGCCAGGTGGCCCTGCTGGAGAACCTGCGGTTCGAGCGGGGCGAGGAGTCCAAGGACGACGCCGAGCGCGCCGCGTTCGCCGAGAGGCTCGCGGCCTTCGCCGACCTCTACGTCGGCGACGGCTTCGGCGCGGTGCACCGCAAGCACGCCAGCGTCTACGACGTGCCGAAGCTGCTGCCGCACGCGGCGGGCCGGCTCGTGCTCGCCGAGGTCGAGGTCCTGCGGAAGCTGACCGAGGAGCCGGCCCGGCCGTACGTCGTGATCCTCGGTGGCGCGAAGGTCTCCGACAAGCTCGGCGTGATCGGCAACCTCCTGACCAAGGTCGACCGGCTCCTCATCGGCGGCGGCATGGCCTACACCTTCCTGGCCGCCCAGGGCCGCGAGGTCGGGAAGTCGCTGCTCCAGGAGGACCAGCTCGACACCGTGCGCGGCTTCCTCGACGAGGCGGCCAAGCGCGGCGTGGAGCTCGTCCTGCCGGTCGACGTGCTGGCGGCCGTCGACTTCGCCGAGGACGCCGAGTACGAGGTGGTCGACGCCACCGCGATCCCGGCCGACCGCCAGGGCCTCGACATCGGCCCGCGCACCCGCGAGTTGTTCGCGGGCAAGCTGGCCGACGCCCGGACGGTGTTCTGGAACGGCCCGATGGGCGTCTTCGAGTTCGAGGCGTTCTCCGGGGGAACCCGCGCGGTCGCCGAGACGTTGGTCGCCTCGGAGGCGTTCACCGTCGTCGGCGGCGGCGACTCGGCCGCGGCCGTGCGCACGCTCGGGCTGCCCGAGGACGGGTTCTCGCACATCTCCACCGGTGGCGGGGCCAGCCTCGAATACCTTGAGGGCAAGACCCTGCCCGGGCTCGTCGCCCTGGACAGCGGGGAGTGAACCGACTCGGTGAGCGGGCGCGCCGTCCCGGCGCGCCCGCTTCCGACGCCAGAAACGTGAGTAGCGCTCCGCGAAGCGGACGAGGAACGGCGGGTGACAGATGAGCACGGCACGCAAGCCCCTCATCGCCGGCAACTGGAAGATGAACCTCAACCACCTGGAGGCCATCGCTCACACCCAGAAGCTGGCGTTCGCGCTGAACGACAAGGACCTCGACCGGGTCGAGGTGGCGGTCCTGCCGCCGTTCACCGACCTGCGCAGCGTGCAGACCCTGGTGGACGGCGACAAGCTGCGCCTGGTGTACGGCGCGCAGGATCTGTCCGAGCACGACGGCGGCGCGTACACCGGGGAGGTCTCCGGGGCGATGCTCGCCAAGCTCGGCTGCACCTTCGTGGTGATCGGGCACTCGGAGCGGCGGCAGTACCACCGCGAGGACGACGACGTGGTCAACGCCAAGATCCACGCGGCCTACCGGCACTCGCTCACGCCGATCCTGTGCGTGGGGGAGAACCTCGAGGTCCGCCGGGCCGGCGGCCAGGTGGCCCACAGCGTCGCCCAGCTCGACGGGGCGCTGCGCAAGGTCACCGCCGAGCAGGCCGCGTCGATCGTGCTGGCATATGAGCCGGTGTGGGCGATCGGCACCGGCGAGGTGGCCACCCCGGAGGACGCCCAGGAGGTCTGCGGGGCGCTGCGCTCCCGACTCGCCGAGCTGTATGACGCCGATGTGGCCGCCGCCGTCCGTATCCTTTACGGAGGGTCGGTCAAGGCCGACAACATCCTCGGCATCATGGCGCAGCCCGACGTGGACGGCGCCCTGGTCGGCGGCGCCAGCCTCGATCAGGTGGAGTTCGTGAAAATCTGCCGTTTTGGTGAAATGTCAGGCTGACCGAGACGTTCGGGGGGTACGACTTGACATGAGGTCGTACCCTCTTAGAGCAAGTTTGAATCGTCACGCCTCAGGCGTCACACAAGGGTCGTGCCCGGACGCGGGCCGCGCGTAAATAGGGAACAGGTCAACGGTGACAATCGGAATCTCCATCGCCCTCATTCTGGCGAGCTTGCTGATGATCCTGCTCGTCCTGCTTCACAAGGGCAAGGGCGGGGGTCTGTCGGATCTGTTCGGTGGCGGTTTCTCGTCATCGTTCGGAGGGTCCTCCGTGGTCGAGCGCAACCTTGACCGGCTCACCATCATCACCGGTGTGGTCTGGTTCGTCTGCATCATCGCGCTGGGCCTTCTTCTCAAGCCCTGACCGGGGCTTTCAGACGCCCTGGCTTTCGCCAAGCGTGACAGTGGTTCAGCCCCCCGCGCCCACCCGGAGCGGCGGGGGGCCATCGAGCGAGGAGTTCATCCGTGGGTAGTGGCAACGCGATCCGTGGCAGCCGTGTCGGAGCCGGCCCGATGGGGGAGGCGGAGCGCGGCGAGGCGGCTCCCCGTGTGAGGGTCCCGTTCTGGTGCGCGAACATGCATGAGACGCGCCCCAGCTTCGCCAGCGACGCCCCCATACCGGAGTTCTGGGACTGCCCGCGGTGCGGCCTCCCGGCCGGTCAGGACGAGAGCAACCCGCCCGCGCCGCCGCGCAACGAGCCGTACAAGACGCACCTCGCGTACGTCAAGGAGCGCCGCAGCGACAAGGACGGCGCCCAGATCCTGGCCGAGGCCCTGGAGCGGCTGCGTTCCTCCTCCCGCCCGATGTACTGATCCGCTGATCCGGCGGATGTGAGGGGCCCCCGCGGAGAGCTTCCGCGGGGGCCCTCCGCGTCTCCCATGACCAGGGGACGCCGGGCGGCGGGTGAGGCGTCCCGGCCCCGCCGTACGGATGCCGGGGTTCAGGTCCCGGCCACGCCGCGGCGGTAGGCGTAGCCGACGGCCTGGGCGCGGTCGCGCGCCCCGATCTTGGCGAAGAGGTTGTTGACGTGCGTCTTCACCGTGGCCTCGCTGATGAACAGGGCCGCGGCGATCTCCGCGTTGGAGCGGCCCTCGGCGATGAGCCGCAGGACCTCACCCTCCCGCCTGGTCAGCCCGTCGGGCAGGGCGTCGCGCTCCCGGGCGGGACCCGTCCGCCCGGCGCGCTCCCGGCCGGGATCCGGCACGGCGGCGCGGTCCCGTACGGGGACCGGCGGGCCGCCGTGGCCCCTGGAGGAGCCCGGCCGGGCGTCCTCCAGGTCTCTCCGGGCCGGGCCGGTCGGCGGAGCCGGGGGCATGGCGTCCAGGAGGCGGCGCTGGACGGCCGGGTCGAGCTGGGCGTCGCCCCGCGTCACGGCGGCGACGGCCCGGGAGATCTCCTCGGCGTCGGCGCTCTTGGTGAGGAAGCCCCGGGCCCCGGCCCGCAGCGCGGCGAACACCGACTCGTCGTCGGAGTAGGTGGTCAGCACGACGACCTGGACGTCCGGATACGCGGCGCGGATCCGCCCGGTGGCCTCGACGCCGTCCATCCGGGGCATCCGCAGGTCCATCAGGACCACGTCCGGCCGTGTCTCCCGGACCAGCCGCAGGGCGGCTTCGCCGTCGCCCGCGGAACCGGCCACCTCGATGCCGGGCAGCAGACCCAGCAGCAGCGTCAGCCCCTCACGCACGACCGTCTGGTCGTCGACCACCAGCACCCGGACGGGCGCGCCGCCCGTCTCCCTCCCGGCCTCGGTCATCCTGCGGTCTCCTCCGGTGGCTCGACGGGCCGGCGCGCGGCGGGGATCAGGCCCGGAGGGCGCCCCGCCGCCGGAGACCCCCCAGCGGGCCGCTCCGTCATGGGAGACGGCCCGGCCGACCGTTCCGCCGCACGGATCCGCCCGGACCGTCGTTCGGCGGGGGACCGGCCGGAGGGTCGTTCCGCCGCGGGGAACCTCAGCCGCACCCGGAAACCCCCGTCCGTCTCCCCGGCCTCCAGCGCCCCACCGAGCAGCTCGGCCCGCTCCGCCATCCCGACGAGACCGTACCCCCCTCCCGGCGTGCCCGGCCCGCTCCCTGAGGGGTTGGTCACCTCCAGCTCGCAGACCTCGCCGGCGAAGGCCAGCCGTACGGTGGCCGGCGCCCCGGGAGCGTGCCGGCCGACGTTGGTGAGGGCCTCCTGGGCGGTGCGGACCACCGCCAGCTCGGTCTCGGGCGCCAGCCGCCGTTCGGGGCCGGTCACCGTCAGCGGGCACGCCTGCCCGGTCGTGGCCCGGAACTCCTCGGTCAGGGCTTCGATCGCCGCCGGCAGTGGCGGGCTGTCCTCCCGCAGCGCCGACACGGCCCTGCGGGCCTCCTCCAGTCCCGACCTGGCGAGCTGCCCGGCGTGCTCCACCCGTTCCAGTGCTTCGGTGTGCCGCTCGGCCCGCAACAGCAGGCGCGCGCCCTCCAGGTGCACGATCTGCGCGGACAGGGAGTGGGCCAGCACGTCGTGGATCTCCCTGGCGATCCGCGCCCGCTCGGCGAGCACCGCCTCGCGTGCCTCGGCGGCCCGGGTCGCCCTGCGCTGCCGGACCGCGTAGGCGATGAGGAGGATCACGCAGACGTTGACGGCCAGGGACAGCTCCTGCTCCCAGGAGCGGCCGGCCAGCCCGGCCAGCAGCAGGCCGGTCAGCGCGAGCAGCCCCACCGGCACGGCCCGGTGCGGCGGATGGCGGAAGGCCGCCGCCCCGACGGTGAAGAGCAGGGCCGCGACGGCCAGGCCGCCGTCAGGGGAGAGAACGAGGAGGCCGATCGAGGCGATCACGGCGGTGCCGAGCCTGACCGGGATCCCGAGAACCGTGACCGGGGGCTTCTCCCGGCGGGCCGAGCCCGGCGGGGGAGCGGCGGCCAGGCATCCGGCGACGGCCAGCGCCAGTGCCGCGACCGTGAGGCGGTGACCGGGGGCGGCGGCCTGGTCCCGGACCACCTGTACGACGGCGAACGCGGCGAACGTCGCGACCACCGCGACCCGCAGCAGGACCGCGGCCTGCCACCGGATTCCGGGCATGTCCCGAAGATACCCGTGGGCTCGGCCTCCCTCCGCACCGGGCCGTTTCCGGCGTTCCGCCGCGCGGGGACTCCGGGTGCCGGGCGGCGTCCGCCGGTGCGGGCCGTACGGCGACGCCCCAGCGGTGGGCGGCGGCATACGGAGCCCGGTACGGAGCGCCGTACGGTGCGGGGAGCGGTCACGCGCGCTGGGACGGTGAGGCGCGGGGGCAGGGCGCGGGCTCGGCGGGCGACGAGGAGGGACTGGACGCCGATGGTCACGCCCATGAAGAACAGGATGGCCGTGGGCGCCGGCGCGAGCCCGAGGGCGTGGCCGGCGCCGAGCAGCGCGACGCGCGCGACGGCGGAGGCCAGCCAGCCCAGCAGGGTCCATCGGGTGCCCTTGGACCAGGGCGTCCCCTTCCCGTCCCGCCAGACCCGGACGGTCGAGGCGCGCAGGACGCCGAAGGCCACCGCGCAGGCGACATCCACGGCCAGCAGGAGCAGGCTGAGCGGCAGACGACGAGGGTCCACGAGCCCGCCGGAGGCGGCGCCGGCCACCATCATGAACAGGGCGAGCCAGAGGAGGCCGGTCCGGGTGGCGACCCGGGTCATCATCTGCCGGTAGAGCACGAAGGCGATGACGAGGACGATGACGGCCGTCGTGCTCAGCGGATTCGTCGAAATGAGCGAGTTCACGGGGAAGACGGTAGGGAAACGCGCGCCGGGGCGGATCGGCGCCGGGGTGGAGAGATTCGATCTCCACCCGTGGGTGGAGTGCCGGCGGATCGCCGTCCGCGATCCCCGCACCGGGCGGTGATCCGCGTCCCCGCACCGGGGCGATGGTCCGTGTCCCCGTACCGGGCTGCCGGGCTGAATGGTCCGTGCGACGCGGTCCGGACCGTACGGCGAAAAAATTTCGCGGCACGCATCTTTTCGTAATCCGCAAATATGTGTACGGTGGTCCCATGGACACCGGGAAACCCGAGCGGCCGGGACTTCGGGAGCGCAAGAAACAGGAGACCCGTGCCGCGCTGAGCTGGGCGGCCATCCGCCTGGTCGTGGAGCGCGGGCTGGACGCCGTCCGGGTGGAGGACATCGCCGCCGAGGTCGGGGTGTCCCCCCGCACCTTCAACAACTATTTCTCCAGCAAGGGCGAGGCGATCGCCGCCCGCCACCTCGACCGCGCCCGCCGGATCGCGGAGGAACTGCGCGCCCGGCCGGAGTCCGAGCCGCTGTGGGAGGCGATCCTCAACGCGGTGCAGACCCAGTTCTCGCCCGCCGACACGCCCGGTGGCACGCGCGTCGACGCGGCCGGTGACATGTCCGGCGGCGCGGGCGACGAGGTGACCGGCGGCAGACGGGCACCCGACCGGCGGTGGATCGCCGGAGTCCAACTGATGATCAGCGAACCCTCGCTGCAGGGCGAGATGCTCAGGGCGAACGCGGCCGCCGAGGCGGAGCTGGCCGCGGCGATCGCCGAGCGCACCGGCACCGACGCCGTCCGCGACCTGTACCCGCGGCTGGTGTCCGGCGCGGTCGGCGTGGCCGTCGGCCTGGTCATGGAGCGCTGGCTGCGGGCCGACCCGCCCGTCCCGTTCGGGCCGATACTCCGCGACGCGCTCGGCCAGCTCGCCGCGGGGCTGCCGGTTCCCGGTCGAGGGGAGGCCGCCGGTCCCCGGGCCTGAGAGCGGCCCTTCCGGCCTCCGGCCCCCGCCGGTCCTCCAGCCCTCCCGGACCCGCCGGCCCTGATCGGCCCGGCCCTGATCGGCCCGGCCCCGGGAGTCCGGTCTGCGAGCCCGATTCCCGCCGCACCCCGTACCCGGGTGCCCCTCTCGGACGTCGCCCGGGTGGTCCGTCACGACCATCGGTTGTCACCGTGTGTCATGGGGCGTGACGACACGTGCCCACGTGTTCCATGCCCTCCTTTCATCGACCCCGGACCTCCGGGAGCCGAACCCCCATCCATCCCATCGAGGAGGAACCGCCATGTCCGCAGACGTGGTCATCGCCGGAGCCGGCCCCAACGGGCTGATGCTGGCCTGTGAGCTGAGCCTGGCCGGAGTGCGGCCGATCGTGCTGGAGCGGCTGCCCGCACGCACCACCGAGAACCGCGCCAACGGCCTGGTCGGCCAGGTGGTGCGGATGCTCGACCGCCGGGGCCTGTACGGGCGGCTCGGCGGTGGCACCGAGCCGCCCCGGCCGGTTCCGGGGTTCGTGTTCGGCGCGCTGCCGCTCGACCTGAGCACGCTGGACGACAACCCGCTCTACATGCTGGGGACGCCGCAGCAGCGCGTCGAGCAGGTCCTGGAGGAGCGTGCCGCCGAGCTGGGCGTCGAGATCCGCCGGGGGCACGAGCTCGCCGGCCTGTCGCAGGACGCCGAGGAGGTCGTCGCCGACGTCATCGGACCGGACGGCCCCTACCGGCTGCGGGCCCGCTATCTCGTCGGGGCGGACGGCGGGCGCAGCGTGACGCGGAAACTGGCGGGGATCGGCTTCCCCGGCGTGACGCGGGACTCCACGGTCTCCCGCACCGCGTCCGTCACCGTGCCGCCGGAACTGGTGGACCCGGCCACCGGCGGGCTGAACGTGCCCGGCTACGGACTCGTCCCGCCGTTCATGCACCACCGCACCGAACGCGGGTTGTTCGTCTTCGCGCCCTTCCCCTGCCGCCCGGCCCTGGTGAGCACCATGGAATGGGAGCCCGCCGCGGCCGAGGGTGACGGGCAGCCGCCGCTGACCCTGGAGGAGCTGGGCGAGAGCGTCCGCCGCGTCCTCGGGGCCGATCTCCCCCTCGGCCCGTCCACGGGGTCCGGTCCGCACGTGATGCGCCGCCTGACCGGCGGAAACACCCGGCTGGCCGAACGGTTCCGGGACGGCCGGGTGCTGCTGGCCGGTGACGCGGCCCATGTGCACTCGGCGATCGGTGGTCCCGGTCTCAACCTGGGCCTGCAGGATGTGGTCAACCTCGGCTGGAAGCTCGCCGCCGAGATCCACGGCTGGGCCCCGCCCGGCCTGCTGGACAGCTACGAGGCCGAACGGCGGCCCGCGGCGGAGCGGGTCGTCATGCACAGCCAGGCGCAGTCCGCGCTCATCGCCCCGGGAGCGGAGGTCACCGCGCTGCGGCGGCTGTTCACCGAGCTCCTCGGCGACCGGAACGTCGTCCGGCATATCGCCGCCACCATGGCCGGATCGGACATCCGCTACGACATGGGCGTAGGCGACGGGGCCGCGGGCGACGGGGGCGCGGGCGGCGTCCACTCCCTGACCGGCAGGTGGGCGCCCGACCTGTCGCTCGACACCGGCACCGGTCCGGTACGGCTCGCCGAGCTGACCGCGGACGCCCGTCCACTGCTGCTGGACCTGACCGAGGACTTCTCAGTGGCCCGGGAGGCCGCCGGCTGGAGCGACCGGGTGAAGGTCGTCGGCGCGCGCCCGCCGCATTCCGGCATGCCGGGCGGTGGAGCCGGTGAGGACGCCGCGCGTGGCGGATTCCACGGATCCGCCGTACCCGGTGAGGACGGCGGATCCGGTGGCATCGCCGCTCTGCTGCTGCGGCCCGACTGCTACGTGGCCTGGGCCTCGGCGTCGCCTCGTCCGGACTCCCGGGAGCGGGACGCCCTCCGCGCCGCCCTGGCGCGATGGTTCGGCGCGCCCGCCGAGGACGCCTGACGGCGCGGCCGTCCCGGCGTACGGCGAGTCCGCCAGGGCGGCCGCCCCGGGTCCGAGGGCGCCGCGCCGACAGGGATTGCTAAACGGAACCTTCTCCGCTTAAATAAGCGGAGAATGTTCCGTTTGTTAGGGCTCCGCTGAAGGTGTCCAGGCCCGCCTTGAGGCGTCCGGCGTCCATCCCGAGCGTCCGGCGCTGGTACAGGTACAGGTCCGCGGCCAGCGGCGCCAGCAGGGCGTCGGCCAGGTAATGGGCGTCGGCCTCCGGGAGGGCCTGGCGGATCAGCGTGGCGAGATGGAGGTGGTAGGCGGCGTAGGAGCCGCCGGTGTAGCGGGCGTGCGGGGCGCTGCTCTCGGCGAACAACAGCAGGTCGGCCTGCTCCTCCGTACGGTCCGCCAGCGCGGCCAGGAAGGCGCGCACCCGCTCGCCGGGTGCGGCCCCCGGGCCCAGAGGGGGCGGGCCGTGCAGGAAGGCGTGCTGGAAGGCGCGCTCGCGCTCGTCGATCAGCGCGTGGGCGAGCCCCGCCCGATCGGTGAAACGCCGGTAGACGGTGCCGACGCCGACGCCGGCGGCCCGGGCGACCTCGTCCATCGACAGGCTCTCCACGCCGCCGGCCGCGGCGAGGTCGCGGGCGGCGGCCAGGATCCTCCGGCGGTTCTCCGCGGCGTCGGCCCGCTCCCGCGGCCGCGCTCCGGCGAGCGGCAGTTCCCTGTTCATCCCGGCAGCATAGTCATCCGGAGACCGCTCCGGATTCCACGGTCAGGAGACATCCATGTCATCACTCACGGGCCGGACGGCCCTGGTCACCGGCGGCAGCAGGGGCATCGGCGCCGCCGTCGCGCTGGGACTCGCCGCGGCCGGAGCCGACGTCGCCATCACCTACGCCCGCTCGGCCGACCGGGCGCGCGAGGTCGCGGCGGAGATCGAGGCGCTGGGCCGTACGGCCGTCACGATCGAGGCCGACGCCGCCGACCCCGCCTCGGCCTCCCACGCGGTGGACCGGACGGTCGGCGTCCTCGGCCGGCTCGACGTCCTCGTCAACAACGCCGGGACCTTCGTCCACGGCCCGCCGGAGGAGATGACGCTGGAGCAGGTCGACCACATCCTGGCCGTCCACACCCGCGCCGCCTTCCTCCTCGCCCAGCAGGCCATCCGGCACATGGGAGCAGGGGGCAGGATCATCACCATCGGCAGCAGCCTCGCCGAGCGCGTCCCCTACCCCGGCATGACCCTCTACGCGATGAGCAAGGCGGCGCTCACCGGGCTCACCAGGGGCCTGGCCCGGGACCTCGGCTCGCGTGGCATCACCGCCGCCATCGTGCACCCGGGGTCCACCGACACCGAGATGAACCCGGCCGACGGCCCGGACGCCGACGCCGAGCGCGCCTTCACGGCGGTCGGCCGCTACGGCCGGGCCGAGGAGGTCGCCGCCATGGTGGTCCACCTGGCGGGCGAGGGCGGCGCCTTCGTCACGGGCGCGGCCATCGCCGTGGACGGCGGTTTCGCCGCGTGACCCCCCGAGCCCGCGGACGGATCCCGACGGGGAGGACGTGAGATGACCAAGACGGCCGTCGCGTGGAGCGTGCTCGTCGGCGCCGGACTCCTGGAGATCGTCTGGGCGGCCGGAGGGGCGGAGCGAGGCGACCTCGCGCCGGATCCCGATCCGGCGATCTCCGGGACCGACCGGCGCGCCGGGCACGCGGACATCGTCTGAAAACTCCTCGATGGGGCCGTGGGGCCTGGCCGGCGTCCGTATTCATTAGTACGACAGACGTCGTAGTTTGACATCTATCGTACTTCCGTGTTTGAGTCGATCATCGTCTCTCACGGAGGAAGAACGACATGCTGGCGAAGACGGTGCTGTTCCACGAACTCGGCGGCCCCGAGGTGATGAGGCTGGAGGACGTGGAGGTCGGCGAGCCGGGTCCGGGCGAGGTCCGGATCCGCGTGGACGCGATCGGCCTGAACCGGGCCGAGGTGCTGTTCCGCACCGGCCACTACATCGAGCCGGTGAAGCGGTTCCCCGCCCGGCTGGGCACCGAGGCCGCGGGCGTGGTCGAGGCGGTCGGCGAGGGCGTCGAGGAGTTCCGGCCCGGACAGCCGGTCAGCACCGTGCCCGGGTTCTCGCAGAACGACCACGGGGTCTACGCCGAACGGGCGATCGTGCCCGCGGCGTCGGTGCTGCACCGCCCCGAAGGACTCGGCGCCGTCGAGGGCGCGGCGGTGTGGATGCCGTACCTGACGGCCTACGGCGCGCTGGTGGAGGCCGGGGGGATGCGTGCGGGGGACACGGTCGTGCTGAACGCGGCCTCCAGCAGCGTGGGGCTGGCCGCCATCCACGTCGCCGGCCGCGTCGGCGCCACACCCATCGCCCTCACCCGCACCGCCGCCAAGAAGGAGGCGCTGCTGAAGGAGGGCGCGGCGGAGGTGATCGTCACCGGGTCGGAGGACGTGGCCGAGCGGGTGCTGACGGCGACCGGCGGCCGGGGCGCCGAGTTCGTCTTCGACGCCGTCGCCGGTCCCGGCGTGCGGGACCTGGCCCGGATGGTCGCCGACGAGGGCACACTCCTGGTGTACGGCGCGCTGAGCGGCGAGCCGACCCCCTATCCGGGCATCGACCTCGGCATGCCCGCGCTGAACATGCGCACCTACACCATGATCGAGACGGCGAGCCGGCCGGAACGGCTGCGCCGGGCGGCCGCGTTCGTGACCTCCGGGCTGCGTTCGGGTGCGTTCCGGCCGGTGGTGGACCGCACCTTCGACCTGGGCGAGATCGTCGAAGCCCACCGGTACCTGGAGTCGAACGCCCAGGTCGGCAAGATCGTGGTCACCGTCGCGCACTGACCTCCGCAGGTCCTCCGCAGGTCCTCCGTCGGCACGCGGACCGGCCCCGTGGCCGGGGAGGCGGGGTCAGGGCCAGACCTTGGCCTGGGACTCGAAGAGCTCCCGGTCGCTCTCCACGGGCAGGACGCAGACCAGGTGCCCGCCGGGCACCCGCAGCACGCGGCACTCCTGCCACCGCGACACCTGCTCGGCGCCGAGCCCGACCAGACGCGCGGTCTCGGCCTCGACGTCGTCGGTCTCGATGTCCAGGTGGAAGCGGGGCGCGTCGTCGACCGACTGGACGGCGGTGACCAGTCCGGGCAGGGCCTCGTGCAGCGTGACGAACTGCGGCTCGGAGGGGATGAGCTCGGTCCGCACGCCGAGCGCGGCGGACCAGAAGGCCGCCGCGTCGGCGGCCTCGGCCTCGGGGGCGTCGATCAGAACGGCGTAGACGCGGCTTCGATGCATGTCCGCACCGTACCGGTTGCGTCTCCGGCCGGTGCCGACACCCATGCGACGGCGATGCGGCCGCCGGCTTCGGGGGCGTCCGAGAGGGTCAGCCGTCCGGCCCGGCGAGCCGGTCGCGCAGATACTCCCGCAACACCACGGCGTTGTTGTGCTCGGTGTCCCTGGCCGCGTACAACAGCGTGACCTTCCCCGCGCGCGCGGCCTCCAGCAGAGGCTGGACGGTGTCCGCCTCGCCGTCCAGCTCCTCGCGGTAGCGGCGGCGGAACTCCGCGAACCGCTCGGGGCGGTGCCCGAACCAGCGCCGCAGCTCCGCCGAGGGCGCGATGTCGCGGACCCAGCGGACCCGCTCCAGCTCGTCCTTGCGCACACCGCGCGGCCACATGCCGTCCACCAGGAACGCCGTCCCCTCGAACGGCCCGCCGTCGTACACCCGCTTGACGATGATGTCCCCCATCCCCGGGATCTACCCGGATGGCGTGCCGCGGAAGCGGCGGACCGGTTCGCGGCATCGGGTGGCAGGATGTCCGGCATGACTGCATCGGATCCGAAGTCGGATCTCCATCGTTACCTGAAGATCGCCCGTGAGGCCCTGGTCTGGAAGCTCGACGGACTGGCGGAGTACGACATCCGCCGGCCGATGACCCCCACCGGGACCAACCTCCTCGGATTGATCAAACATGTGGCCGGCACCGAGGCCGGGTACTTCGGTGACGTCTTCGGCAGGCCGTTCCCCGAACCGCTGCCCTGGATGGAGGACGAGGCCGAGGCCAACGCGGACATGTGGGCGACCGCGGAGGAGTCGCGCGAGGAGATCATCGCGCTGTACCACCGGGTGCAGGCGCATTCGGACGCGACGATCGAGGCGCTGGAGCTGGACGCGACCGGCCGGGTGCCGTGGTGGCCGGAGGGCCGTGACGAGGTGACCCTGCACCGGATCCTGATCCATATGATCGCCGAGACCGACCGGCACGCCGGGCACGCCGACATCGTCCGGGAGCTCATCGACGGGGCCGCCGGACTGCGGCAGGACGCCGGGAACCTGCCGCCGGGCGACCGGTCATGGTGGGAGGGCTACCGCGCCCGGCTGGAGGACGTGGCCCGCGTGGCCGGCCAGGCCTGAACCGGCGGCGCGGCGACGGAGCCGGTCGGGCCTGATCCGGCGGCGGGCACCGGAGCCGGCCGGGATCGCGAAGACGCCTGCCGGGACGGCGGTGAGCCGCGGCGCCCGCGCGGAAGCCGCCCGGACGTGACGCGGAATCACGGGTTCAACCGGAGCCGGACCGTACGGCGGGCCAGATGCGGCGGGGGCGGTACGGCCAGGCGTTCGCCCGAACGGGTGGGCAGGGCGAAGCCGACCGCCTTGCCGGACGCTCCCGTCGTGAAGACCGTCGTCGGACAGACCCGGCAGTAGCCCTGGGACAGCTCCCTGACCATGATCAGACCGCGCCCGCGCTCGGCGAACAGGTCCAGCGTCGTCTGACCGCGGGGACGGTCGAGAAGCGCCGGGATCCACCCCGGATCCGGATCGCCGTCGACCACCTCGCACCAGACGGGGACGCCGTCCACGACGAAGAGGCGCACCTCGTACGGCGGGCGCGCATGACGCTCGCCGTTGGCCGCCAGTTCGGCCACGATCGTCTCCGCGTCGTGGACGTCCTCGCCGGGCACGCCCGCGGCCCGGAGCGCCTCGCGCACGACGGCGCGGGCGCGTCGCGAGGCCGGTCCGGGACACAGCGGGCGCGGGCCGCCGTCCTGCTGGCCGGAGCCCTGACCTCCGCCCGCTCGGTCGAACGCCTCCGCCGCTTCTCCGCCCGCCTGGACCCGTACGGCACCACCATCCAGGTCAGAGAGTTCCGCGCCAGCCTGGACGCCGAACTCCTTTAGTGACGGCGGGACTCAGTCGTTGGTGGACGCCCCCGGTCCAGTCGCGGCGTACCGGGCGGCGATGGTGCGGACGGCCTCGTCGACCACCTGGGCGACGCGTTCGGCGGTCACCTCCCAGCCCGGCACCAGGAGTTTCGGCCAGAAGACGTAATTGGAGATCATGCCTAGGAACTGGGTGGCTGCGAGGTTCACGTCCTCGACCCGCACCGTTCCCGCCTCGTGCTCAGCCAGGAGGTAGCTGCGTACCGACTCGAAGTAGGGCATCTTCCCGTGCGAGAACTGCGCATGGGCCAGCTCCGGGAACCGCGGCAGCTCGGCGATGACGATCCGGAACAGGTCGGTCATCTGGGGCCGGCTCAACAGTTCGGCGTAACGGCGGCCGAGGGCGCTGAGCCCGTCGACGACGTTGCCTGCCGGCGGAGGATCCTCCTCGTCAGCGATTGACCAGGACTCGGTGACGATGGCGTCGAACAGGGCGGCCTTGCTCGGAAATTGCTTGAACAAGGTGGCCCGCGAGACACCCGAGCGTTCTGCGATCCGCGCCAGCGATGTCCGGTCGTAGCCCAACTCGAGGAACAGCGCGGTCGCGGCCGTCACGATCAGCGCGTGCTTTTCCTGGGCGACGCGCTGGTGGTACGTCGGTACGACCCTGTTCATGGACCGAGCATACGAGATGAGTGGCTTGACTCGCCACTGTCGCCGACCTACTGTCAAGGCAGTGGTGAGTCGCCCGGCTCACCATCGGCCGGCCGTTCATCGCCGATGATCCCGGTCGGTCACCCACGTACCGAAGGAACATCGGATGAATCGCTTCGACAACCAGACCGTGCTCGTGACCGGTGGGACCGGTGGCCAGGGATCGAGCCACGTACGCGCCTTTCACGCGGAGGGAGCGAACGTGGTGATCGGCGACATCGACACCGAACGCGGCGCCGCTCTCGCCGACGAGCTCGGGACCCGCGCCCACTTCACCCGCCTCGACGTCACCGACGAGAGTTCGTGGTCCGCTGCCGTGCGGGCCGCCGAGAGCGCCTTCGGCGCCCTGAACGTACTCGTTAACAACGCGGGCGTCCAGAACCCGCCGGTGCCGATTGAGAACACGGACCAGGCCACGTGGTCGCGCATCCTCGATATCAACCTCACAGGGACCTTCCTCGGCATCAAGGTCGCCGCCCCCGCTCTGCGCCGCGCGACAGGGGGAGCCATCGTCAACATCGCCTCGACGATGGGCCTGGGCGGTACGGCGCACTACGCGCCGTACGTCGCCGGCAAGTGGGCCGTGCGAGGACTTACCCGAACGGCGGCGCTCGAACTCGGCCGGGATCGCATCCGCGTGAACACCATCCACCCCGGCGTGATCGCGACCCCCTTCATCCAAGAACCGGCGGCCGGCGCCACCGCGGCGATCGCCGACTTCTACTCACCCGAGCCGTTCGCCATCCCCCGACTTGGAGAGCCGGCCGACGTCACCCGGCTTCTCCTGTTCCTCACGTCATCAGACGCGTCGTTCATCACGGGGTCGGAGTACGTCATCGACGGTGGACTCCTCCTCGGGCCCGCCCTTCAGACCGAGACCGCATGAGCAGTCCAGACACGACCGGATGGAACGACTCCGCACGTGACGCGTCTTTGTCGCACCTGCCCGATCACATCCGGCGAGCCATCGAGATCACACCCGCAGCAGGCACCAGCGAACGGATCATCGACATCACGACGCTGGGGCGACGCACCGGCCGGCCACGCCGCATCGAGATCTTCTTCTACCGGGCTGTGGGCACCACCTACCTGTGCAGCGGCGCCGGCAGTGCCGCGACCGACTGGCATGCGAACCTTCTCGCCGATCCCGACTTCACCTTCCACCTCAAGAACGGGATCTGCGCAGATCTGCCTGCACGGGCCACGCCTGTCACCGACCCGGCTGAACGTCAGGCCGTGCTGGCGGAGATCGTCGCGGATCTCAACCAGCCCCACGACCCCGGCACCATCCGGCCGACTCGACTCGAAGACTGGGCTGACAGCCGGCTGATGCGCATCAGCTTCCGCCATCGGCAGTGATCGCGGATCCCTCGACAGATGACCCAGATCGTCGGCGGCCACGGCAAGGCCGGCTCACCGTACGGCTTCGCCGCCCTGGCTCGTGCCGGCCCACCCGCGCGCCCGGCTGGAACGGGTGGAGGAACTCAGGTCCGGGACCCTTCGATCACCGCGACGATCTCGTCGACGGCCCGTCTGAACTCGGGCAGGGAGTACAGGGGCCAGACGTGCATCATGCCGGGGTATTCGAACCACTCCAGGGACACCCCCTCCTGCCGTGCCCTGTCCTTGAGCCGGTGGGCGTCGACGTTGAGGATGTCGAGGGTGCCGGTGAAGACGGCGATGGGAGCCAGGCCGCGGAGCGAGCCGTACAGGGGGCTGACCACCGGATCACGCGGGTCCAGACCTCCCGCGTACAGACGGCCGGCCTCGCGCACGCCCTCGGGGGCGAGGATCGGGTCGTCCCGCTCCAGCTTCGCCATCGCCGGATCGTCGCAGGAGACGTCGACGCACGGCGACACCAGCACCAGACGCGCCGGCTGCGGCAGGCCGGCCTGTCTGGCCTGCATGACCAGGGACAGGGCCAGGTTGCCCCCCGCCGAGTCGCCCATCACGGTCAGGCGCCCCGGCGAGATCCCGGTAGAGAGGCAGGAGCATGGCCCACACGTCGCGGGCGGTGTGCTCGGGGGCGAGGGCTAAAAACTGCCGCGCAATTAATCAGTGAACCTCAGCCTTTCTCATTGTCTATAATGATCCCGTGAAGCTTTCCGAGTGGGCGGCACGCAACGGCGTGCACT
>NZ_JBEZNH010000053.1:0-52125 GCF_040653115.1 Streptosporangium sp. NPDC048047 | reverse complement strand
TCCATCACAAGGACGACACGCTACACACCAGAGATCACAAAGTGATGCTGGAGTACTAGGGCGGGTGAGGCATGTCACAGACGTAGGTGGGCAAGGAAGCCGGTGACCGCTTTCCTCCGTGCGGGGGGTACCTGCCACATGACGCGAATCGCCGCCGTGCGCGGCGCGCTGCCACCGAACCGCTACTCCCAGGCCGAGATCACCGACGCCGTCGCGCGGATGTGCGGGCTCGAAGGCACCGGCCGGCGGCTGCTGGACCGGCTGCACGGAAGCGCCCGGGTCCGCTCACGGCACCTGGCCCTCCCCCTCGACGGGTACGCCAAGCTCGACGGGTTCGGCGCGGCCAACGACGTGTTCGTCGAGACCGCCGTGGATCTGGGCGCCGAGGCCGTCGGCGCGGCGCTGGACGCGGCGGGGCTCGAACCCCGCGACGTCGACATGATCATGTTCACCTCGGTGACCGGTGTCGCCGCCCCCTCGGTGGACGCCCGGCTGGCCGGCCGCCTGGGGCTGCGCCCCGACGTCAAGCGGGTGCCCGTGTTCGGGCTCGGCTGCGTGGCGGGGGCCGCCGGGATCGCCCGGGTGCACGACTACCTGCGCGGCTGGCCCGACCACGTGGCCGTGCTGCTGTCGGTGGAGCTGTGCTCGCTGACCCTGCAGCGCGACGACGCGTCTCCGGCCAACATGGTCGCCGGCGCGCTGTTCGGCGACGGCGCGGCGGCGGTGGTGGCCTGCGGCGACGGGCGGGCCGCCGGAGACGGCGCGGCGGCGGGAGACGGCGCCGGGGGCGGTCGGGGGGCGGCCCCGGCGGGCCGCGGAGCGGACGGCGAGATGGACGGCGGGGCGGGCCCGCGGGTGGTGGCGACCCGCAGCCACCTGTATCCCGACTCGGGGCACGTGATGGGCTGGGACGTCCGCGACAGCGGCTTCAAGGTGCTGCTCGACCCGGGCGTGCCCGACGTGGTGCGCGCCTACCTCGCCGACGACGTGCACGGCTTCCTGGCCGACCACGGCCTCACCGCCTCCGACGTGACGGCGTGGGTGTGCCACCCCGGGGGCCCGAAGGTGCTGGAGGCCGTCTCCGAGGCGCTGGAGCTGCCCGCCGGCGCGCTGGACGTCACCTGGCGTTCGCTGGCCGAGGTGGGCAACCTGTCGTCGTCCTCGGTGCTGCACGTGCTGCGTGACACCATCGCCCTGCGGCCACCGCCGGGCACCCCGGGGCTGCTCATCGCGATGGGCCCCGGCTTCTGCTCGGAACTCGTCCTTCTGCGCTGGTAGGGACCGATGACCTGGGATCTCTCGATGTGGTACCTGCTGCTCGTCCTGCTCGTCGGAGTCGAACGGCTCGCCGAGCTGGTGGTCGCCCGCCGCAACGCCCGCTGGAGCCTGGAGCGGGGCGGGGTGGTGTACGGGCAGGGTCACTACCCGTGGATGGTCGCCCTGCACACCGGGCTGCTCGCCGGGTGCCTGCTGGAGGCCGGGCTGGCGGACCGGCCGTTCGTCCCGGCGCTGGGCTGGCCGATGCTGGCCGTGGTGGTCGCCGCCCAGGCGCTGCGCTGGTGGTGCATCGCGGCGCTGGGCCCGCGCTGGAACACCCAGGTGATCGTGGTGCCGGGCCTGCCGCTGGTGGAGCGGGGCCCGTACCGGCTGTCGTGGCTGCGCCACCCCAACTACGTGGCGGTGGCGGCCGAGGGCGCGGCGCTGCCGCTGGTGCACGGCGCCTGGGTCACCGCGGCCGTCTTCACCGTGCTCAACGCCGCGCTGATGGTGGTGCGGATCCGGTGTGAGGACGCCGCCCTGGCCACGGCGGCTCCGCCGGTGCCCGGGCGGGCCCCGGCGTGATCGACGTGCTGGTCGCCGGCGGCGGGCCGGCCGGCCTGGCCACCGCGATCCACGCGACGCTGGCGGGCATGGAGGCGGTCGTGGTCGAGCCCCGCATCGCGCCCGTGGACAAGGCGTGCGGCGAGGGGCTGATGCCGAGCGGCGTCGCCGCGCTGGGGGCGCTGGGCGTGCGGCCGCCGGGCCGGGCGCTGCGCGGCATCAGCTATCTCGACGGGCGGCACCGGGCGCAGGCGGCGTTCCGCGACGGACCCGGGCTGGGGGCGCGGCGCACGGAGCTGCACGCCGCGCTGTCGGCGCGCGCCGCCGAGCTGGGGGTGAAGGTCCTGCCCGGCAGGGTGGAGGAGGTCCGGCAGGACGGCGAGGGGGTCGCGGCCGCCGGGCTGCGCGCCCGCTGGCTGGTGGCCGCCGACGGCCTGCACTCCCCCGTGCGGGCCATGCTGGGGCTGGGCCTGCCCGATCCCCGGCCGCGCCGGTACGGCCTGCGGCGGCACTACCGCGTCACCCCCTGGAGCGACTTCGTGGAGGTCCACTGGGCCGCCGACGGCGAGGCGTACGTGACGCCGGTGGGCGACGAACTCGTCGGGGTGGCCGTGCTGAGCTCGCGGCGGCGCGGGTACGCCGAGCACCTGGCGGACTTCCCCGCGCTGCTGGAGCGGCTGGACGGCCGGGCCGTGACCCCGGTGCGCGGCGCCGGTCCGCTGCGTCAGCGGGTCCGGGCCCGCGTCGCCGGCCGGGTGCTGCTCGTCGGCGACGCCGCCGGGTACGTCGACGCGCTGACCGGCGAGGGAGTTTCCCTGGCGCTGGCGTCGGCGCGGGTGCTGGTGGACTGCCTGCGGGCCGGCGTCCCGCAGGCCTACGAGGGCGCCTGGCTGCGGCTGTCGCGGCGGCACCGGCTGCTCACCGGGGCGCTGGTGTCGGCCCGCCGGCACCGGGCGGTGCCGCGGCTGGTGGTCCCGGCGGCGCAGCGGCTGCCGGCCCTGTTCGGCGCGGTCGTGCACGCCCTGGCCTGAGCCGGCGCCGCGTCCGGCGCGGACGGCCGTACCCGTGCCCGGACCGGTGCCGCGCCCGGCGCGGCGGGCCGTACCCGTGCCCGCCGCGGAGCCCGGCGCGCGCCCGTGCCCCGCGGGGGTTCCGGGAGTCACCGGCCGCCGGTCGGGTGGATGACGCTCAGCCGGGAGGCGTGTCCGGACGTCCCGGCGTACCGGATCCGCCAGTCGCCGCCTCCCCCGCGGGCTGCTCCCGGCACCCGGCGGGTGAAGCGTCCCTGCCGGTCGGTGACGGCCGTGGCCGCCGTCGCCCAGCCCTCCCGCCCGTCCTCGCGGTGCAGGATCTCGACGGGCTGGCCGGGGAACGGGGCGTAGTCGAGGTAGCCCTGCGGATCGACCCGGTTCAGCACGCCCGTGACCCTCACGTCCCGGCCCTCCCGGGCCGCCTCGATCGAGCTGAACCGGGTGGCGCGCTTCACTTCGAAGCGGGCGTATCCGGTGGCCGAGGCGCCGCCGGCGCCCCTGGCGGTGGCGATGACCATCCAGGGCCCGGTGGGGTACCAGCGGTTGAGCTGCTTGTCGGGCAGGAACCGCCACGTCTCCCATCCGCCGCCGGTCCTCCGTACGGCGGGCGCCCGGGAGGCGGCGGGACGCGAGAAGACGGCGTGGGCCGGGATCGGCGTCCCCCACTGCTGGAGGGTGGGCGGCAGGGGTTCGGGCCGGAGCACCGGGCCGCCGGCGGGCGGGGTTCCGGGCTCGACCCGGACGGCCACCGCGTCCGGCCCGGCGGCCCCGCGGGCGACCACGTCGATCACCAGGCGCAGGGAGCCGGTCGGGCCGACCACGGGGGTGCCGGGGCGCAGTGTCACGGAACGGATCACCGGCTCCTCCGCGGCGGTGGCGGGCCCCGCCTGCGCGGACAGGGCGGCCCCCGACGCCAGGAGCGGCAGAAGGAGTCTCATTGCCATGCCCAGGACGTTAGGAAACGCCCGGTAACGACCGGGCAGGCGACACACGCCCGGTTGGCAAAACGACGGCTCCCGGCGGAGATCGCGACGCTCCGGCCGGTGGCGGGTGCCGTCCCCGCCGCGCCCGCCGTGCCCGCCGCGCCCGCCGTGCCCGTCAGTCGCGGTACAGCTCGTCGATGACCTCGGCGTACTTGGCGTGCACGACCCGGCGCTTGAGCTTGAGGCTGGGGGTCAGCTCCTCGGTCTCGGCGGTCCACTCGGCCGGCAGCAGCCGCCAGCGCTTGACCTGCTGGACGCGGGCCAGGCGCTCGTTGGCGGCGGCGACGGCGGCCCCGACCTCCGCCAGGACCTCGGGATGCCCGGCCAGGCCGGCGAGGTCGGTGGGGGGGATGCCACGGCTGTGCGCCCAGCCGGGGGCGACCTCGCCGTCGAGGGTGAGGATCGCCACCGGGTACGGCCTGCCGTCGCCGTAGGCGAGGGCCTGGCCGATCAGGGGGTGCTCCTTGAGGTGGTTCTCGATGTTGGCCGGGGAGATGTTCTCGCCGCCGGCGGTGATGATGAGCTCCTTCTTGCGGTCCACGATGCGGACGAAGCCGTCGTCGTCGATCGTGCCGATGTCGCCGGTGTGCAGCCAGCCGTCCTCGTCGATGAGCTCGGCGGTCGCCTCGGGGCGGTTCAGGTAGCCGCGGGTGTTGGCGGGGCTGCGGGTGAGGATCTCCCCGTCCTCGGCGATGCGGACCTCCACGCCCGGCCCGGCCTGGCCGACCGTGCCGAGTTTGTAGCGGTCCGGGGCGTTGGCGGTGAAGGCGCCCGTCGTCTCGGTCATGCCGTACACGTCCAGCACGCACATGCCGAGGCCGGCGAAGAAGCGCTGGACCTCCAGCGGCATCGGCGCGGCGGCGCTGCCCAGCCAGGCGGCGCCGCCGAGGCCGATCATGGAGCGGATCACCGACAGCAGCCCGGCGTCGGCCCGCTCGTAGGCGGCCCGCACCTCGGGCGAGGGCTTGCCGCCGTACTGCCCGGCCTCCAGGTAGGCGAGCCCGGCGGCCATGGCCTCGCGCACGTCGCGCTGCCGCTCCTCCGGCTGGGAGACCAGCAGCGCCTGCAGGCGGGCCATCATCTTCTCCCACACGCGCGGCACGCCGAAGAACAGCACCGGCGACACCTGGCCGAGGACCGTGCCGAGACGGGTCATGTCGGTGCAGAAGTGGGTGTGGGAGATCTTCAGCAGCGGCAGGTAGAGGCTGAGGACCCGCTCGGCGATGTGCGCGTAGGTGAGGTAGGAGATCTGCGTGCCCCGCTGCGGCAGGTCGGCCATCCGGGTGGTCGCCGCCACCTCGAACAGCACGTTGGCGTGGGTCAGCGGCACGCCCTTGGGGTTCCCGGTGGTCCCGGAGGTGTAGAGCACGGTCAGGACGTCGTCCGGCCGGGCCGCCTCGCAGCGGGTCTCGACGGCGCCCGGGTCGGCGGCGAGCCGCTCGCGGCCCAGGGCCAGGAAGTCGTCCCAGGAGAGGAACCTCCTCCCCGCCGGGGCGTCCTGGAGCACGATGACCTTCTCCAGGGCGGGGAGGCGGTCCAGCACCGGCTCCCACCGGGCCAGTTCCTCGGGGCCGCCCAGCACCGCGATCCTGGCGCCGACGTCGTCGGCGACGAAGGCGACCTGCTCGGGGGTGAAGGTCGCGTAGACCGAGCAGGAGACGCCCCCCGCGTGCACCGTGCCCAGGTCGGCCAGGACGTGCTCGCTGCGGTTGACCATCATCAGCGCGACCGCCTCACCGGGCCGCAGTCCCAGGGCGGCGAGGCCGGCGGCGATCTCCAGGACGCGGCGGCGGGCGTCGCCGTAGGTGAGGGTGACCCAGCCGTCGCCGTCCGGGTCGGAGTAGGCGGGGGCGTCGGGATGGTGCTCGGCCGCCTCCCGCAGCAGGTCGCAGACCGTACGGCCGCCGATCTCCCGCTCGATCTCCGCGCGCTCTTCGAGGACACCCGCCATGACGCCTCCGCACCGTGTTCGCAACGTGTTCGCGACGTGTTCGCCCGCCCGGTTGGGATGCATCGCACCACACGCCACGGACCTGGGACAAGGCCCAAAAGCGAGAAGCACCCCGGCCCGGGGCGGACGGCGCCGCCAGCCCCGCCCACGGAGGCGGAAACCGCTATGACCTGCGCGAACGCCTCGAAACAGGCACCCCCCGCCGGGTCGGGCCACCCCCCTCCGCTACGTAGGGTGGAGTGTCATCACGCGACGAGGCCGGGGGGCTCACATGTCCGCGGAGACCCGCACCGAGGAGAAGACCTTCTTCGGGCATCCACGTGGCCTGGCCACGCTGTTCGGCACCGAGATGTGGGAACGCTTCAGCTGGTACGGCCTGCGCGCCATCCTGGCCACCTTCATGGCCGCCTCCCCCGTCGCCGGGGGCCTGGGGCTGTCGCAGCAGACCGCCACGGCGCTCGTCGGCGTCTACGGCGCGCTGATCTACCTCGTGGCGCTGCCCGGGGGCTGGATCGCCGACCGGATCCTGGGGGCCCGCCGGGCGGTGCTGTGGGGCGGCTTCATCATCATGTGCGGCCACATCAGCATGGCGATCCCGGTGAGCGGGGGCGTGTTCGTCGCCCTGGGCCTGCTGCTCATCATCACCGGCACCGGGCTGCTGAAGCCGAACATCTCCGCGATGGTCGGCAAGCTGTACCCGGAGGACGACGACGCGCGGCGGGACGCCGGCTTCTCGATCTTCTACCTCGGCATCAACATCGGCGCCTTCGCCGCGCCGCTCATCGTGGGCTGGCTGGCCTCCGGCGACCGCTGGCACCTGGGCTTCAGCGCGGCGGCCGTCGGCATGGCGCTGGGGCTCGCGCAGTACGCGGCGGGCCGCCGCCACCTGCGGGGCGCGGGCGACGCGCCCGGCCACCGGCTGACCCCGCGCGAGCGGCGGCGCTTCACCGCCGTGGCCGGGGGCGCCGTCGCCGCGGCGGCCGGCGCGCTGGCGCTCTGGGCGGTCTCCGGCACGTTCAGCCTGGGCGCGTTCTCACTGGTGGTGACCCTGCTCATCATCGCCGTGCCGGTGGGCTACTTCGCCTACATCCTGCTCGGCAGCCACAACCTGACCGAGGACGAGCGCTCGGGGATGAAGGCGTACGTCTGGCTGTTCACCGCCGCGGCGATCTTCTGGATGCTCTACGACCTCGCCCCGACCGTGCTGCTGTTCTTCGCCCAGGACCGCACCGACCTGTCGCTGTTCGGCGTCAGGATCACCGCGGCGACCACCCAGGCGTTCAACCCGCTGTTCATCGCGCTCCTCGTCCCCGTCTTCGCGGCGCTCTGGGTCAGGCTGGGCAACCGGGTGACCACCCCGCACAAGTTCGCCATCGCCCTGTTCATGAACGGGCTGAGCTTCGTGGTCATGGCGCTGGCCGCCAAGCTGGCCGAGCAGGGCAGGATCTCGGTGTGGTGGCTGGTGCTGGTCTACCTCGTGCAGGTCTTCGGCGAGCTGGCGCTGAGCCCGATCGGCCTGTCGATCACCAGCAGGCTGGCCCCCGCGGCGTTCAAAGGCCAGATGCTGGGGGTGTGGTTCATCGCCATCGCGGTGGGCGACGCGGTGGGCGGGCAGACCGCGCGGCTGCGCGACTACGTGTCGGAGCCCATGTACTTCCTCACGCTGGCGCTGATCGCGCTCGCCGCCGGGGCGCTGATGTTCGTGTTCGTCCCCCGGCTCAACCGGCTGATGCGGGAGCATCACGGGGAGGGGGCGGCGGCCGGGTCGCCGTCCGCCTGAAACGGTGACCACATATATCCGGTCATGGGATGATTAGACGGTGATTCACGCCCTCGATCTCATCGGGATCTTCGTCTTCGCGCTCTCCGGGGCGCTGGTCGGCGTCCGGCGGCGGCTGGACGTGGTCGGCATGACCGTGCTGGCGGAGATGACCGCCCTCGGCGGCGGGATCCTGCGCGACCTGATCCTCAACGTGCGGCCCGCGGCCTTCTCCAGCACCGGCTACGTGGTCGTGCCGGCCGTGGCCGCGGCGATCGTGTTCTTCTGGCATCCCCAGGTGGAGCGGGTCATGCCCGCGGTGGACGTGCTCGACGCGGCGGGGCTGGGCCTGTTCTGCGCGGTCGGCACCGAGAAGGCGATGAACTACGGCCTCAGCCCGCTGCACGGCGCCCTGCTCGGCGTCACCACCGCGGTCGGCGGCGGCATCCTGCGCGACGTGCTGGCCGGGCAGATCCCCCTCCTGCTGTACGACCGCCAGCTGTACGCGGTGCCGGCCATGCTCGGCTCCGCGGTCATGGCCGCGCTCTACACCCTCGACCTGCACGGCTGGCCGGCCACGCTGGCCGCGGCGGTGCTGGCCTTCGGGCTGCGCATCGCCGCCATGAAGCTGCGGCTGCGCGCGCCGCTGGCCCGGGGCGTGGCCTCCGACCAGGGCCCCTGATCCCGCGCCCGATCCGGTTCGGGGCGGCTCAGAGGACCGGGGTGAGCGGCTCGGCGGGGCGGGCGCCGTACGGGCCCCTGACCCTGGCCTCGGCGATGCGCGCCATCGCCTCGGTGAGGACCGCGGGCGGCTGGGTGAACGGCAGGCGCAGCCGGCCCTCCAGCGCGCCGTCCATCCCGAACCAGGGGCCCGGAGCGAGCCGCACGCCGTGGCAGGCCGCCGCGTCGGCGAGCGCGACGGCCGACGGGCCGGGCAGCCGCGCCCACAGCGCGCCGCCGCCTGCGGGCACGGTGAAGGTCAGGTCGGGCAGGTGCTCGGCCAGCGCGGCGACCAGGGCCGCGCGGGAGGCGCCGAGGGTACGGCGGCGGTCGGCCCTGGCCTCCTCGATCCGGCCGAACAGCTCGGTCACCACGAGCTGCTCGAACACCGGGCTGGCGATGTCCACGGCGGCGCGCAGCACGGCCAGGCGCCGCACCATGGCGGCGGTCGCGCGGACCCACCCGATCCGCAGGCCGCCCCACCACAGCTTGGACGCCGACCCGATGCTGATCACCCGCCCGTCGGTGTCGAAGGCGGCCAGCGGGGCCGTACGGGGCACCTCGTCGATGGCCAGCTCGGCCCAGGTCTCGTCCACGATGAGGACGGTGTCGTGCCTCCTGGCCGCGCCGACCAGGCCGGCCCGGACGGTGTCGTCCATCAGGTGGCCGGTCGGGTTCTGGAAGTCGGGGATCACGTAGGCCAGGCGGGCGGCCGACTGGCGCAGCGCGGAGGTGAGCAGGTCGAGGTGCCAGCCGTCGTCGGGGACGCCGACCGGGACGATCCGCGCGCCGCGCGCCCTGGCGGCGTCGATCGCGTGCGGGTAGATCGGCGACTCCAGCAGCAACGGGTCACCCGGTGCCAGCAGCATCGTCATCACCAGGTGGATCGCCTGCTGGGCGCCGGTGGTGACGAGGATCTGCTCGGGCCGGGTGGCCAGCCCCCGGTGGGTGTAGCGGGCCGCGACCGCCTCGCGCAGCGGGGTGATCCCGGGGGGCTCGTAGCCCGTGCCGAGCGTGCGGCACGGGTAGCGCTCGGCGGCGGCCGCGACGGCCTCGTGCAGCAGCGGGGTGGCCGGCGGCGCGGCGGCGTGCAGCGGCAGCAGGCCGTCGTCCCCGGAGGCGATCCAGGGGTTGTCGGCGCCCATCTCGGAGGGGCGCGGCAGCGCCGTCCAGCTTCCCGCGCCCTGCCTGCTGTCCAGATAGCCCTGCTCGCGCAGGCGGTCGTAGGCCGCGGTCACGGTGGTGCGGCTGACGCCCAGCTCCTGGGCGAGGTGGCGCTCGGCCGGGAGGCGGACCCGCACGGGGAGCCGCCCGTCGAGGATCAGCGACCGCACCGTCTCGGCCAGCGCCCGGTAGTACGGCCGGACGCCGGGGTCGAGCGCCACCAGACGGGCCAGCTGCGGGCCGCTCAGATACCGGTTCACACATGCCACTGTAAGGCCATTTATCGGTGATTGGCCCTTTTGCCGTGGATCAGTGGCCTTGAAGAATGAAGGCCATTATGAGTGAAGCATCCATCTCATCCCTGGGCTCCCTGCCGAACCGCCTCCTGCGTCTGTACGCGGGGCTCGCGCTGTACGGCGCCGGCATCGCCCTGCAGATCGAGTCGAGCCTCGGCGGAAGCCCTTGGGACGTCTTCCACCAGGGCCTGGCCGTCCACATGGGCCTCTCGGTCGGCATGTGGATCATCATCGTGGGCGCCGCGGTCATGCTGCTGTGGATCCCGCTGCGGCAGAAGCCCGGGATCGGCACCATCAGCAACGTCATCCTCGTCGGCGTGTTCGCCGACGCGGTCATGTGGCTGGTCCCCTCGCCCGGCCCGCTGGCCGCACGCTGGGCCTGCCTGCTGGCCGGAGTCATCGTCACCGCCGCGGCGACCGGCCTGTACATCGGCGCCGGCCTCGGCCCCGGCCCGCGCGACGGGCTGATGACCGGCCTGAACCGGCTCGGCCTGAGCATCCGGGTGGCCCGCACCCTCGTCGAGATCACGGTGCTGGCCGCGGGCTGGCTGCTCGGCGGCGTCGTGGGCGTCGGCACCGTGGTGTTCGCCCTGGCCATCGGGCCCCTGACGCAGTTCTTCATGCCGTTCATGCGGCCGCGCGGCTGATCCGCCGCGGCCGGGGTTCAACCTGCTCTCGAATAAGTGTCCATGAGTGTCCTTCGGGTGCCATGAGTGACGTATGATCTCGCGTATGAATCTGACGGAATGGGCGCGCGCACAGGGGATCGCCCCGCGTACCGCGTACCGCTGGTTCCGTGAGGGCATGCTGCCGGTCCCTGCGGAACGCGTGGGACCGCGCACGATCCTGGTGAACATCGACGCGAACACCTCCCCACCGGTGACCGGTGGCGTGGGCCTGTATGCCCGAGTCTCGTCCCACGATCACAAGGCCGACCTGGACCGGCAGACGGCACGTCTGTCGGCGTGGGCCACGAAGGCCGGGCACAGGATCGTGCGCATCGAATCCGAGATCGCCTCGGGCGTGAACGGCCGCCGCTCGAAGGCCGAGCGCCTGCTGGCCGACCCGAAGGTGACCACCGTGGTGGTCGAGCACAAGGACCGCCTCGGCCGGATGAACGTCGAGTTGATCGAAGCCGCCTTGTCCGCCACGGGTCGTCGCCTGGTCGTGCTGGATGACGGCGAGGTCGACGACGATCTGGTGCGGGACATGGCAGAGGTGCTGACGTCGTTGTGCGAGCGCCTGTACGGTCGCCGGTCGGCGAAGAGGCGGGCCCGTAAAGCGCTGGAAGCGGCGGCTGCCGATGAGTGAGCGCAAGCGGTTGCGTGCCATCGACGTGCCATCGACGCGCCGTTCGTCGCGCCCGGCCCGGCCGGTGTGGCGATACGCGACCGTCTCAAGCATCTGACGCCCGAGGACGACACGGTGTTGCGGCTGGTCGGCGAGCATCTCGGCCGCTTGGCGTCGCTGGATCTCAAGGCCCGCCGCATCGATGGCGCAGATCACAGCTCGGGCACCTGGGCGGCCCGCAAGCAGGGCCTGACGGCCGAATCGTCGTCCCGCTGGGCGGGCAGCATCACCAAGGCCACCCACGATCAGTGGGCGCTTTCCCGGCGCTGCCGGCTCGCTCACATCCAGGTCCTGGAGGCCGGTGTCCGCATCCTGATGCACCGCCTGTCCCGGCCGATCGGGGAAAAGGGCACCAAGCAGGCGCCCGGCGGATACCGCTCCAAGGGCGGACCGTTGCCCTGGAGACGGCCCGCGCCGCCGGCATGGTCGGGGTGGACACCAACGCCGATCACTTCGCCGCCTACCGCCTTGATGCGCACGGCAACCCCATCGGCGACCCGAAACGCTTCTGCTACGACCTGTCCGGCGCCGCAGAGCACCGTGACGCCCAGGTGCGGCACGCCATCAGCCGGTTGCTGCACTGGGCCAAGCGATGCGGTGTCACGGCGATCGGTATCGAGAACCTGGCCTTCGCCGCCGAGAAGACCCGCGAGAAGCATGGCCGCAAGAAGCGATTCCGGCAGATCATCTCTGGAATCCCGACCGGCAGGCTCAAGGCCCGGCTGGTCTCGATGGCTGCCGAGCGGGACCTCGCCATCGTCGCAGTGGATCCGGCGTATACCTCGATGTGGCGCGATGAGCACTGGCGCAAGCCCCTCACCAGCGGCAAACGAAAGATGTCCCGACACGATGCCGCCGGCATCGCGATCGGGCGACGCGCCCTCGGACACCCGATCCGGCGACGCGCGGCACCGCCCCGCGACGACCAGAGTGATCGTCGCGGGCATCGGACCGCCCAGGCCCGACCGGGTGACCGAGAGCGTGAGGGAACCCGCCCACTCGTCACGGAACCTGCACACGATGCACGTCGCCGGACGAGGACTCAGCGAACGCGGGAGACCAGCGCATCCAACACCGTTCGGGATGCGCGCAGTTCCGGAAGCCGGCACCAGATGCCGCTCCTGGACACTGCCTAGGAACGGTAGCGTCGGAGCCATGCGGATCGAGGACTACGCGCTCATCGGCGACATGCAGTCGGCCGCCCTGGTCGGGCGGGACGGCTCCATCGACTGGCTCTGTCTGCCACGTTTCGACTCCCCGGCGTGCTTCGCGGCGCTGCTCGGCGACAAGTACAACGGGCAGTGGTGGCTGGGCCCGTCCGGCCCCGGGCGGCCGCCCGCCACCCGGCGGCGTTACCGGGGCGAGACGCTGGTCCTGGAGAGCGAGTGGGACACCCCCACCGGCACGGTCCGGGTGATCGACTTCATGCCCGCCAGGCACGCCAACCCCGACCTGGTCAGGATCGTGGAGGGCGTGTCGGGGACCGTCGAGATGTCCACCGAGGTCCGCGTCCGCTTCGACTACGGCCGCATCGTGCCCTGGGTGCGCCGCACCGACGGACTGCTGCACGCCGTCGGCGGCCCCGACTCGATCTGGCTGCACTCCCCCGTCCCGCTGCACGGCGGCGACTACGCCCACCGCGCGAAGTTCTCCGTCTCGGCGGGCGAGCGGGTGCCGTTCGTGTTCACCTGGCACCCCTCCCACCAGCCCCGGCCCGTGGAGATCGATCCGCTCGAGCAGCTCACCGAGACGGAGGGGCTGTGGGAGGAGTGGGTCGAGCAGTGCGCCTACCAGGGGCCCTGGCGCGAGGCCGTGGTCCGCTCCCTCATCACGCTCAAGGCCCTCACCTACGAGCCCACCGGCGGAATCGTCGCCGCCCCCACCACCTCCCTGCCCGAGGACATCGGCGGCGTCCGCAACTGGGACTACCGCTTCTGCTGGCTGCGCGACGCCACCATGACGCTGGACGCGCTCATCGGCGCCGGCTATCTCGGCGAGGCCCGCGCCTGGCGCGCCTGGCTGCTGCGGGCCATCGCCGGCCGCGCCCAGGACCTGCAGATCATGTACAGCGTCTCCGGGGAGCGGCGGCTGACCGAGCTGGAGCTCGACTGGCTGCCGGGCTACGAGGGCTCCCGTCCGGTCCGGATCGGCAACGGCGCGGTCACCCAGCTCCAGCTCGACGTCTACGGGGAGGTGATGAACTCCCTGCACCTGTCGCGCACCTCGGGCATGGAGCCCGACGACCGGGCCTGGACCATCCAGCTGGAGCTGATGGACTACGTGGAGGCCCACTGGGACGAGCCCGACGAGGGCCTGTGGGAGGTCCGCGGCCCGCGGCGGCACTTCACCCACTCCAAGGTCATGTGCTGGGTCGCGGTCGACCGGGCCATCAGGCAGGCGGAGGACTTCGGCCGGCCGGGGCCGGTGGAGCGGTGGAAGGCGCTGCGCGAGCAGATCCACTCCGAGGTCTGCGACAAGGCGTTCGACGCGGCCCGCAACACCTTCACCCAGTCGTACGGCTCGCGCGAGCTGGACGCCGCACTGCTGATGATCCCGATGGTCGGGTTCCTGCCGCCGGGCGACCCGCGGGTCGTCGGCACGGTCGAGGCGATCCAGCGGGAGCTGATGACCGACGGTTTCGTGATGCGCTACCCGGTGTCGGAGGACGGCAACCTCGACGGCCTGCCCGGCGGCGAGGGCGCGTTCCTGGCGTGCAGTTTCTGGCTGGCCGAGGCGCTGGCGATGATCGGCCGCAGGGACGAGGCCGTGGAGCTGTTCGAGCGCCTGCTGGCGCTGCGCAACGACGTGGGCCTGCTCGCCGAGGAGTACGACCCCCGTCACGGCCGTCAGGTGGGGAACTTCCCGCAGGCGTTCAGCCACGTGCCGCTGATCCACGCCGCCCGCGCGCTCGCCGGGGACGACTGACCGGTGCGGGTCAGCGCTCGGGGGTGTCGGCGTCGGGCCGGACGGCCAGGGCGGCGATGACGCGGGCGAACTCCGGCGGCGGGGCCACCACCAGGCGGACCTGCCCGTCCTGGGCGACCAGGTCGGCCCGGACCAGGGCGAGCCCGCCGCCGTGCCACCAGTAGACGTGCGGGCTGAGGGCGCCGGCGCGCCGCTCGAACTCCCGCTGGGCGAACAGCCTCAGCCGCTCGATCGCGCGGACCACGCCGAGGCCCTCGACCGGGTGGACGACCACGGTGGCCGGCCCGGTCAGCGCGACCAGCGCGCCGTCGGCCGGGAGCGGCAGGTGCTCGTCCAGGCGGCGCAGGCAGGAGGCGGCGCCCGCGCCGTCCAGGTTCAGGACCGCGACGCCGCCGAGGTCGGCCTCGTTCACCGCGGGCCGTCCGCCGCGGACGTCGGCCGCGGCCAGCTCCAGCGCCTGGGCCGCGGTGACCGGCCAGCAGCCGGCCTCCTCCGGGCGGACCGGCCGCTCGGCCGCGCCGTGCCCGATGGTCAGCACCTCCACCAGGTCGGCGGCCAGGTGGCGGCCGACCACGAGGCCGTCGTCCAGGCCGTCGTCGAAGCGGACGCGGGTGCCCAGCAGCGGGCCGGCCTGGGCCAGGTCGCAGGCGTCGAACGGCTCGTCCGCCGTGGCCAGCACGTGGGAGAGGTGCCCGGACACCAGCACCGGCCAGTCCTCCCGCGACCGGCGGCGCGCCTCGGCGCGCAGGCCCGCCAGCCGTACCTCGATCGTGCGGGGGCCCGACAGGGTCAGCGTGGCGCCGCCGGGTTCGAAGGAGCAGCCGTAGCCGAGGGTGTCAGCGACGAGGGCGAGCAGGGAGTCGAGATCGACCTCCTCGACCGGGCGGGCCGGCCCAGGCGGGGCCGATCTCGCCGCGTTCACCGTTTTCGCCGAGTCCACCGGGTTCGCCGAGGGCGCAACCCGCCGATCACGGTGCCGCCGGAACAGCCTCACGCACTTTTCCCCTCTCCCGTCCCCCTAGGTCTGCACCCAGGGTGCCTTCCCGGGATCGGTGAGTGAGCCCGTCAGAGAGCACGATTCTGCATCAATAGCACCAAGTGCCCCCAACTGCACACTGAACTGTGGTGTCCCATGGCCCACGGGAAGCCCGGCGACCACCGGCGCCCCGAGCGGCGCGAGCCGCTCGACGAGCGTCGGGTAGGGGTCGCCGCAGCCCACCCAGGATCCCAGGGCGAACCCGGCCGCGCCGTCCAGGGAGCCCGAACGCAGGAGCTGGGTGAGCATCCGGTCGACGCGGTAGGGCTCCTCGGCGATGTCCTCCAGCAGGACGATCCGGTCCCGGGCCCGCATCTGGTGCGGCGTGCCGCACAAAGCGGCCAGCAGGCTGAGGTTACCGCCCGTCACCGGTGCGACGGCCCGTCCGGGGACGATGACCCGGTCTCCGGTGATCGGCCCGGGCTCGCCGAACAGCGCGGCGGCGAGGTGTTCCAGGGTTCGGGGCTCGGAGCCGGCGGGGCCGCTGAGCACGTCGCAGGCGGCCATCGGGCCGAACAGCGAGGCCACGCCCAGCTCGACGGAGAACGCCTGGTGCAGCGCGGTGACGTCGCTGGAGCCGACGAGGGTCTTGGGCCCGGCGGCCCGCATGGCCTCCCAGTCGAGCAGGTGCAGGATCCGCGAGGCCCCGTAGCCGCCCCGGCCGCAGAACACCGCGGCGACCGCCGGGTCGCACCAGGCCCGCTGCAGGTCGGCGGCCCGGCCGGCGTCGGAGCCGGCGAGATAGCGGTCGCGGTCGAGGACGTGCTCGCCCATGACGACCTTCAGCCCCAGCTCCTCCAGCACGCCCGCGCCGCGCCGCAGCTGCGCCGGGTCGGGCGGGCCGCACGGGCAGACCACCGCGACGGTGTCGCCGGGGCGCAGCCGGGGCGGGACGACGGCGGGCCGGACGGCCGCGCCGTCCGTGAGGGATGGTGTGGGCAGGGCCGGTTCGTTCACGCTGGAAACGGTGCCACACTGGGCACACATATGCGACCTCCGCCCCACATCCTCGTGGTCAACGGCATCAAGGTCCGTCAGCCGGTGTTCGTGCTCGCCGCCCCGCACTCCGGCTCGGACCTGCTGGCCCGCGCCCTGAAACGCTCCCCCGGTTTCCACGTCACCATCGGCCGCGCCCCGGTCGCCCACGTGGTGTACGCCTTCGCCCGGCGCCCGTCCATCGCGGGCCGGGGCATGGGGGCCACCCGGGTGCTGCGCGACGCCCTGGCCGAGTCCTGGCAGATCCTCCCCGGCGCCTGCGGCGAGTGCCCGGCCGCCTGCCGGGAGGCGGGCGGCGTGACCGGCGCCGGGCCGTGCGCGGCGCCGGGCGCGGTGGCGCGGTTCGGCGACGCCAGCCCCGACCTGATCTACAGCGCCCAGGTGCTGCTCCAGGCGTTCCCCGACGCCCGGTTCGTCCAGCTGATCAGGGACGGCCGGGACGTGGTGGCCGACATGCTGGCCGACCCGGCGGCGCTGGCGTGGTTCAAGCCGGCCATGCTGAGCGAGGAGACCGAGTTCCCCAACCCGTTCCTCGGCGTCAAGGCCGCCGAGCACCGCGACCGCTGGAAGGAGATGCCCACCGCGGGCAAGTGCGCGCTGCGCTGGCGCAGCGCGGTCCGGCTGTCGGCCGCGCTCCACCGCGACCTGCCGCGCGGGCAGCTGCTGACCCTCCGCTACGAGGATCTGGCCTCCTCCCCCGCCCGGACCGTGGAGGAGCTGTCGGCCTTCCTCCAGGCCCGGGTGTCCAAGGTCGCCCTGTACGGCGGGCACGCCCCCAGGGCGGGCGTGTGGCGGAGCAGGCTGCACGGCGAGGACGCCGCCCTGGTGGAGAAGGTGGCCCGCACCGAGCTCACCCGCCTGGGCTACCGGTGAGTGCGCCGCCGGCCCGGTCCGGCCCGGATCCGCGGGTTCCCTCAGGTCCCCGGGCAGCCGATGGTCCCCGCGCGGCCCGCCGTCGGGCCGCGCGGGGAGGTCAGTCGCCGCTGAACTGGGTGCGGTAGAGCTCGGCGTAGACGGTGCCGACGGCCAGCAGCTCCTCGTGGCGGCCCCGCTCCACCACCTGCCCGTCGACGATCACCAGGATCTGGTCGGCCTCGCGGACGGTGGACAGCCGGTGCGCGATGACCAGGGAGGTCCGGCCGTCCAGCGCGGTCTTCAGCGCCCGCTGGACCGCGGCCTCGGACTCGGAGTCGAGGTGGGCGGTGGCCTCGTCGAGGACGACGACCCGGGGCGCCTTGAGCAGCAGCCGGGCCAGGGCCAGGCGCTGCTTCTCCCCGCCGGACAGGCGGTAGCCCCGGTCGCCCACCACGGTCTCCAGGCCCTCGGGCAGCGCCTCGACCAGGTCGGCGATCTGCGCGGCGCGCAGGGCCTCCCAGATCTCCTCGTCGCCGGCCCCGGGCCTGGCGTAGGCGAGGTTGGCCCCGATGGTGTCGTGGAAGAGGTGGGCATCCTGCATCACCACGCCCACGGTGTCGCGCAGCGACTCGAAGGTGGCGTCGCGCACGTCCAGGCCGTTGATGCGCACGGCCCCCTCGTTCACGTCGTACAGCCGCGAGACCAGGCCGGTGATGGTGGTCTTGCCGGCGCCCGACGGGCCGACCAGCGCGATCATCTGACCCGGCCGGGCGGTGAAGGAGACGTCCCGCAGCACCTCCTGGCCGGGCCCGGGGTCGGGGCGTGCCACCGACTCCAGCGAGGCCAGCGACACCTCCGAGGCCGCTGGGTAGGTGAACCGGACGCCGTCGAACTCGATCGAGGCGGGGCCCTCCGGGACGGGCCGGGCGCCGGGCCGCTCGGCGACCATGGGCCTCAGGTCGAGCACCTCGAAGACCCGGTCGAAGCTCACCAGCGCGGTCATCACGTCCACGTGCACGTTGGACAGGCTCGTCAGCGGGCCGTACAGGCGCATCAGCAGGGCCGCGAGCGCCACCAGGGTGCCGAGCTCGAAGGCGCCGTCGATGGCCAGCAGGCCGCCCCCGCCGTACACCAGCGCGGTGGCCAGGGCCGCGACCAGGCCGAGCGCGACGCGGAAGAACGTGCCGTACATGCCGACGGTGACGCCGACGTCGCGCACCCGCCCGGCCCGGCTGCCGAAGTCGGCGGCCTCCTCGTCGGGGCGGCCGTACAGCTTGGCGACCATGGCGCCGGCGACGTTGAACCGCTCGGTCATCAGCGAGCTCATCTCGGCGTCGAGCTGCATCTGCTCACGGGTGAGGCCGGACATCTTGCGGCCCACCCAGCGGGCCGGGAAGAGGAAGACAGGCAGCAGCACCAGGGCGACCAGGGTGATCTGCCACGACAGCGCCAGCATCGCGCCGAGCACCAGCACCAGCATGACCACGTTGGACACCACCGACGACAGGGTGCTGGTCAGCGCCCGCTGGGCGCCGATCACGTCGGTGTTCAGCCGGGAGACCAGGGCGCCGGTCTGGGCGCGCATGAAGAACGCCACCGGCATCCGCTGCACGTGGTCGAAGACCTCGGTGCGCAGGTTGTAGATCAGTCCCTCGCCGACCCGGGAGGAGAACCAGCGCTGGCCGAGGGTGAGCGCCGCGTCGGCGAGCGCCAGGGCCGCGATCACCCCGGAGAGGGCGAGCACCACGCCGGGCCGCTTCTGGGCGATGCCGTCGTCGATGATCGCCTTCATCAGCAGCGGGTTGGCGATCACGATGACCGAGCCCGCCACGACCAGCACCAGGAACGCCGTGATCTGCCGGGCGAACGGCCGCGCGTAGCGCGCTATACGCCTGACCGTGCCCGGTGCGAGACGCTCCTTGGTCACCGAACTGTCGCGCCGCAGCGAGCGCATCGCCTGGGGGCCGAACCCCCCGCCCATCATCGCCATGTGGCCTCCTCCACCGGGAGGAGCACCGGCCGGGTTCCTTCCATTCCGGCGTCAGCTTCCGGCGAACAGCGCCTTGACCCGGGCGACCTGTTCGCGCCGTTCGGCGGCGGCCTGCTCCTCCAGCGTACGGCCCGCGGCGCCCTGGAGGAGGCGCTTGGTGGCCGTCGCGGCGTCGCGGTCCACCGCCAGCAGCGCGGCGGCCAGGTCGCGTACGGCGCCGGCCAGCTCGTCCGGGGCGACCACGAGTTCGGCCAGGCCCAGCCGGACGGCCTCCTCGGCTCCCACGGTGCGGGCGGTGAGGCAGATCTCCAGGGCCCTGGGCAGGCCCACGATGTCGACCAGCGGCTTGGTGCCGGTCAGGTCGGGCACCAGCCCGAGGGCGGGCTCCTTCATGCACAGCTTGGCGTCGTCGGCGAGGACGCGCAGGTCACAGGCGAGGGCGAGCTGGAATCCGGCGCCGATCGCGTATCCCTGGACGGCCGCGATCGAGACGACGCCGGGGCGGCGCAGCCACAGGAACCCCCGTTGCGCCTGGGCTATCCGCTGTTCGAAGACCGAGTCGTCGAGCGCCGCCGAGGACGCGAACGATCCCTGGCCCGGCACCCCTTGCGGGGTGAACATCCGCAGGTCGATCCCTGCCGAGAAGGACGGTCCCTCGCCCCTGACCACGACGACCCTCACCTGCTGCGGCAGGCTGTCACCGATCCGGGCCAGCGCCGACCAGGTCGCGAACGTCTGAGCGTTCCGCTTGTCCGGCCGGTCCAGCGTGATCGTCGCGATCTCGCCGTCCACCTCGTAACGCAGACCGGCCTCCTCCGGGGAGGGCCCCTCCGCGCTTCCCGCGAACACCGCTTCCGTCATGGCTCGCTCTCCCAGCTGCCGTCTTCCGTCTCGCCCGAGCCTATCGATTCTCCAGAACGAGGTTCTACAGGCCCGAGCGGGACGTCTCAGCGTGGGGGACGAGCGGCTGCGGTCGCGCGTTCCGAGGCGGTGTCAGCGCTTCGACTTACCCCGGGTGGCGCCGCCGCGCCCTCGCAGAGTCACACCGGACTCGCTCAGGATGCGGTGGATGAAGCCGTACGACCGACCGGTCGAAGCGGCCAGGGCGCGGATGCTCTCACCCGCGCTGTAGCGCTTCTTCAGGTCGGAGGCCAGCTTTTCACGGTCGGCCCCGGTGACCCGGGTGCCTTTCTTGAGAGTCTCGGCCACGAGTACCTCCTGTAGTGCCAGACTTCCGCAGCGTTACTCACGCCATGATCAGTCATTTCAGCGCGATCGGCTACCTACTCCATGGGAAAAGATCCGTACCCGCTCAAATTAAGATCAGGCAAGTGCCACAAGATCGGAAAATTCATCACTCCAAGCATCTTCGACTCCGTCAGGTAGCAAGATCACCCTATCGGGTCGTAGAGCCTCGACTGCACCCTCATCATGCGTGACGAGCACAATCGCCCCAGAATAGGACTTTAGTGCAGTGAGGACCTGCTCACGGCTGGCGGGATCGAGGTTGTTCGTGGGCTCGTCGAGCAGCAGCACGTTGGCCGCGGACAGCACCAGGGTGGCCAGGGCCAGCCGGGTCTTCTCCCCGCCCGACAGCACCCCGGCCGGCTTGTCCACGTCGTCCCCGGTGAACAGGAACGACCCCAGGACCTTGCGCAGCTCGACGTCGGCCAGCTCGCTGGCCGAGCGCATGTTCTCCAGCACCGTCCGGTCCGGGTCGATGGTCTCGTGCTCCTGGGCGTAGTAGCCCAGCTTGAGGCCGTGGCCGGGCTTGACGGCGCCGGTGTCCGGCTGCTCCAGGCCGCCCAGGATGCGCAGCAGGGTGGTCTTGCCGGCGCCGTTCAGGCCGAGGATGACGACCCTGCTGCCCCGGTCGACGGCGGCGTCGACGCCGGTGAAGACCTCCAGAGAGCCGTAGGACTTCGACAGGTCCTCGGCGGTGATCGGCGTGCGCCCGCAGGGCGCGGGCTGCGGGAAGCGCAGCCGGGCGACCTTGTCGCCCTGCCGCTCGGCCTCCAGGCCCGACAGCAGGCGCTCGGCACGGCGCTGCATGTCCTGGGCCGCCTTGGCCTTGGTGGCCTTGGCGCGCATCCGGTCGGCCTGCGACATCAGGGCCGCGGCCTGCTTCTCGGCGTTGGCGCGCTCGCGCCTCCTGCGCTTCTCGTCGGTCTCCCGCTGGGTCAGGTAGGCCTTCCAGCCGACGTTGTAGGTGTCGACCACCGAGCGGTTGGCGTCGAGGTGCAGGACCCGGTTTACCGTCGCTTCAAGAAGCCCCACGTCGTGGCTGATAATGATCAAACCGCCCTGATGGGATCGTAAAAAATCACGAAGCCACCCGATTGAGTCGGCATCGAGGTGGTTTGTCGGCTCGTCAAGCAGGAGAGTCTCCGCCCCGCTGAACAGGATCCGCGCCAGCTCCACCCGCCTGCGCTGACCTCCCGAGAGGGTGGACAGCGGCTGCCCGAGCACCCGGTCCGGCAGCCCGAGGCTGGATGCGATCGAGGCCGCCTCCGACTCGGCGGCGTATCCCCCCAGGACGTGCAGCCGGTCCTCCAGCCGCCCGTAGGCCCGCACCGCCCGGTCGCGGGTCCGGTCGTCCGCCGAGGACATGCCGCCCTCGGCCGCGCGCAGCTCGCGCAGCACCTCGTCCAGCCCGCGGGCCGACAGGATGCGGTCGCGGGCCAGCACCTCCAGGTCGCCGGTACGGGGGTCCTGCGGGAGGTAGCCGACCGCGCCGGTGGTGGTCACCGTGCCCGACGCCGGCAGCGCCTCCCCCGCCAGCACCTTCGTCAGGGTGGTCTTGCCCGCGCCGTTGCGGCCGACGAGCCCGATCTTGTCACCCGGGTTGACCCGGAACGACGCGCCCTCGATGAGCAGCCGGGCCCCGGCGCGCAGCTCGATGTCAGAAGCCACGATCATGGTGGAAAACACTCCAGAATGGGATGGGACGGCTCACCGTACTGCCAGTACCGCCGAAGTACCGCCGAACCGGCCGTCGTGTGCTCCTCAGGCCCCCGGCCCGGCCGTCTCGCCTCGCGGGGCGGCGTCAATCGGAAGTGCGCATACCGATCAGTGTACGGCGCGCGTACGAGGGCTCTCCCCAGGTCGCGCCGGACCGGCCGTGCCACGGGTGCGGTACGGCCGGGCCACCGGTACGGCCGGCCGCGCCCCCGGTACGGCCCTGCGGGGCCGGTCAGGTCGGATCGGCCAGCCGGATGCGGACCGCGCGGAACAGGCCCGGGGCGGTCCGGAGCACGGCCAGCCGGGGATCGGGGACCGTCAGGAAGGGCCCGGTCTCCAGCGCGAAGACCCCCTCCAGCCTGCGGTCGGCCCGCAGCGCGTCCACCGCGCGCCGGTCGCCGCCCAGGACCACCGCCTCCAGCTCGGCCAGGCGCGGGGCCAGGACCCGCAGCGCGACCTCGGCCGCCGCCGCGTGGGCCTCGCCCACCTGCTTGTCCCTGCGCCGGGCGAACCGCTGCTGGGACCAGCCGCCCGCCGCGCTGCGCCCGTGCACGAGCCGAGAGCCCACCTTGGACGCCAGGAGCGTCTCACCCTGGAAGACCCCGGCCGCGTGGCCGCCGAGTCGTACCAGCAGCACGCCGACGCGGCGCTCGGCACGGGCGTGGGTGATCAGCCGTGCCAGCGGGCCGCCTCCGTCGGGCGTCAGCGGCGGGAACGGCACGTGGCACTCGGCCACCGCGCCGTCGGCGGCCGCCAGCCGTACGGTCCCGTCACCCGCCGTCGTCTCCAGCGGGCCGTGCCGGGCGGCGAAGCCGTCGATCCAGCGGCCGAGCCGCTCCGGCCCCACCGACACCCAGCGGGCCCCGCCCCCGGCCGGTCGTGATGTCACGGGAACCGACCCTACCGGCCCCGTCGCCGCTCCGGACCCCGCCGGGCGGGGGACGTCTCCGCCACGGGCGGCATGTCCACGGCGGCGTCCGGCCCGCCACGTGACGTTTCCGCCACGGTGACCGGCCGCTCAGCGCAACCCCCGGAGAAGACTCGGTGAACATCCCCGTGTCCGCTTCAGAAGCGCACCGGGGAGGCCCCATCCTCGGAACGTGCCGAGTGGAACGCCCCCCTTCTCGCCGGCTTCCGGGCCCGCCGCCGCGGCCCCCGCGCCCGTCGTCGATCTCGCCACCGGGGGCGTCATCGCCCTCCAGCCCGCGGTCCGGGGTGAGAACCTCTCCTCGGTGCTGCGGGCGATTCCGCACGTCACCGGAGCCGGAACCCGCATGCCGCTGCTGCTCCCCCTGCCGTCGACGGTGGTGATCGGCGGATCGGCCGCGCTGGCGCCGCTGCACGAGGCCCTGCGCGTCAGCGGGCGTCGCCCCCCGGAGGTGATCCTGCTGGTGCAGGGCGACTTCGCCCCGATCGAGCGCCGGACCCTCCTCACCGGGCTGGAGGGGATACGTGCCGTCGGCTACCTGACGGCGATCGGCGAGCTCGGCACCGGCCACGTCCCGCTGGACCTGCTCGCCGACGCCGCGCCGTACCTGGCGGTGCTCTCCCCCGCGCTGATGGCCGAGGTGCCGCGGGACCGGCGGCGCGCCACGCTCGCGGAGTCCCTCTCGGGCCTCGCGCGCAGGCTCGGCGTCCACATGCTCGCCCCCGCCGTGACCCGGGAGAGCCAGCTCGCCGCGGTGCGCTCCTGGGGGGTACGGCTGGCGCAGGGGCCGCTGCTGGTCCCCGGTCCTTCCGGGCGGGTGCACGTGCCGCTGCCCGTCGCCGAGCGGGAGCTGGCCGCGGCCCCCCTCGGCCCCCGCGTCCAGGAGTTCCTGCTCCCGGCGGTGACCCTGCCCTGCGAGGCCACCGCCGAGGAGGTGACCGCGGCCTTCGGCGGAGAGCCGTCGATCACCAGCGTGGTGCTGGTGGACGAGTACCAGCGTCCCCGGTCGAGTCTCGACCGGGGACGCTTCCTGCTGGCCGTCGCCGGCCGCTTCGGGCACGCGCTGCACGCCCGCAGGCCCGCCGCCCGCCTGGCCGACCCGGCTCGCACCGTTCCCAGATCCACCCCTGCCGTCACCGCCATGCGGGCCGCCGGGCATGATCCGGCGCGGGTCTACGACGACCTGGTGGTCATCGACGAGATGGGCCGCTGCATCGGGATCGTCCGCGTCTCGGACCTCATCCGTCACGTCACGGCCGAGACGCGCTGACCCTCTCGTCACCGCCGTTCCCCCGGTTCGCCGGTGGTCGGCCGTTCCCGCGGATCACTGTCCGGACCTGGCTTCTTTACATCGTAGATTCATAGTTCGCGCTCCGCGTGCGAGCGCGCCGGGGGAAGGCGCGGACGGGCCGCCCGAGGACGGGCGGACGGAACGCCCGCGGGCGCCGGAGCGCTCCCGGCCCCGTGGCGCGCCCCCCGCGGGAGCAAGCCCGGCAAATGCCCGTATCCTACGAATTAGGCGAACCTAACCTTCCCTATCGGAGTGATCATGGCAGAGGGCAGACCGGCGCGCAGGACGACCCGCGGCGAGGTGGTGCGGGTGGAGCGGCTCACCCCGCACATGATCCGGGTGGTGCTCGGCGGCGACGGCCTGGCCGGGTTCGAGGCGGGCGAGTTCACCGACCACTACGTGAAACTGCTGTTCCCCCCGGCCGGGGTGACCTACCCCGAGCCGTTCGACCTGGCCGCCGTCCAGCGCGACCTGCCCCGTGAGCAGTGGCCCACCACGCGGACCTACACGGTCCGGGCGTGGGACCCCGCGGCGCGCGAGCTGACGCTGGACTTCGTCCACCACGGCGACAGCGGCCTGGCCGGCCCCTGGGCGGCCCGGGTACGGCCCGGCGACGAGATCCACTTCCTGGGCCCCGGCGGGGGCTACGCGCCCGACCCCGAGGCCGGCTGGCACCTGATGGCGGGCGACGAGAGCGCCCTGCCGGCCATCGCCGCCTCGCTGGAGCGCCTCCCCGCCGCCGCCCGCGCCCACGTGTTCCTGGAGGTGGCCGGCCCCGAGGAGGAGCAGCCGCTGAACCACCCGGCGGACACGGAGATCGTGTGGCTGCACCGCGGCGACGCGCCGGTCGGCGAGGCGCTGGTCGCCGCCGTGCGGGCGTTCGCCTTCCCCGAGGGCGAGCCGCACGTCTTCGTGCACGGCGAGGCGGGGTTCGTCCGGGACCTGCGCCGTCACCTGCGGGCCGAGCGCGGCCTGCCGCTGTCGCGGCTGTCCATCTCCGGCTACTGGCGCACGGGCCGCGACGACGAGTCCTGGCGCGCCACGAAGAAGGAGTGGAACCGGCGGATCGAGGAGGAGGAGTCCGCGCTGCTGTCGGCCTGAGGCGCGGCGTCACGGGGCCGGGAGCCCGCCGGGCCCGGGCACAGGCCGCCCGGAGCGGAGCCGGGGGCGGCCCCGTGACGAGGTCAGAGCCAGCCCTGCGACCGGGCGCGCCGGACCGCCTCGATGCGGTTGCGGGCGTGGGTCTTGTGGATGGCCGAGGACAGGTAGTTGCGGACCGTGCCCTCCGACAGGTGCAGGCGCCCGGCGATGTCGCCGACGGTGGAGCCGTCGGCGGCGGCGGCCAGGACGTCGCGCTCACGGGGCGACAGCGGGTTCGGGCCGGCGCTCAGCGCCGCCGCGGCCAGGTCCGGGTCGATGACCCGCTCGCCGCGGCGCACCCGCCGTACGGCGGCGGCCAGCTCGCGCGCCGGGCTGTCCTTGACCAGGAACGCCACCGCCCCGGCCTCCATCGCCCGGCGCAGGTAGCCGGGGCGGCCGAAGGTCGTCAGGATCACGACCCTGCAGTCCGGCACCTCCTCGCGGATCATCGCCGCGGCCGTGATGCCGTCGCCGCCGGGCATCTCGATGTCGAGCAGCGCGACGTCCGGGCGGACCTCGCGCGCCACGGCGACCGCCTCCGGGCCGGAGGCGGCCTCCCCCACCACCTCGATGTCGGGCTCCAGCCCGAGCAGGGACACCAGCGCGCCCCGGACCATCGCCTGGTCCTCCGCCAGCAGCACCCTGATCACGCCCGCGCCTCCCCCGCCGCCGCGGGGACCGTGACCCGCAGGACGAACCCGTTCCTCCGCGGCCCGGCGCTGACCACGCCGCCGGCCGCCTCCACCCGCTCGGCCAGGCCGCGCAGCCCGCTGCCCGGCTCGTACGGCCCCGCCCCGCGCCCGTCGTCGGCGATCTCCAGCACGGTGGCGCCGCCGTCGGAGGTCACGCCGATCTCGCACCGGCCCGCCCGGGCGTGCCGTATGACGTTGGTGACGCCCTCCCGCACCGCCCAGCCGAGCAGGCCGTCCAGTTCCTCCGGCAGGGGCGTGCCCGCCAGGCGGACCGTCACGTGCGTCCCGGCGGCCTCCAGGGCCGCGCGGGCGCCGTCCAGCTCCTCCGGCAGGCCGCGCCTGCGGTAACCGGCGACGGCCTCGCGCACCTCGACCAGCGCCTTCCTGGCCACCGCCTCGACGTCGCGGATCTCCGGCAGCGCCCGCTCCGAGCCCTCCTCCGCCAGCCGCCCGGCCAGCTCGCTCTTCAGCACGATGAGCGACAGGCTGTGGCCGAGCAGGTCGTGCAGGTCGCGGGAGATGCGCAGCCGTTCCTCTCCCGCCGCCAGCCGGGCCATCTCCTCCTGCGCCCGGCGCAGCTGGGCGACCAGCAGCCGGGTGGAGCGCATGCCCCGGAACAGCGCGCCGAGGGTGACGGCCTGCAGCAGGAACAGGAGGGTCAGGCCGAGGTCGTGCTCCTCCAGCAGGCCGACCAGCGTGACGACGAGGCACATCGCGGCGATGCAGGCCATCGACTGGCGCGGGCGCAGCATGCCGGCGTGCAGCACGACGGCGAAGATCGGCAGGGCCGTCCAGCTGCCGCCGAGGGCCGCCGACAGCGCGACGGCCAGGACCGTGGCGGCGCCCAGCAGCCAGTAGGTGGAGCGGTCGGGCTCGCCGAACGTCCGCACGAGCAGCACTGCGGCGACGTAGCAGGCCGTGAAGGCCACCAGCCCGAGGACGCCCCACGCGGCCCTCGCGCCGGTCAGCTCCCCGGTGACGATCTCCAGGATCGGGAAGCACATGTAGACCAGGCCGGTGGACAGCTTGGCCAGCAGCCTGACGCGGTCGCCGTCCACCTCGCGGAGGAGCCGCGCGGAGAGGGTCTTCACGTCGGGAATCCTCCCATCGGGAGATCTCAGGCGCGCGCCGCTCGGGGATCTCAGGCGCGCGCCGCTCGGGGATCTCAGGCGCGCGCCGCTCGGGGATCTCAGGCGCGCGCGACGGCCCGCCGGTAGGCGAGCACCGCGATCACGCCCAGGACCACCGCCCAGCCGGCGAGGGCCAGGAGGTCACCCGGCGGCAGGCCGTCCCCGGCGACGATGCCGTGTCCCACGCCGACGTAGTCGGCGGACGGCAGCAGCCGGGCGACGCCGCGCATCCCCTCGGGCATGACCTCCAGCGGGATCCACAGACCGCCGAAGAGCGCCAGCGCGAACATCCCCATCATCGACACGGGCTGCGCGGTGTCGGGGGGCAGCAGCGAACCGATGGCCAGGCCCAGCGCCGTGAACGGCGCCACGCCGAGCCACATCGCCGCCAGTAGGCCGAGCCACCGCCCGGGAGGCATCGAGACGCCCTGGAACAGCATGGCGGCGGCGCTGACGAGCAGGATCGCGGGCAGAACCAGCAGCATGGAGGCGATCAGCTTGGTCGTGATGATCTTCCAGCCGGCCAGCGGGGTGATCTGGAGCTGGCGCAGCCAGCCGCTCCCGCGTTCCTGCGCCCACGGCACGGCGGTGCTCATCAGGGAGGCGGCGAGGCCGCCGTAGGCGCTCATCGAGACCAGGAAGTACGCCCTGCCGCTCAGCCCCCCGGCGTCGGCCTGGTCGCCGTAGACGCTGGAGAAGATGAGGTAGAAGACGACGGGGAAGACCACGACGAAGATGACGTAGCGCTTGTTGCGCAGCATCCGCAGGGCTTCGAGCCTGACGTAGTCCGTCATCGTGACTCCTGGACGAGGGAGAGGAAGGCGTCTTCGAGGTCGGCGCCGTCGATCCGCAGGTCGCGGATCTCCAGCGTGGTGCCGCGGTAGAGGGCCGCGACGGTGGCGTCCGGGTCGGCGGTGCGGAGCGTGGCGGTGCCGGCGGAGATCTCCACGTCGGAGACGCCCGGCAGGGCCTCCAGTCCGGCCGCCGCCTGGCCGCCGAGGGTGAAGCGGACGGTGTGGCCGCCCGCCCCGGCCTTGATCTCGGCAGCGGTGCCGTCGGCCACGACGCGTCCCCCCGTGACCACGATCACCCGGTCGGAGTTCTCGTCGGCCTCGTGCAGGTAGTGGGTGGCGAACAGGACGGTCCGGCCGCCCGCGGCGTAGGAGCGCATGGCCTCCCAGAACCGCAGCCGCGACTCCACGTCCATGGCCGCGGTGGGCTCGTCCAGCACCAGCAGTCTGGGCGCCCCGGCGACGGCCAGGGCGAACCTGACCCGCTGCGCCTGCCCCCCGGACAGCTTGACGGCCCGGCGCCCGGCCAGGGCGGTGAGGTCGGCCATCTCCAGGATCTCGTCCAGGCCGAGCGGGGAGGGGTAGAGCCGCCGCACGAAGGCGACCAGCTCCCGGACGGTGAGCTCGGGGATGAGCTCGCCGCTCTGCAGCATGGCGCCGACCTCTCCCCTGGCGACGGCCTCGTCCGGGGAGTGGCCGAAGACCTCGATGCGGCCCCGGGTGGGGCGCAGCAGCCCGAGCAGCATGTTGATCGAGGTGGACTTGCCGGCCCCGTTGGGGCCGAGCAGGGCGACGGTCCGGCCGGCCTCGACGGTCAGGTCCAGGCCGTCGACGGCGAGCACGTCGCCGTAGCGTCTGCTCACGTCGGCGAAGGAGATGGCGTTCATGGGTGCAACGCTAGGCACGCCCGGACGCGGGGCTCAGTGCCCGTCGTCCGGGATCGGCGGTGACATTTGTCAGATCCGCCCCGCCGGCCGTACGGCCGCCCGCCGCGGGCCGTACGGCGGGCGGCTGGACCGGCGAGAGACGGCGCGCGGCCGGAGAGGACGGATCAGAGACGGCAGGCGAAGATGGCGGTGACCAGGATGGCCTTGGCGCCGATCTCCCAGAGCCGGTCCATCACCTGCTGGTGCCCCTTGCGCGGCACCATGGCGCGGACCGCCACCCAGCCCTCCCGGTGCAGCGGGGAGACCGTGGGCCCCTCCATGCCGGGGGTGAGGGCGATGGCCTCCTCGATCCGCTCGACGCGGATGTCGTAGTCCATCATCACGTAGTCGCGGGCCACCAGCACGCCGCGCAGGCGGCGCAGGATCTGCTGCATCCCCTGGGTCTCGGGGGCGCCGACCCGCCTGATCAGCACCGCCTCGGAGCGGGCGATCGGCTCGCCGAACACCTCCAGGCCCATGTTGCGCAGCGTGGTGCCGGTCTCGACGACGTCGGCCACGGCGTCGGCCACGCCCAGCCGGACGGCGGTCTCGACCGCGCCGTCCAGCTTGATCACCCGGGCGTCCACGCCCTGCTCGGCGAGGTAGGCCTCCAGCAGGCCGGCGTAGGCGGTGGCGACGCGCCTGCCCTTGAGGTCGGCGACGCCGGAGAAGCGGCCGGGGACGGAGGCGAAGCGGAAGGTGGAGCCGCCGAAGCCGAGGGGCAGGACCTCCTCGACCTGCGCGCCGGAGTCGCGGAGCATGTCGCGGCCGGTGATCCCGGCGTCGAGGGTGCCCTCTCCGACGTAGACGGCGATGTCCTTGGGCCGCAGGAAGAACAGCTCGCAGGAGTTGTCGGGGTCGACGACCACCAGTTCCTTGCTGTCCTTGCGCGGGCGGTAGCCGGCTTCCTTGAGCATGGTCTGGGCGCCCTCGGTGAGGGCTCCCTTGTTGGGGACGGCGAGACGCAGCATGGCGTGGAAGTTCCTTACACGGGCGGGAGAGGTGTCACGGGATCCGGAGCCGGGCGGACCGGCTCACAGATGCTTGTAGACCTCGTCCAGCCCGATCCCTTTGGCGATCATGAGGACCTGCACGTGGTAGAGGAGCTGGGAGATCTCCTCCGCGGCGCGCTCGTTCGACTCGTGCTCGGCGGCCATCCAGCTCTCGGCGGCCTCCTCGACGACCTTCTTGCCGATGGCATGGACCCCGGCGTCCAGCGCGGCCACGGTCCCCGACCCCTCGGGCCGGGTGCGCGCCTTGTCGGACAGCTCGGCGTACAGCTCTTCGAAGGTCTTCATGGTCTCTCTCGGAAAGTCGTCGGATGTACCCGTCAAGGGTAGCCGGACCCCGGGACGTGCGGGGTGGGTGTTCGCACTTCGGGACGGGTACGGGGACGGCGGCCCGCGCCGGGCGGACGCATCCGGGATGCTTCGTCCTGGATCGGCCCGCCGGACCGTCCATCCGGCGGGCCGACCCGGGCGTCCGTGGAAGGGCCGCACCGGTCCTGAGCGGCGGACCCGGCCGGCACGTCCACCCGTGCGGACGCGTGAGGGCCGGCACGGCATCGCCGTACCGGCCCTCACGGTCGGTCAGTCAGGCCGGCACGCGCGCCGGCGGCCCTCAGCGGCCGTGGTGGCGGTTGCCGCGCCCTTCGGGGCGGCCTCCGGAGCGGAACTCGCCGCGGACCGACTCGCGCTCCCCGCCGGAACGCCCGCCGCGGCGGGCGCCGGGCCTCGAGTCGGGGTGGCCGTCGGAGCGGCGCTCGGAGCGGTACTGGCCGCGCAGCTCCGAGACGTTCCCGCGGGGCTCGCCCGCGCCGTGCTCACGGGAGCGCTGGCCGTCCTCGCCGCGGGCGGGCCGCTCGCGGAACCGGCGCGGACCGCGACCGCCGCCGAAGCCACCGCCGCCGCCGCGGCGCTCGCGCTGCTTGGTCGCGGGAGCGGCGGGCTCCCAGACCGGGACCGCCTCGCCGCTGGGCGTGCGCGCTCCGGCGATCTCCGAGAGGCGCGGGTGGCCCGGGGTCGCCCGCAGGCGGAACGGCTTGACGCCCGCGCGGCGGGCCATCGCGTCGGTGGAGCGGCGCTCGCTGGGGAGCACCAGCGTCATGACGGTGCCCTTCTCCCCCGCGCGGGCCGTACGGCCGCCGCGGTGCAGGTAGCTCTTGTGGTCCTGGGGCGGATCGACGTGCAGCACGAGGCTGATGTTGTCGACGTGGATGCCGCGGGCGGCGACGTCGGTGCAGACCAGGACGTCGATCGTGCCTTCCTTGAACTCGGCCAGGATGCGGGTGCGCTGGTTCTGGCGCTTGCCGCCGTGCAGGCCGCCGGCGCGGACGCCGACCTGGGCGAGCTGCTTGCACAGCCGGTCGACGCCGTGCTGGGTGCGCGCGAAGACGATGGTGCGGCCCTCGCGGTTGGCGATCGCGGCGGTCACCGCGAACTTGTCGTCGCGGTGGACCTCCAGGAGGTGGTGCTCCATGGTGTCCACCGGCGAGGAGGCCGGGGCCAGGGAGTGCGTGACCGGGGCGGTGAGGAAGCGGCGGACCAGCTTGTCCACGTCGCCGTCGAGGGTGGCGGAGAACAGCAGGCGCTGGCCATTGGCCGGGGTCTGCTGCAGGATCGCGCTGACCACCGGGAAGAAGCCCAGGTCGCACATGTGGTCGGCCTCGTCCAGGACGGTCACCCGGACCTCGTCCAGGACGCACTCGCCCTGCTGGATCAGGTCGGTCAGCCGGCCCGGCGTGGCGACGACGATCTCGACGCCGCGGCGCAGCGCCTCGATCTGGCGGCCCATGGACATGCCGCCGACGACGGTCTTCATCCGCAGCGACAGGCCGCGGCCGAGCGGCTCCAGCGCGTCGGTCACCTGCATGGCCAGCTCGCGGGTCGGCACCAGGATGACGGCGAGGGGGTGGCCCGGACGTGCCTTGGTCCCGGCGACGCGGGCCATCGTGGGCAGGCCGAAGGCGAGCGTCTTGCCGGAGCCGGTCTGGCCGCGGCCGAGGACGTCGCTGCCGGCGAGGATGTCGGGGATGGTGGCCCGCTGGATCGGGAAGGGGGCCTCGATGCCCTGGCGGGAGAGACCGGTCACCAGCGGCTTCGGCAGACCCAGGAGGGTGAACTCGGAGACGCCCGCGGGAACCGCGGCGGATTCGGTGATCTCGGTGATCTCGGGCAGGGCAGCGTCGAGCATGGTCACGAAGATTCGTGCCTTTCGATAGAAGTACGGGGCACGTCACTTCTGCGAAAGGACGAGCCTGAGCGCGCGGCGTGGGCCGCGCTCGAGCGACGCCCATGAAGGGCGATGGTGCGGTGCAAGTCGAGGCGCACCGCACGGAGGCGGGTGTTATCACCCGCACGCAGTCGAACCGCGATCAAGCATGCCTGGCGTTCGCAGTGCCAGGCCGAACTCGGGGCGCTCCGCGGGAGGCGGGCGCTTGTCCGACGACGGAGTCAACGCTCCGCACCGGGGTTTTGTTCCCCGGTATCGGGCATCCTCTCACATAATCCGGCCGCGGCGCGCACCGGCTGGGTGCGCGCCACGGCCGGCGGGACGGTCAGACGTTGAAGCCGAGCATGCGCAGCTGCTCGCGCCCCTCGTCGGTGATCTTGTCCGGGCCCCACGGCGGGAGCCAGACCCAGTTGATCTTCACGTCCGAGACCATGCCGTCCAGGGCCGAGTGGGCCTGGTCCTCGATGACGTCGGTCAGCGGGCAGGCCGCGCTGGTCAGCGTCATGTCGATGGTGGCGATCGGCGCGGCGCCGGCCTCGCCGACGTCGAGGTTGACCCCGTAGATGAGGCCGAGGTCGACGACGTTGATGCCGAGCTCGGGGTCGACGACGTCCTTGAGCGCCTCCATGACCTCGTCAAGGGTGGTCTCTCCGTCATACGACGCCGAGGTGGGCGTCTCCACAGGCTTGCTCACTCAGAACTCCTCATGACCGCGTCCTTGTAGGCCATCCAGGCCAGCAGGGCGCACTTGACGCGGGCGGGGTACTTGGAGACGCCGGCGAACGCCACGGCGTCGCCCAGCACCTCCTCGTCGCCCTCGACCTGCCCCCTGCTCTGCATGAGCCGGGTGAACTCCTCCACCACGGCGAGCGTCTCGTCCACGGTGGAGCCCTCGGTCAGCTCGTACAGCACCGAGGCCGCGGCCTGGCTGATGGAGCAGCCCTGGCCGTCGTAGGAGACGTCCTCGATCTTGCCGCCGTCGCCGAGCCTCACCCGCATGGTGATCTCGTCACCGCACGTCGGGTTCACGTGGTGGACCTCGGCGTCGTACGGCTCGCGCAGCCCCCGGCCCTGGGGGTGCTTGTAGTGCTCCAGGATCAGCTCCTGGTACATCGACTCGGCGATCATCTCAACTGCTCCGGCATTGCTAGGCGAACACCTTCCGCACGTGGTGGAGGCCGCGGACCAGGGCGTCGATCTCGGCCGGTGTGGTGTAGAGGTAGAAGGACGCCCGCGTGGTGGCGGGGATCCCGAACCTCAGGTGCAGCGGGCGGGCGCAGTGGTGTCCGACCCGCACGGCCACACCGAAGTCGTCGTCCAGGATCTGCCCCACATCGTGCGGGTGAATCCCCTCCAGGGTGAAGGAGACCGTGCCGCCGCGCATGTCGAGGTCGCGCGGTCCGATGACCTTCAGCCCCGGGACCTCCGCCAGCGCCTCCAGCGCGTGGGCGGTGAGCTCCCGCTCGTGCCGGGCCACCGCGTCCATGCCGATCTCCGACAGGTAGTCGACGGCGACGCCGAGGCCGATGGCCTCGACGATCGGCGGAGTGCCGGCCTCGAACTTGTGCGGCGCGGGCGCGTAGGTCGAGCGGTCCATCCAGACCGCCTCGATCATCTCGCCGCCGCCGAGGAACGGGGGCATGGCGTCCAGCAGCTCGCCTCGGCCCCACAGCACGCCGACGCCGGAGGGGCCGACGACCTTGTGCCCGGTGAAGGCGAGGAAGTCGACGCCGAGCGCGGCGACGTCCACCGGCTGGTGGGGGACCGACTGCGAGGCGTCCAGCATCATCAGCGCGCCGACCTGGCGGACCCGGGCGAGGACCCGCTCGACGGGGTTGACGGTGCCGAGGACGTTCGACTGGTGTGCGATCGAGACGATCTTCGTCCGCTCGTTGACCAGCTCCTCCAGGCCCGAGAGGTCGAGGCGGCCGTCGTCGGTGACCCCGAACCAGCGCAGCGTGGCGCCGGTGCGCTGGGCGAGCATCTGCCACGGCACGATGTTGGAGTGGTGCTCCATCTCGGAGATGACGATCTCGTCGCCGGGACCCATCCGGAACCGGGGGTCGTCGTTGGTGCGGTTGCCGAAGGAGTAGGCCACCAGGTTGAGCGCCTCGGAGGCGTTCTTGGTGAAGACGATCTCCTCGCGGCTCGGCGCGCCGACGAACGCGGCGACCTTGTCGCGGGCGGTCTCGTACGCCTCGGTGGACTCCGCGCCCAGCGCGTGCATGGCCCGGCCGACGTTGCTGTAGTGCATGGCCATGTGCTCGCGCATCGCCTCGACCACCCGGGTCGGCTTCTGCGCGGAGTTGGCCGAGTCGAGGTAGACCAGCGGCCGGCCGCCGGGCAGCTCGCGGGAGAGGACCGGGAAGTCCTTCCTGATCCTCTCCACGTCAAAGCCGGTCGTCATCAGGCCGTTGCCTTCGTGTAGGCCTCGTAGCCCTCGGCCTCCAGCTTCTCGGCGAGCTCGGGGCCGCCCTGCTCCACGATCCGGCCGGCCGCGAAGACGTGGACGAAGTCCGGCTTCACGTAGCGCAGGATGCGGGTGTAGTGCGTGATGAGCAGCACGCCGGTGTCGCCGCCGGCGCGGAAGCGGTTGATGCCCTCGGAGACCACGCGCAGGGCGTCGACGTCGAGGCCGGAGTCGGTCTCGTCGAGGACGGCGATCTTCGGCTTGAGCAGCTCCAGCTGGAGGATCTCGTGGCGCTTCTTCTCGCCTCCGGAGAAGCCCTCGTTCACGTTGCGCTGGGCGAAGGCCGCGTCGATCGACAGGGCGTCCATGCCGCCCTTGAGGTCCTTGGAGAACTGGCGGAGCTTCGGGGCCTCGCCGCGGGCGGCGGTGACCGCCGAGCGCAGGAAGTTGGAGACGCTGACGCCGGGGACCTCGACCGGGTACTGCATGGCGAGGAACAGGCCGGCGCGGGCGCGCTCGTCGACCGACATCTCCAGCAGGTCGGCCCCGTCGAGCAGGACCTGGCCGCCGGTGATGGTGTACTTCGGGTGGCCGGCGATCGCGTAGGCGAGCGTGGACTTGCCGGAGCCGTTGGGGCCCATGATGGCGTGGGTCTCGCCGGCCCGCACGGTCAGGTTGACGCCGCGCAGGATCTCCTTGTCCGCGACGGAGACCTTCAGGTCGCGGATCTCGAGCGTGGAGCCCGCGGGGACCCGGGTCGAATCAGACACTTTATGACTCCTTCGAGAGCGAGACGAGGACGTCGTCGCCGTCGATCTTCACTTGGTAGACAGGGACGGGCCTGGTGGCGGGAGGCCCGGTGGGCTTGCCGGTGCGCAGGTCGAAGCACGACCCGTGCAGCCAGCACTCCAGCGTCTCGTCGTAGACGTCGCCCTCGCTGAGGGCGACCTCGGCGTGGGAGCACACGTCGTGCAGCGCGAAGACCTCGGGCCCCTTGCGCACGAGGGCCACCGGGGTGCCCCCCACCTCGACGGCGATCACTCCGCCGTCGGGGACGTCGCCGAGCTTGCAGACCCTTTCGAACGTCACTTCTCCAGCTCCGCCTCGACCTTGGCGAGAACGCGCGCGCGGAGCTCCTCCAGCTCGATCTTCTCCAGGAGCTGGGCGAAGAATCCGCGGATGACCAGGCGGCGGGCCTCCTCGAAGGGGATGCCGCGGGCCTGGAGGTAGAAGATCTGCTCGTCGTCGAGCCGGCCCGAGGCGCTGGCGTGGCCCGCCCCGGCGACCTCGCCGGTGAGGATCTCCAGGTTGGGCACGGAGTCGGCGCGGGCGCCGTCGGTGAGCAGCAGGTTGCGGTTGAGCTCGTAGGTGTCGGTGCCCTCGGCCTCGACCCGGATGATGACGTCGCCGATCCACACGGCGTGGGCGCCGTCGCCCTGCAGCGCGCCCTTGTAGACGACGTTGCTGCGGCAGTTGGGCTGGGAGTGGTCGACGAGCAGGCGGTGCTCCAGGTGCTGGCCGGCGTCCACGAAGTACAGGCCGGTCAGGTCGGCGTCGCCGCCGGGGCCGGTGTAGGAGACCGAGGGCGACAGCCGTACGACGTCGCCGCCGAGGGTGACCACGAAGCTCCTGAACGTGGCGTCCTTGCCGAGCCGGGCGTGGTGGTGCGAGACGTGCACCGCGTCGTCGGCCCAGTCCTGGAGGCTGACGACCTTGAGGGTGGCGCCCTCGCCGACGGCGAACTCGACGTTGTCGGCGTAGACCGCGCTGCCCCGGTGGTCGAGGACGATGACGGCCTCGGCCATGGGCTCCAGGTTGACGAGGGTGTGGCCGTAGGCGGGCCCGTCGCCGGACCCGGTGACGGTGACCACGGTCGGGACGGAGGCGACGGCCTCGCGCGGGACCGTGATCACGGTCGCCTTCTCGAAGGCGCCGTAGGCCTGGGCGCTGACGCGGTCGCCGGGGACGTAGGCCCGGCCGAGCCGCGGGTCGTCGCGGCCCACGGTCTCGACGGTGACCTCGGGGGCCGCCTCCACGGCGACCACGACGCCCCCGCCGGAGGCGGCGGCGCCGGTGTGCAGGCCCTTCAGGCGCGACAGCGGGGTGAAGCGCCACTCCTCCTCGCGGCCCGTGGGGACCGGGAAGTCCTCGACGTCGTAGGAGGACCTCTCGTGGAGGGTCGACAGGGGCTTCGTCTCGAGACCCATCAGCCGACGGCCCCTTCCATCTGCAGCTCGATCAGGCGGTTCAGCTCCAGGGCGTACTCCATGGGCAGCTCGCGCGCGATCGGCTCGACGAAGCCGCGCACGATCATCGCCATCGCCTCGTCCTCGTTCAGGCCGCGGCTCATCAGGTAGAAGAGCTGGTCCTCGGAGACCTTGGAGACGGTGGCCTCGTGGCCCATGGACACGTCGTCCTCGCGCACGTCGACGTACGGGTAGGTGTCGGACCGGCTGATCTGGTCGACCAGCAGGGCGTCGCACTTGACCGTGCTGGCGCTGCCGTGCGCGCCCTCCTCGATCTGCACCAGGCCGCGGTAGGAGGCGCGGCCGCCGCCGCGGGCGACGGACTTGGAGATCACGGTGGAGCTGGTGTTCGGCGCCAGGTGCACCATCTTGGAGCCGGCGTCCTGGTGCTGGCCCTCACCGGCGAAGGCGACGCTGAGGGTCTCGCCCTTGGCGTGCTCGCCCATGAGGTACACCGCCGGGTACTTCATGGTGACCTTGGAGCCGATGTTGCCGTCGATCCACTCCATGGTCGCGCCCTCATAGGCGACGGCGCGCTTGGTGACCAGGTTGTAGACGTTGTTCGACCAGTTCTGGATGGTCGTGTAGCGGCAGCGGGCGCCCTTCTTCACGACGATCTCGACGACCGCGCTGTGCAGCGAGTCGGAGGAGTAGATGGGCGCGGTGCAGCCCTCGACGTAGTGGACGTAGGAGTTCTCGTCCACGATGATCAGGGTCCGCTCGAACTGGCCCATGTTCTCGGTGTTGATCCGGAAGTAGGCCTGCAGCGGGATCTCGACCGTGACGTTCGGCGGCACGTAGATGAACGAGCCGCCCGACCACACGGAGGTGTTGAGCGCGGCGAACTTGTTGTCGCCCACCGGGATGACGGTGCCGAAGTACTCCTTGAAGAGCTCCTCGTGCTCGCGCAGGCCCGTGTCGGTGTCGACGAAGATGACGCCCTTCTCCTCGAGGTCCTCACGGATCTTGTGATAGACGACCTCGGACTCGTACTGGGCGGCGACGCCGGCGATGAGGCGCTGCTTCTCGGCCTCGGGGATGCCGAGCTTGTCGTAGGTGGACTTGATGTCCTCGGGCAGCTCGTCCCAGGAGGTGGCCTGCTTCTCGGTGGAGCGGACGAAGTACTTGATGTTGTCGAAGTCGATGCCGGTGAGGTCGGAGCCCCAGGTGGGCAGCGGCTTCTTGCCGAACAGGCGCAGGCCCTTCAGGCGCAGGTCCAGCATCCACTCCGGCTCGTTCTTGAGCGCGGAGATGTTGCGGACGACCTCTTCGGACAGGCCACGGCGGGCGCCGGCTCCGGCGGTGTCCGGGTCGGCCCAGCCGAACTTGTAGTTCCCGAGGCCATCCAGCTCCGGGCGGTCGGTGACAGTCACCTTCCGGTCTCCTTGCTCATATCGTCGGATGTGTCTTGACGTGGTGCGGGCCGCTCGGACCCGGTCGCCCGCCGGAGCGCGTCCGGGCCGGGCGTCCTGCGCGGGCTCACGTGCGTGGTGCAGATGCCGTCGCCGTGGGCGATGGTCGCCAGTCGCTGCACCGGCGTGCCGAGGATGCGCGCGAACGCCTCCGTCTCGGCCTCGCACAGCTGGGGGAACTCCGCCGCCACGTGAGCCACGGGGCAGTGGTGCTGGCACAGCTGCTCGCCCCCGGATCCGGCCCCGCTGGCGGAGGCGGCGTAGCCGTCGTCCGACAGGGCCTCGGCCAGGACGCGCACCCGCTGGTCGGCGGGGACCTCGCGCATCCTGGGCAGCAGGCGGCCGACGAGGCCGGACACCTGCGAACGGGCGAACTCGGCCACCGCGTCCGATCCCATGCGGTCGGCGATGAAACGCAGGGCGTTGCCGGCGAGCCCGTCGTAGGCGTGCTCGAAGGCGCTGCGTCCCGCGTCGGTGATGGCGAAGAGCTTCGCCGGCCGCCCGCGTCCGCGCTGGCCCCTGGGCCTGGCCGTACGGGGCTCGATCATGCCCTCGGCCAGCAGGGTGTCCAGGTGGCGGCGGACGGCGGCGGGGGTCAGCCCGAGCCGTTCGCCGAGGGCGGCGGCGGTGATGGGTCCGTGCTCCAGGATGAGCCGGGCGACACGCGCACGCGTGCTGCGCTCGGCGGACACGCCTGAGTGCCGCGCGACGGCGGTCTCCGGGGTGTCCTGCATCTCGGTCACGTATTTCACAACATCAGTGTGGCGTAATTCCTTCCCGCCTGACAAACCGCGGCGTGCGGTCCCTCCCGTGCTGTTCATCACGCAGGAAAGGCTTACCTAATCCGCCGGGACGACATCCACCGGAACGACGGAGGAGGCGCCGCGGCGCAGCACGGTGAAGGCGGCGAGGGCGGCCAGCGCGAAGACGGCGAGCACCGCGGCCATCGGCAGCGCTCCCCCGCCCGCCAGGCCGGTCAGCGGCGCGGCGACGGCGCCGAGCGCGAACTGCAGCACACCGGTCAGCGCCGAGGCGCTCCCGGCGACCTGCTGCGGCTGCCCGGCCAGGGCGAGCGCACCGGCGCCGGGCATCACCAGCCCGCCCCCGCACATCATGACGAACAGGCCGGCGGCCAGCACCGGCAGCGGCAGGTGGGCGAGGGCGGTGGCCATCAGCACCGCGGCGCCCGCGGCGAAGAGGACCAGGCCGATCACGATCAGCCGGGAGGGGGTGACCCTGCGCCCGGCCAGCCGCCCGCCGATCTGCGCGGCGACGGTCAGCCCGAAGGCGTTCAGCGCGAACAGCAGCGAGTACGTCTGCGGGGAGGCGCCGTAGACCTCCTGGACCACGAACGGCGAGGCGGAGATGTAGGCGAACATCGCGCCGAAGCCCAGCCCTCCGGTCAGCGCGCTGGACATGAACGACCGGTCGCGCAGCAGGTGCCAGAAGGTGACGAGGGTGTGCCGCAGCCCGCCCTCCTCGCGCCTGCCGGGCGGCAGCGTCTCGCGCACCCCGAACAGGGCCGCCGCCAGCAGGAGCAGCCCCGCGACGGAGAGCGAGACGAACACGCCCCGCCAGGAGGTGTGGGCCAGCAACTGGGCGCCCGCGATGGGGGCGAGGATCGGCGCGAGGCCGCTGACCAGCATGAGGGTGGCGAAGATGCGGGCGATGGCCGCGCCGTGGTAGAGGTCGCGGACGACGGCCCGCACGATCACCAGCGCGGCGCCGCCCGCCACGCCCTGCAGCAGCCGGAACCCGATCAGGCCGTAGACGCCGGGCGAGAACGCGCACAGCAGGGAGGCGACGGCGTAGGCCGCGATGCCGATCAGCAGCGGCTTCCGCCGTCCCCGCACGTCGCTGATCGGGCCGGCGAGGATCTGCCCCGCCGAGACCCCGATCAGGCAGGCGGTCAGGCTTAGCTGCACCTGGGACTGGCCGGCGTCCATCTCGGCGGCGATGGCCGGCAGCGCCGGCAGGTACATGTCGATCGACAGCGGGCCGATCGCGGACAGCGCGCCCAGGATGAGCAGCAGCGTCCCCCTGCGCCGCCCGGCGGGCGCCGCCTCCACGGGCCCGGTGGACGCGGCAGGCGCCTCCGCGGGCTCGGCGAGCACCCCCCCGGGCGCGGACGAGGCCTCCGCGGGCTCGACGGACGCCTTCTCTGACTCGGCGGCTGCCGCGGTCATCTACTCCAACCCCTTTTCCCTCACGGGCCACGATGGGCCCTTGAGGGCCAGGGGTCTGGAACCGCAATCAGGCCATCCGAATTCCCAAATTTCGGAAATATGAGGAAAAAAGGTTAGCGCTCGCCGTACGGCCGGCGCCGCGACCGCGGGGCCGGCCGGTCGCGGCCGGCGCTCCGGTCACGGGGTCAGCCGGTCGCCTCCCGCGGGCCGACCACGGCGAACAGGGCCGCCTGCGGGTCGGCGACGACCGCCGTCCTGCCCGCCGGCGTCGTCGTGGGCGGCGTCTCCAGCGAGCCGCCCAGGTGGACGATCCTCGCCACGGCCTCGCCGACGTCCTCGACGGCGAAGCAGGCCAGCCAGTACGGCGGCGCGCCGGGCGGGAGCGGCCCCCAGGCCGCCGAGGCCCCGGCGACGGGACGGCCGTCCACCCGCCACTCGACGCGGTCGCCGTCCGGCCCGCCGATCGCGTCGGTCCCACCGGTCCCGCAGGCCTCGCCGTTAGCGCGGCTCCAGCCGAAGACGGACGCGTAGAAGGGGTCGCAGCCCCGGGGGTCGGCGGTGACCAGCTCGCTCCAGGCGAACGCGCCCGGCTCGCCGGTCACCTCCGCGCCCCGGTGCAGGCCCGGCTGCCAGGCGGCGAAGACGGCGCCCCAGGGGTCCTGGAAGGCCGCGGCGACGCCCTCGCCGAGGACCTCCGCCGGCTCGCAGACGACCTCTCCCCCGGCGGCGCGGACCTTCAGCGCCGTGACGCCCGCGTCGTCGGTGGCCACATAGGTGTTCCAGACCGAGGGGACGCCGTCGCCCGCGCCCGGCCCGACCCCGGCCACGGCCCTGCCGCCGAGGGTGAACCGGCCGTACCCTCCCGACTCCGGACGCGGGTCGAACACCGCCTCCCAGCCGAAGACCTCGCGGTAGAACCGGACCGACAGGGTGACGTCGGCGCTCGACAGCTCCACCCAGCACGGGACACCTGATTTGCAGCCACTCCGCTCGGACACGCCGAACCTCCTCATGTCGTGATTCGGGACAGGCACAGAGTGGCACGCGGCCCTCGGCGGACCGGGCGGCCGATCGGGAGCCTTGGCGGGATCCGCCCGAAGCCTTTACCGGACGCGGGGACGGCTCGCCGCCACGCCGGGAACAACCGCAGGTCCGGCAGCGGGAGCACCCGGGGCGGTCCCTAAACTCGTGGTCATGGAGTCCCCAGCCGTCGAGATCATCGATCTGGTCAAGAGATACGGCCGCACCACCGCGATCGACGGTCTCACGCTCACCGCGGGCCGCGGCGCGGTCACCGCCATCCTCGGCCCCAACGGGGCGGGCAAGACCTCGACCATCGAGATCTGCGAGGGGTTCCGGCGGCCCGACGGCGGCACCGTCCGGGTGCTGGGCCTCCCGCCCGCCCGGCCGGAGCTGCGCGCCCGGGTCGGGGTGATGCTCCAGGCCGGGGGCGTCCCCCCGGCGGCGCGCTGCGGGGAGTGGCTGCGCCTGATGTCGCGTTTCCACGCCCACCCCCTGGACCCGGCGGCGCTGCTGGAGCGGCTCGGGATGACCGAGCACGCCCGCACGCCGTACCGCAGGCTGTCGGGCGGGCAGCAGCAGCGCGTCTCGCTGGCCGCGGCCGTCGTCGGCCGCCCGGAGCTGGTCTTCCTCGACGAGCCGACCGCGGGCCTGGACCCGCAGGCCCGGCACGCCTGCTGGGACCTCGTCGCCGACCTGCGGGCCGCCGGCGTGTCGGTGGTGCTCACCACCCACCACATGGACGAGGCCGAGAGGCTCTCCGACCACGTCGTGATCATCGACCACGGCGCGGTCGTCGCCGAGGGCACCCCGAGCAGCCTCACCGGCGCCGAGCGGCAGCTGCGCTTCCGCGCCCGGCCGGGCCTGTCGCTGGACGAGCTGCTGGCCGCGCTGCCCTCCGGCAGCACGGCCAAGGAGTCCCCCTCGGGGCACTACATCATCGAGGGGCAGGTCGGCCCGGAACTGCTGGCCACCGTGACCACCTGGTGCGCCGCGGAGGGCGTCACGGCCGCCGACCTCAGCATCGAGCGCCGCACGCTGGAGGACGTCTTCCTGGAGCTGACCGGCCGGGAGCTCCGATGACCGCCACATCCCGCGGCGGACCCGCCGGCGGAGCGCGAGCGCCGGGAGCGCCGGGAGCACAGCCGGCACTGAGAACACAGCGAGCCCTGAGAGCCCTGAGAGCCCTGAGAGCGCAGAGAGCACGGAGAGCGCAGTGACCACCCTCGACCTCACCCCGGCGCCCGGCGCCGCCCCGCTGCCGCGGATGGTGCTCGCGCAGGCGGGTGCGGAGATCAAGTCGACCCTCCGCAACGGCGAGCAGCTCCTGCTCACCCTGATCATCCCTGTGCTGCTGCTCGTCGGCTTCTCCACCACGTCGCTGGTGAACGTCGGCCGCGGCTCCCGGGTGGCCTTCATCGCCCCCGGTGTGATCGCGCTCGCGGTGATGTCCACCGCCTTCACCGGCCAGGCCATCGCGACCGGCTTCGAACGCCGGTACGGCGTGCTCAAGAGGCTGGGCGCCAGCCCGCTGTCCCGGACCGGGCTGATGCTGGCCAAGACGCTCGCGGTGATCGCCGTGGAGGTCGTCCAGGTGGTCGTCATCGGCGCGGTGGCGGTGGCCCTGGGCTGGCGGCCCTCGGGCTCCCCCCTGGCCGCGCTGACGCTGATCCTGCTCGGCACCGCCGCCTTCAGCGGCCTCGGGCTGCTGATGGCCGGCACCCTGCGCGCCGAGGCCACGCTCGCCGGGGCCAACCTGGTCTACCTCGTCCTGCTGGGCTGCGGCGGGGTGATCTTCCCGCTGGCGGCCTTCCCCGCGGCGGTGGAGCCTGTGCTGCGACTGCTTCCGATCTCCGCGCTGACCGGCGGGCTGCGCGCGGTGCTGACCGGCGGAGCGGCGCTCCCCCTGGGCGCCGTCGCGATCCTCGCCGTCTGGGCGGCGGCCTCGCTGGCCCTGGCCTCCCGCACCTTCAGGTGGGAATGACCCCTTCCGGCCGGAAACGGCCCGACGACGCCCGTGCGGGTGTCCGGGCGCGCGGGAACGGCCGTCGCGTGACCCCGGCGTCCTGGGCGTCCTGGGCGTCCTGGGCGTACGGCTCGCGGGGATGGCCGCGGCGGCAGGCGGGTTCCGTATCCCGCCGTCTCCCGGCGCCCGCCGGTGATCTCACATCCCGGACGGCGTCCGCCCGCCCCGGGCCCGGCGAGTAAGGTCTGAAAGTCGATACGGCACTGACATAGGGGGAGTCTCATGACCGCCGAGGGGCTGCCCGGGCCGGCGGAGCCGTACCGGCGGGGGTTGCCGGGGCCGGGAGCGCTGCTGCGGACCGCCGCCGACGCCATCCCTCCGTCCGGGCTGGTCATCCTGGCCATCCTGTCGGTGCAGCTCGGCGCGGGTTTCGCCAAGGACCTGTTCGCGCAGCTGCCGCCGAGCGCGGTGGTGTTCCTGCGCATCGCGATGAGCGCGCTGGTCCTGGGCGTGGTCGCCCGGCCCCGGCTGCGGGGCCTGACCCGGCGGGACGTCGCGGCCGGGGTGGCGTTCGGCGTGATCCTGGGCGTGATGAACCTGTCCTTCTACGAGGCTCTGGCCCGGCTGCCCATGGGCATCGCGGTGGCGATCGAGTTCCTCGGGCCGCTCGGGGTGGCGGTGGCCGCCTCGCGCCGCCGCCTGGACCTGCTCTGGGTCGTGCTGGCCGGGTCGGGGATCGCGCTGCTGGCCCCGTGGGGCTCGGCGGCCCGGACGAGCTGGGCCGGAATCGCCTTCGCGCTGGTGGCCGCGCTCTGCTGGGCCGGCTACATCGTGCTGTCGGCGGCCGTGGGCCGGCGCTTCCCCGGCACGACCGGCCTGTCCTTCGCGATGATCGTGGCGTTCGTGGTGATCGCGCCGCTGGGCGTCGGAACGGGCGGCGCGGATCTGCTGCGGCCGGAGGTGCTGCTGATCGGGCTCGGGGTGGGCCTGCTGTCGTCGGTCATCCCCTACTCGATCGAGCTGGAGGCGCTGCGCCGGATGCCCAAGCAGGTGTTCGGCATCCTGATGAGCCTGGAGCCGGCCGCGGCGGCGCTGATCGGACTGCTCGTGCTGGGCGAGGTGCTGGACGCGCGCGAGTGGGCCGCCATCGCCTGCGTGGTCGCCGCCAGCGTGGGTTCCACCCGCGGCGCCCGCTGACCCACGCCCGGCCGGGGGCGTAGGGCCCCGGCTCTCCCGGACGTACGGCGCGCGGCCTTCCGGCCGGGGCGGCCCGGGACGTTACTCGGCGCCGCCGGCCCAGATACCGCGGACGTGGCCGATGTGGCGGCGGATCAGCCGCTCGGTGCCCTCCCGGTCGCCGGCCGCCAGCAGGTCGAGCAGGTCGAGGTGCTCGCGGGCGGAGCCGGCCAGGCCGCCCCGGGCGCTGAGGGCGGGCAGGCCGTACAGGCGGGCGCGGCCGCGCAGGTCGCGCACCACGTCCACCAGGTGCGCGTTGCCGGCCAGCGCCAGCAGCTCCAGGTGGAAGCGGATGTCGGCGTCGACGTAGGCGATCAGGTCGCCGCGGTCGGCCGCGTCGACGATCCGCTGGGCCAGCGGGCGCAGCGGATCGAACCTCGCGGCGCCGACCGTGCCTCCCGCGCTTCCCGCGCCGTCCCCGTCGGCCGCGCCCCCGCCCGCGCCGTTCCCGGCGGCCAGGCGGGTCACCGTGGGCACCTCGATGAGCAGGCGGATCTCGGTGAGCTCGTCCAGGTCGCGGTCGGACAGCTCGGTGACCCGGAAGCCCTTGTTGCGCACCGCCTCGACCAGACCCTCCTTCGCGAGGTCGAGCATCGCCTCGCGCACCGGGGTGGCCGAGACGCCGAACTGGGCGGCCAGCACGGGCGCCGAGTACACGACGCCGGGCCGCATCTCACCGGTGATCAGGGCGGCCCGCAGGGCGTGCGCCACCTGCTCCCGCAGGCTCTGCCGCTCACCCACCGCAGGCAGGTCGAGCCGGTCGTCCGCCGAAGGAGCCATCCCCGCGCCTCTCATCTCGTCATCCGGGCCCGCAGCCACGCCTCGTAGGCGGCTCCCGCCACCACCAGGTCCTCCCATGCCATGCCCACGCTCTTGAACACCCGCGGCCCCGGGCCGGGGGACACGGCGCCGGTGACCAGGTCCGCGAGGTTCCCGGCGAGATGACCGGAGGTGATCGTACCGTTCCGCAGCGGGATGACCAGATCACCCGCCTCGGCGAGGGCGGCGCGGCGCGCCTCGACGACCACGGTGGACCGCGCGACGAGATCGTCGTCGATCTCCCGGGCGTCCGGCTCGTGGGAGCCGACCGCGATCACGGTCACGCCGTCGCGGATCATCCTACCGTCGAACAACGGGGTCCTGGAGGTGGTACAGCAGGCCACGAGACCGCCCTGTCCGGGATCGGCCACGACGTGCGCCGCTCCGGGCTCCGCGCCCGTCACCGCGCCGCCGGGGACTCCGTACGCGCCGGACGCCGCGCCGGACGGGGCTGCGTACGCGGCGGCGGGCACGGCGTCGGCCCGCAGGCCCGCGGCGGCGCAGCGGGCGGCGAACTCCCCCGCCCGGACCGGATCCCGGGCGACCACGGTCACGCGCCGCAGCGGCCGGACCGTCCGCAGCGCCTCCACGTGCCCCCACGCCTGCGGCCCGGTGCCGAACACCGTCAGGTGCCCGGCGTCCCCGGCGGCCAGGTGCCGTACGGCCAGCGCCGAGACGGCCGGGGTGCGCAGCGCGGTGAGGGCGGCTCCGTCCAGCAGGGCCAGCGGGACGAGGGTCTCGCCGTCCATCAGCAGGTAGGTGCCGCAGATCCGGGGCAGGCCGCGGGCGGGGTTGCCCGGGGCGACGCCGGCCACCTTGATCCCGGCGTAGCGGCCCCAGGCGGCGGGCATCAGCAGCAGCTGCCCGGCGGGGACCTCCACGACGGGCCGCCGCGGGCCGTCCTCGGGGTCGAGCCCGGCGAGCAGCGCCTCCTCCAGGACCCGTACGGCCGCGGCCATCGGCACCAGCTCGCGCAGCGCCGGCCCGTCCAGGTAGGGGGGCGCGCTCATCGGAGCGTGAACCCGGTGCCCAGCGGGTCACGCGGGTCCAGGGTGAAGCGGTGCTCGCCGGTGCGGTAGGCCATGCCCTCGATCTCGGGGACGACGCCCTCCTCCGTCTCCTCGGCCGCCCACGCCCGGAAGGAGGTCCCCACGACGCCCTCGTGGACGAGCGTGCCGGTGAAGCCGTCGGCGTGCAGCAGCGCCAGCCGGGCGGCGGTGCCCGAGCCGCAGGGCGAGCGGTCCACCTCGCCGTCGGCGAAGACCGTCACGTTGCGCTGGTGTCCGGGGCTCACCTCGTCGTGGAAGATGACGCCGTAGATCCCCGACAGCCTCTCGTCCCGCGGGTGGCGGGCGGCGGGGTGGCCGGCCAGGGCGGCCTTGACGGCCCGGCCGAGCGCGATCAGCGCGGTCAGGTGTTCGGGGGCCACGCTGAGACCGAACGCGGCGGCCGGGACGGAGGCGTAGATGGCCCCGCCGTAGGCGACGTCGGCGGTCACCCCGGCCAGGCCGGGGAGTCCGGGGACGGACGCGGCCGGGCCGGCCGCGGCGGCGAGCGGGCCGAGGGCGACGTCCCTGGCGAGCACGTAGGAGGGGACGTTGCGGAAGGTGACGGCCTCGACGCGGCCCGCCGAGCGGCGCACCCGGGCCGTCACCCGGCCGGAGGGGACGTCCGCCACGACGTCGGTCTCCCCGTCCGGGTCGGTCGGGACCAGGCCGGTCTCGGCGGCGTGGACGCCGAGTGCGATGGTGCCGTGCCCGCAGGCGGTGGAGTAGCCGTCCTTGTGCCAGAACAGCACGCCGAGGTGGGCTCCGTCGTCGTCCGGCGGGACGAGGAAGCAGCCGTACATGTCGGCGTGGCCGCGCGGCTCGTGGCAGAGCAGCCGCCGCACGGCGTCGACCTCGGGGGCCCGCGCCGCCTCGCGGCGTTCGAGGACCGTGCCGCCGGGGATGTCCGGCGTCCCGGCGGTGACGATCCGGAACGGCTCGCCGCCGGTGTGGTAGTCCACCGTGTGGATCCGCATGTTCTCCCGTTCTGTCGTTCCGGCCCGGTGCGGGGCCGCCCCCGTGGGGTCTTCTCCCCGGGGCGGCCCCGTGAAGGTCCTGCTCCGGGACGCGGCGCCGTGCGGCGCCGTTGCGGCGCCGTGGGACGCCGTGGGACGCCCCACGGTGCCGTCAGACGCCGCCCAGGTACGCCTCGACCACCCGGGGGTCGTCGCGCAGTTCGGCGGCCGGCCCCTCCAGCACGCGCTCGCCGTTCTCGATCACGTAGCCGCGGTGGGCGATGCCGAGCGCGGCGGTGGCGTTCTGCTCGACGAGCAGCACCGAGGTGCCCTCGGCGTTGATCTGGGCGATCAGCTCCATCACCGACGCCACCACCAGCGGGGCCAGTCCCATGGACGGCTCGTCGAGCAGCAGCGTCCTGGGCCCGGTGACCAGGGCCCGGCCGATGGCGAGCATCTGCTGCTCGCCGCCGGACAGCGTGCCGCCCTGCTGGGCGCGCCGCTCGGCCAGCCGGGGCAGCAGCCCGTAGACCCGGTCGATCCGCCGTCGCACCTCGGCCTGGTCACGGACGAGGTAGCCGCCGATCTGGAGGTTCTCGTGGACGGTGAGGGTGCTGAAGACCCGGCGGCCCTCGGGGACGTGGACCAGTCCCAGGGCGGTGACGCGGTGCGGCTTCGCGCCGGTGACGTCGTGGCCGTCGAAGACGACCGTGCCGCCGCTGGGCCGTACCAGCCCGGAGGCCGCCGCCAGGGTGGTGGTCTTGCCGGCGCCGTTGTTGCCGAGCAGGGCGACGATCTCGCCCTGCCCGACGGTGAGCGACAGCCCGCGCAGGGCGTGCACGCCGCCGTAGTGGACGTCGAGTCCGCTGATCTCAAGCATGGGTGTCGCTCCCGAGGTAGGCCTCGATGACGGCCGGGTCGCGGCGCACGTCCTCCGGGCGGCCGTCGGCGATCTCCTTGCCGAAGTTGAGCACGACCACGCGCTCGGAGACCTCCATGACCAGGCCCATGTCGTGCTCGATGAGGACGATGGCCACGCCCAGCGCCTGGATGCGGCGGATCAGGTCGAGCAGTTCGGTCTTCTCGCCGTGGTTGAGGCCGGCGGCGGGCTCGTCGAGCAGCAGCAGGTCGGGGCGGCGGGCCAGCGCCCGGGCGATCTCGACGCGGCGCTGCTCGCCGTAGGGCAGGTGGCGGGCCTCGCCGTACCGGTCGCCGCGCAGGCCGACGAAGTCGAGCCAGTGGTGGGCCTGCTCGGTGCACTCGCGTTCGGAGCGGCGGTAGCGGGGGGTGTGCAGCAGCGCGTCCAGGACGTTCTGCCGCAGCCACAGGTGGGCGCCGGCCCGCACGTTGTCCAGGACCGACAGCTCGCCGAACAGGCGCAGGTTCTGGAAGGTCCTGGCGACGCCGAGCGCGGCGACGGCCGACGGCCGCAGGCCGCGCAGGCTCCGGCCGCGCAGGGTGATCTCCCCGGCGGTGGGGCGGTAGAAGCCGGTGACGCAGTTGAACGCCGAGGTCTTGCCGGCGCCGTTGGGCCCGATGACCGAGACGACCTCCGCCTCGTTCACCGAGAACGTCAGCCCGTCGATGGCCAGCAGCCCGCCGAAGGCCAGGCGCAGGTCCGAAACGCTGAGCAGGGTCGTCACGGGACCTCCTTGGACCGGGCGGGCCACAGCCCCTGCGGGCGCAGCAGCATGACGGCGATGAGCAGGACTCCGAACAGGAAGAACCGGTAGTCGGCCAGGTCGCGGAGGATCTCCGGCAGGATGCTGATCACGATGGCGCCGATGACGACGCCGGGGATCGAGCCCATGCCGCCCAGGACGACGGCCATCAGCACCAGGGCCGACTGCAGGAAGGTGAAGCTGCCCGGGGAGATCGCCGACAGGTGGGCGGCGAACAGCACCCCGGCCAGGCCGCCCCAGACGGCGCCGGCGATGTAGGCGGCGAGCTTGACGCGGTAGGTGTGCACGCCCATGGCCTCGGCGGCGTCCTCGTCCTCGCGGACGAACCGCCAGGCCCGGCCGATGCGGGAGCGGCCCAGCCGGGCGGCGCCGAGGACGGCCAGCGCGACGACGACCACGGTCAGGTAGTAGAACGCGACCGGGCTCCCGGTCAGGCCGGGGATGCCGTAGATGCCCGAGGGGCCGCCGGTGACGTCCAGGTTGTTGGCGGTGATCCGGATGATCTCGCCGAAGCCGAGGGTGACGATGGCGAGGTAGTCGCTGCGCAGCCGCAGGGTGGGCGCGCCGATGACGACGCCCGCGACGACCGTCACGACGATGACGGCCGGCACGGTGGCCACCAGCGGCAGGTCCAGGCGGGTGGCCAGCACGCCGCTGGTGTAGGCGCCGACCGCGAAGAACGCGACGTAACCGAGGTCGAGCAGACCGCAGTAGCCGACCACGATGTTCAGCCCGGCGGCGAGCATCACGAAGATGGCCGCGCTGGTCATGACCGACAGCGCGTACGGCGTGGCGTCGATGAACGGCGCGAGCAGCGCGACGAGCAGGCCGGCCAGCCCGGCCCAGCGGTTCTGCAGCAGCCGGGAGGCGCGGGTGGGCGGCTTGCCGGCGCCGCGGCGGCGGACCTCCGGGGTCTTGACGTCTTCGGGGGTGGCGTCGGGGATGCGGGTCACACTCGCTCCGTCACGCGTTCGCCGAGCAGGCCGGTGGGCCGCACGGTCAGGAACAGGATCAGCACCCCGAAGGCGAAGACGTCGCGCCACTCGCCGCCCAGCCAGAACGTGCCGAACGACTCCAGCAGGCCGAGCACCAGCCCGCCGAGCATCGTGCCGGGGATGTTGCCGATGCCGCCGATGACGGCCGCGGTGAACGCCTTGAGCCCGATCAGGAACCCCATCAGGAAGTCGATCTTGCCGTAGTAGGCGCCCGCCATCACCCCGGCGGCTCCGGCGAGGGCCGAGCCGATGAAGAAGGTCCGGGAGATGACGGCGTTGACGTCGATGCCCATCAGCGAGCTGGTGGCCGGGTCCAGGGCGATGGCCCGCATGGCGCGGCCCTCGCGGGTCCGGGTGACCAGCAGGTTCAGCCCGATCATCAGGACCACGGCCACCCCGACCAGGACGAGCTGCGCGAGCGTCAGCCTGGCCCCGGCGACCTCCAGCGAGGTGCCGCCGAGCCGCAGCGGGTAGACCCGCGGGTCGGCCCCGGCGGCGGCGCGCATGCCGTACTCCAGGGCGAAGGACGCGCCGACCGCGGTGATCAGCAGGGAGAGGCGGGGGGCGCGGCGCAGGGGCCGGTAGGCGATCCGTTCCAGCGCCACCCCGGCCAGGCCGGTGACGGCCATGGTGACCACCAGTACGGCCAGCAGCACCGGCAGCGCCATCGAGGAGGACACGCCGCCGACCGCGCCGAGGATGGCGAAGCCGGCGAACGCGCCGAGCATGTACAGGTCGCCGTGGGCGAAGTTGAGCAGTTTGATGATCCCGTAGACCATGCTGTAGCCCAGCGCCACCAGGGCGTAGAACGAGCCGACGAACAGCCCGTTCCAGATGAGCTGCGTCATTTCAGGGAGTCCTGCAGGGTGATCTTGCCGTCCTTGACGACCAGGATCTGGAAGCCGCCGTTGGACAGGGTGTGCTCGGGGGTGAACTTCAGCGGGCCGGAGAACATCTGGAACCCGTCGATCGCCTCCAGCGCCGAGATGACCTTGGCGCCGTCGGTGCCGCCCGCCTTGCCGACGGCCTCGGCGGCCAGCCGTACGGCGTCGTAGGCCTGATTGGAGTAGGGGCCGGGCTCGGCGCCGAACTTCTTCTTGTACGCCTCGATCCAGCCCTCGGCGCCCTCCAGGGTGTCGGGGGTCTGGGTCATGGTGGCGTAGACGCCCTCGGCGGCCTCGGGCCCGGCGATCTCGACGAGCTTGGGCGAGACCGAGCCGTCGCCGACCATGATGGAGCCCTTGTACCCGGCCTGGCGGAGCTGGCGGGCGATCAGGCCGCCCTCCTGGAAGTAGCCGGTCCAGTAGACGAAGTCGGGCTTCTTGGCCAGCACGTTGGTGATGTTGGCGCTGTAGTCGCTCTCCTTGGGGGTCACCGCCTCGACGAGCGCGGTGTCGGGACCGCCGGGGGCGTCCAGCAGGGTCTTGGTGCGCAGCGCGATGTCCTTGGAGTAGCTGGTGTTGTCGTGCATCAGCGCGACACTCTTGGCGCCCTGCTTGGTCATCCACTTCTCGGCGGCGCCGGCCTGCTGGGTGCCGGTGCCGTTGATGAGGAAGACGTGCTTGAGCTTCTGGTCGACCAGCTCCTGGGAGTTGGCCGCCGGGATGATCATCGGTATGTTCGACTTCCCGAAGATGGGAAGGGTGGGCAGCGTCGCGCCGGAGCAGTATCCTCCGACCGAGACGTCCACCCCCTCGGTGACCAGCTTGTTGGCTCCGGCCGCCGCGGACTGGGCGTCACAGGCGTCGTCGGCGGTCTTGAGCTCCAGCTTTCGGCCGAGGACCCCGCCCTTGGCGTTGATCTCGTCCACGGCGAGCTGGGCCGCGTTGCTCATATAGGGGCCGATCGCGGCCTCGCTGCCCGACTGGGGGATCAGCATTCCGAGGACGATCGGCTCGTTCGTCTTGGCGGTGTCGCCTCCGTCGCCGCCGCCGAGCAGCCCCTGGCCACATCCGGTGGCGAGCAGGGCCACGGCGGCCAGCGAGGCGATGGGGGCAAGGGGGATGGCACGCATGTGCGGCTCCTCACGGCTAGTGATGTGTGACATTGCACATAGGTGAGCCCTGAGCCGTCAAGGACCGAAACAAGACCGTTAGCCTTCTCGTCCCGAACCTTCATCTACCGGCGTGCCGGAAGGCGTAGGCGAGCGTCTTGTTCGCTCCGGCCTCGGGGATCGCCAGGGAG
>NZ_JBEZNH010000052.1:20977-57814 GCF_040653115.1 Streptosporangium sp. NPDC048047 | reverse complement strand
ACGGCCCGGGAACGGTCGCCACACCGGTCCGCGTCGCGGACTCCGCGGCGGCCCGCCGTGTCCACCATCGCGCCGGGCGTCCGCTCCCGTCGTGCCCACGCGCCGGACGCCCCCGCCCGCCGTACGGCCGTTCCCGGCCACTGTGGCGTGCGCGGACACCCGGGATCCTTAATAGGCTGGCAGTCTGTGGACAACAGCACGGTCGAAGGGGCAGCGAGACGCCATGACCACCCAGCCTCCCGGCGAGCCTGAAACCACGGCCGTCCCCACCTGTTACCGCCATCCCGGCCGTGAGACCTACGTGCGCTGCCAGCGCTGCGAGCGTCCGATCTGCCCCGACTGCATGCGGGACGCCTCGGTGGGCTTCCAGTGCCCCGAGTGCGTGGCCGAGGGCAACAAGACGGTACGGCAGACGCGGGCGGTCTTCGGTGGCAGGCCGGTCGGCACCCCGTACGTGGTCTGGACGCTCCTGGCGGTGAACGTCCTGGCCTACGGCGCCCAGTTCCTCGACCCGGGGGTGATCGGCACCTTCTCCACCCTCTCCCCGGCCATTTACGAGGGCGAGTGGTGGCGCCTGGTCACCGGCGCCTTCCTGCACGCGCAGCCGGGACAGGGCTTCTCGATCACCCACATCCTGTTCAACATGCTGGCGCTGTACGTCATCGGCCCGCAGCTGGAACGCAGCCTCGGCTCGCTGCGCTTCCTGGCCCTCTACCTGCTCTCCGCGCTCGGCGGCTCGGTCGCGATATACCTGTTCGGCATCAACGCGGTGGGCGCCTCGGGCGCGATCTACGGCCTGTTCGGCGCGCTGTTCGTGGTGGGCCGGAAGCTCCGCTACGACGTCACCGGCGTGCTGTGGCTGATCGGCATCAACGTGCTGATGACGTTCACCCTCAGCGGCATCAGCTGGCAGGGCCACCTGGGTGGCCTGATCACGGGCGTCGCGGTGGCGGCGATCCTCGTCCACGCGCCGCGCGGGAACCGCACCCTGTTCCAGCTGGCCGGCTGCGTGGCGGTGTTCCTGCTGCTGGTCGCGGCGGTCACGCTGCTGCCGCCGCTCGCCTTCCAGGCTCGGTACGGCCTTCCCGTCTGATCATCCACACCCCGGAACTTCCCCAGGGTGTGGATAACCCTGTGGAAAAAACTAACGCCAGCGGGTGGACAACACCACACCGAAGATGATGAAAACGAACCCGATGAACAGGTTCCAGTTGCCGAGGGCACCGATGAGGGGCGCGGTCGGGGCCACATAGTAGACGGCGATCCACAGGATGCCGATGATCCAGGAAGCCACCATGACCGGCGCGAGCCAGCGCGGGCTCACCTTGACCGTCTGGGCCGTCTGCGGCGGCGTGTAAACCGCCTTCTTACGAGTCTTGGACTTGGGCACTGGGCTCTCCTGCGTCAACCCTGCGCGGTCCGGATCGTGCGCAGGCCATTTCAGCCAGCGTAGTCGCTGGTGGGTGAAGTCCCGAGTAAGAATAGTCCGCACACATGGGACATGGCGATCCCACGGGTGATCAGTACGGGGCAAACCTTGCGCCAACGGCGCGCTCCGCTCCGGTTCCGGGCCGCTCCTCCCGCCTAGCCTGATCGCATGAGAGCCGCGCTGAGAGCCCTGGGGGAGACGGGCGTCACGCTGGGCGCGGTCCTGTTGCTCTTCTGCGCCTACCTCGTCTGGGGGACCGGCTCCTACACGGGTGAGCAGCAGGTGCTGCTGCGCAGGCAGCTCGTCGAGGCCAGGAAGAACATCGTGCGATCCGGCAGGCTCGGCGAGGTCCCGGTGGGCGGGGCGCTGGCCATGCTGCGGATCCCCCGGCTCGGTGATCTCTACCGGTACGCCGTGGTGGAGGGGGTCGACTGGGAGCAGTTGCGGATGGGGCCCGGTCACTATCCCGGCTCCGCCCTACCCGGAAAAATTGGAAATTTCGTTATTTCTGGGCACCGAACCACCTACGCCGCCCCGTTCAATCGCCTCGACGAGCTCCACCGGGGCGACTACATCGTGGTCGACGCCCGTGACGCCCGCTACACCTACCGGGTCACCGGCAAGCACGTGGTCGATCCCACCGACCTCGACGTCATCGCCCCGAACCCCGCCCACCCCGACCGCAGGCCGATCAAGGCCCTGATCACGCTGTCCACCTGCCACCCGGAGTACTCCGCCGCCCAGCGGCTGATCGTCACCGGTGAGCTGGAGAATCGCCGGGACCACCGTCCCTGGATGGTCGATCGGAAGCGCGAGTCACCCCGGGCCGGCCGGAAGCCGGAACCGCCCCGGGCCGGCCGGAAGGAGCGGAAGCCGGAACCGCCGAGGGCCGCCCATCGCCCACCGGACGGCCCGGTCGTGGGAACGGACGCGGCGGGGAGCCGCGCCGCGGACGGGCACCGACACCCCCCCCACGCGCGGCCCGGCGATGCATGATCAGGCGGCCGCGCACGACACGAGGCACGGTCCGGCGGTCGCGCACGACACGAACCATGATCAGGCGGCCGCGCACGGCACGAGGCACGATCCGGCGGTTGCGCACGACACGAGCGAATGAGGAGGGTCGCGTGTACGGGTGGATCTGGCGCGTGCTTCCCGGCGGTCCCGTCGGCAAGACGGTCGGGGCGCTGACGCTGGCCGGGCTGACATTGGCCGTACTCTGGTTTCTCGTGTTCCCCTGGATCGAGTCCCGGATTCCCTTCGACCACGTCACGATGATCCGATGACCTCGCGTCACCCGATGACCCAGCATGACCGGACGGTCCCGTACGACCGGACGGCCTCGCGCCACCCGATGGCCCCGTACGACCGGACGGCCCCGGGTGACCGGATGATCCCGTGCGGGCCGGAGTCGGCGCCGCGCGTCCTCGTCGTGGACAACCACGACAGCTTCGTCCACACGATCGTCCAGTACCTCCGCGAGCTGGGCGCCTCCTGCGACGTGCGCCCGCGTGACCTCGTCGCGGCCGACGACGCCGACGGGTTCGACGGGGTCCTGATCAGCCCCGGCCCCGGCACCCCCGAGGACGCGGGGGTGAGCGTCCCGCTCGTCGGCCGCTGCCGGGACCGTGGCCTGCCGTTGCTCGGCGTCTGCCTCGGCCACCAGGCCATCGCCGTGGCCCACGGCGCCACCGTCGCACGGGCCCCCGAGCTGATGCACGGCCGGACCAGCGCGATCGTCCACGACGGCAGCGGGGTCTTCGCCGGACTGCCGTCCCCGGTCACCATGACGCGCTACCACTCGCTGGCCGTCGTCCCGGGAACCGTACCGCCCGATCTCCGGGTGACCGCGACCACCGCGGACGGCACGGTGATGGGCCTGCGGCACCGTAACGCGCCCGTCGAGGGTGTGCAGTTCCACCCGGAGTCGGTGGTGTCCGAGTACGGTCACCGGTTGCTCGGGAACTGGCTGGGTGAGATCTGTAACACCCGCGTCCGCCTGAACGACTAACCAGTGAGCCCTTCCGCCATCGCCCCCGAGTGACGGAAGGGCTCACTACTTCTCTCTCCCTCCTCTGCTCCGGGCGGCCCCGCTCCGGACGGTCGGCCTCGAGCGGCCCGGTTCCGAGCGGCCCGGAGTGGTTCACGGGGCCGGTGAACGATGAAGGAGCCCCGCCGTACGGCGGGGCTCCTTCATCGCGGTGCGGACCGGTCGCTCAGTTGCCGTCGCCGGGCGGCGGGTTGTCGAAGACGTCTCCCCCGCCGTCGTCCTGGCCTCCGCCGTCGTTGTTGCCGCCGTCGGTGTTGGTGTCGTCCGGCTGGGGCTCGTTGAAGGTCGGCTCGTCGCTCGGGGTCGTCGGCTGCTGGGTCGGCTGCGGCGCCTTGCCGCTGGACACGACCAGCGTGATCGTGGTGCCCGGCTGGACCTTCGCCCCCGCCTCGGGGCCCTGGCTGAGGACGGTGTCCTTGGGCAGTTCGCTCGCCTGCGGGACGACCTTGACCTTCAGCCCGGCCTGCTGCAGCAGCCGCTTGGCGTCCTGGACCGTGAGGTTGACCACACCCGGCACGTCCACGGCCGCCTTCGGCACGTAGATCCGGACGGTGCCGCCCTTGGCGGCCCGCTTGCCCGCCTCGGGGTCGGTCTTGAAGACGACGCCCTCCTTGCCGCTGGAGACCTGGGGCAGCACGCTGACCTTGAAGCCCTTCTCCTCCAGCGCGGAGGTGGCCTCCTCGGTGGTCATGTTGACCACGTCGGGCACCGCGACCTTCTCCGTGCCCTTGGAGACGACGAGGGTGACCTCGGTGCCCTTGTCCACCTCGGTGTCGGCCGCCGGGTCGGTCTCGATGACCGTGCCCTTCGCCATCTCGTCGTCGTACTTCTCGCTGACCTTGACCTTGAGACCCATGCCGGTGAGCGTCTTGCCGGCCGCCTCCTCGGTCTGCGAGATCAGCGCGGGGATCTTCACCTTGGTGCCCTTGGCGGTGTCGCCGGGGGAGCTCAGGAACTTGTAGCCCACGCCGATGAAGGCGCCGATGATCAGCAGCGGGACCAGGATCCACGCGGCGGTCTTGACCGCGGCGTTGCCGTTGCTCTGCTGGCGGCGCCGGCCGCGCTCGCCGCCTCCGCCGCCGGCCCCTCCGGCCACCTCGGTGCCGTACTCGTACGCCGGAACGGAGGTGGTGCGCTGGGTGGCCGGGCCGCCGGCGCCCCCCGGGGGCTGCTGCATGGTCCGGGTGGCGGAGCCGTAGTTGGTCATCGCCATCGTCTGGGCGTCCATCGGCATCCCGGACAGCGCCCGCTGGATGTCGGCCCGCATCTCCCCGGCGTTCTGGTAGCGGTGCGCCGGGTCCTTGGCCATCGCCTTGAGCACGATGGCGTCGGCCCACTTGGGGATCTCGGGGTCGATCTGCGACGGCGGGATCGGATCCTCGCGGACGTGCTGGTAGGCGATCGCCACGGGGGAGTCGCCGGTGAACGGCGGCTGCCCGGTCAGCAGTTCGTACAGCACGCAGCCGGTGGAGTAGATGTCGCTGCGGGCGTCGACGCGCTCGCCCCTGGCCTGCTCCGGCGACAGGTACTGGGCGGTGCCGATGACCTGCGCGGTCTGCGTCATCGTCGCGGCCGAGTCGGCCATCGCGCGGGCGATGCCGAAGTCCATGACCTTGACGTCGCCGTTGCGGGTGATCATGATGTTCGCCGGCTTGATGTCCCGGTGGACGATGCCGCCGCGGTGGCTGTAGTCCAGCGCCCGCAGGATCCCGTCGACCAGCTCGGCCGCCCGCTCGGGCATCAGCCGCCGGTCGGCGCGCAGCAGGTCGCGCAGCGTGCGGCCGTCGACGTACTCCATCACGATGTAGGGCACCGGCGCGCCCTCGGAGACGTCCTCACCGGTGTCGTAGACCGCGACGATGGACGGGTGGTTCAGTGACGCGGCGGACTGCGCCTCCCGGCGGAACCTCGCCTGGAAGATGTGGTCCCTGGCGAGGTCCGCGCGGAGCGTCTTGATGGCGACGACCCGGTCCAGCCGGATGTCTCGAGCGCGGTACACCTCGGCCATGCCGCCGCGTCCGACGACACCGTCGAGCTCGTAGCGATCGCCGAGGCGTCGGGGCTGAGTCATTTCCTGCACTGTCCCTTACCGTTCATCTTGGGTGCCGGTGATCCCTTGGTCCACCGGTGTCCATCATCGACCCCGTGCCGCATTACGTCTCCCCGTTCGGCGGGTCTGTTTCGCCGGGGCCGGGGGTGGTGCTGGTCGTGGTGCTCGGCGTCGCCGGAGGGGCGGTGGGGGTCGGGGGCGGGGCGGTCGGAGTCGGACTGGGCGTCGGCGACGTGCTCGGCTGTGCGCTGGGCGTAGCCGATGTGCTTACGGTAGCCGACGGCGTGGGTGAAGGCCGGTGCTGCTTCGTCGGCACGGCCGACGGTCGGCTCCGGACCGGCTTGGGGCGTGTCGGCGTGGGCGACGGGGAGGCGGTGACGATCGGGCTCATCGGGACGACCGGCGAGCCGGATCCGGGATCGCCGTTCCGGTGTGTCAGGTCCTGGGCGACCAGCGCGCCCAGCCCGACGGCCGCCGCGCATCCCGCCACCGTCGCGGCGATCACCGTCGTACGGCGCAGTCCCCTGCGGGAGCGCCGCCCGCCGCCCGCGGTCTCCGCGCCGGGGCCGTACGGATCCGCGCCCGCGGCGCCCGCGATACCCGCGCCCGCGGCACCGGCGCCCGCGGCGCCCGAGCCCGCGATACCCGCACCCGCACCCGCGGCACCGGCGCCCGCGACGACCGGTCCCGCACCCGCGGCGCCCACGGGGCCCGTGGGGCCCGTGCCGGCCGTACCCGCGGCGCCCGTGCCGGGCGTGTCCGCGTCGTCCGCGTCGACGGGGGTCGGCGCCCCGGCGGCCGCGTCCGCGTCCGCCGGCCACGCCCCGGCGGCCGCGTCCGCCGGGGCGGGAACGACGTCGCTCGGCCACTCGCTCGCGGGCTCCGCCCGCCAACCGTGCGGATCGGTCAGCTGCGCCAGCCCGGCCGCGCCGGCGGCGGCGAGCGACTCGCGCAGCGCGCGGGCCCGTCCGGCCAGCTCGTCGGCCTCGGCCGGGCGGCTGCCGGGGTCCTTGGCCAGGCACCGCATCACCAGGTCCCGAACGGCCTGCGGCACGCTCTCGGGCAGCGGCGGCGGCTCCTGGCCGATGTGCATGAGCGCGATCGCCACCTGCGTCTCGGAGACGAACGGCGGCCGGCCCGCGAGGCACTCGTAGGCGACCACGCCGAGCGAGTAGACGTCGGTGGCGAGGGTCAGCCGCTCTCCCGACGCCTGCTCGGGGCTGATGTACTGGGCGGTGCCCATCACGGTGCCCGTCCGCGTCATGGGCGCGGCCTCCAGCGCACGGGCGATGCCGAAGTCGGTGATCTTCACCGTTCCGGTCTCGGTGACCAGCAGGTTGCCGGGCTTGATGTCGCGGTGGATGATCCCGGACCGGTGCGCGGCGGCCAGGCCCCGGGCGGTCTGCTCGACCACGTCCAGGGTGTTCTCGACGCCCAGCGGGCCGCCGCGCTTCAGGATGGCCGCCAGCGACTCGCCGGAGACCAGCTCCATCACGAGGTAGGCGACGTCGTCGGCCTCGCCGTAGTCGAAGACCTGGGCGATGCCGGGGTCGGACAGGCCGGCCGCGATCCTGGCCTCCATCCGGAACCGCTCACGGAAGTCGGGGTCGGCCGCCACGTGGCGGCGCAGCAGCTTCACCGCCACCTCGCGGCCCAGCAGCTCGTCGCGGGCCCGCCAGACCTCGCCCATGCCGCCCGTCGCGATCCGCCCCAGCGGGCGGTATCGGTCCCCGAGCAACGCGGTCATCGTCTCAGCACCGCTTCCATCACGCTCTTGGCGATGGGGGCGGCGGTGTGGCCACCGGTGGCCTCGCCACCGGCGCTCCCGGACTCCACGATGAGCGCGACCGCGATCTTCGGGTCCTCGGCGGGGGCGAAGGAGATGAACCAGGCGTGCGGGGGCTTGCCGGGGGCGTTCTCGGCGGTGCCGGTCTTGCCCGCGACGGACACGCCGGGGATCTTCGCGGCGCCCGCGGTGCCCTTCTCGACGACGTTGACCATCATCTCCCGCAGCTTGCGCGCGGTGTCCTCGCTCACCGCCTCGGAGAGCTCCGTGGGGTCGGCGGAGTCGATCTCGCCGCCCTCGGCGTCGGCGATCTTGTTGACGAGGTACGGCTTCATCACGACCCCGTTGTTGGCGATGCCCGCGGCGACCATGGCCATCTGCAGCGTGGTCATCTGGTTGTTGCGCTGGCCGATGGAGGTCATGGCGAGCGCGGCGTCGTCCTCCTTGGGGCCGATCCCGCTGCCGGCGACCGGGAGCGGGATGCTCAGCGGCTCGCCGCCGATGCCGAACTTCTCGGCCTGGTCCTTGAGCGCGTCGTAGCCGAGGTCCATGCCGATCTTGGCGAACGGCGTGTTGCACGACAGCTCCAGGGCGAACGACAGCGTCACCCGGCCGCTGCCGCACGACTCGCCGGCGTAGTTGGGCAGGTCGTGGCTGGTGTTGGGCAGGTCGAGCACCGGCGGGGCGTCCACCTGGCTCTCCGTGCCCAGGGAGTCGTCCTTCTCCAGCAGGGCGGCCAGGGTCACCACCTTGAAGGTCGAGCCCGGCGGGTAGGTGCGCTCGATCGCCCGGTTGATCAGCGGCTTGTCCGCGTCCTTCTCCAGCTTGGTGTACGCCTTGTTGACGTCGGCCTTGTTGGGCTTGGCCAGCGGGTTGGGGTCGTAGGACGGCACCGAGACCATGGCGCGGATCGCCCCGGTCTTCGGCTCGATCGCGACCAGCGCGCCCTTCTTGCCGCTGGCGCTCAGCGCCTCGTAGGCGGCCTGCTGGGCCTGGGGGTCGATCGTCAGGTCGACGTTGGCGCCCTTGGTCTTCTTGCCGCTGAACAGGTCGATGCCGCGCCGGAGCATCAGGTCGGCGCTGGAGCCGCTGAGCAGGCCGTTCTCGGCGTGCTCCATGTCGCGCTCGCTCTCGGGCGCGAAGAAGCCGGTGACGGGCGCGTAGACCTTGCCGCCGGGGTAGCGGCGCTCGAACCGGAAGTCCTTGTTGACGCCGGTGTCGACCGACTCGGCGAGCACCTTGTCACCGGCGGTGATCCGGCCGCGCTCGACCTCGTAACGGGCGAGGAAGTTGCGCTTGTTGCGCGGGTCGGAGCTCAGCTTGTCCGCCTTGACGGCCTGCAGGTAGTTCACATTGAACATGAGCAGGCCGAACATGAGCAGACAGGCGATGGCGACGTGCTTGAGGGGACCGTTCATCGCTGGAACACCTGCGTCATTCCTTCGTCCTGGATGGCCTGGGGCGGCGGCTGCCTGGCCGCGTCCGACGCGCGTACGAGCAGCGCGATCAGGATCCAGTTGGCCAGCAGCGCCGAGCCGCCCTGCGACATGAAGGGCGTGACCAGGCCGGTGAGGGGGATCAGGTTGGTGACGCCGCCGACGATGATGAAGACCTGCCAGGCGATGATGAACGACAGGCCGCCCGCCAGCAGCTTGGAGAACGGGTCGCGGGCCGCGAGCGAGGTGCGAAGGCCGCGCTCGACCAGCAGCGCGTAGAGCATCAGCAGGGCCATCAGCCCGGTCAGGCCGAGTTCCTCACCGGTGGCCGGGAAGATGAAGTCGGAGATGGCCAGCGGGATCATGTCGGGGTGGCCCTGGCCGAGCCCGGTGCCGAGGATCCTCCCGGTGGACATGCTGAACAGGCCCTCCATGAGCTGTCCGCTGCCGCCGACCTGCTCGAAGAGCTCCTTGCTCTCGGGGTCGAGGAAGACCTCGAACCGGTTGTGCACGTGCTCGAAGACCATCCCGGCGAGGATGGCGCCGCCGATGAACAGCAGGACGCCGATCAGCACCCACGAGGTGCGCTGGGTGGCGACGTAGAGCATCGCGATGAACGTGCCGAAGATCAGCAGCGAGGAGCCGAGGTCCTTCTGCAGGATCAGCACGCCCAGGCTGAGACCCCAGACGATGAGGATCGGGCCGAGGTCGCGGGCCCGGGGCAGGTCGATGAAGAGCAGCCGCCGCCCTGCCAGGGCCAGCACGTCGCGCTTGGCGACGAGATAGCCGGCGAAGAACACGATCAGCGCGAGCTTGGCGAACTCGGCGGGCTGGAGGGAGAAGGCGCCGAGGTTGATCCAGATCCGCGCGCCGTTGATCTCCTTGCCGACGAACGGCAGCAGCGGCGCGATCAGCAGGGCGAGACCGAGCGCGCCGGAGGTGTAGGTGAGCCGCTGCAACGCGCGGTGGTCGCGCAGCACGATCAGCGTGACGGAGAACATCACGACCCCGACGGCCGTCCACATCAGCTGGGTCGCGGCCGACGCGCCGAACGCCTTGGCCTCCTCCAGCCGGTAGATCATCACCAGCCCGAGCCCGTTGATCAGCGTCACCAGCGGCAGGATCAGCGGGTCGGCCCAGGGGGCGAACTTCGCCAGCACCAGGTAGGCCGCCAGCATGAGGCCGCCCAGGCCGAGGCCGTAGCCCAGCATCCCCGCGGGGATCTTCTGGTCGACGGCCAGGCCGACGTTCGCGTACGCGAACATAACGATCGCGACCGCGAAGGCCAGCATCGCGAGCTGGGCCACCCGTCGCTTGGCGGGCATGGGAACGGGTTCTGCGGCAGGGGTGCTCATGTGTCTACTGCGACCTCGTGGGTTCCGGGGTTGCGCTCTCGCTGGGCTGGGCGGTCTGCCTGGCCTTTCCCTCCGGCTTCCGTGCGGACGACTTCAGCTCCTGGATCTTCCGCAGGCCGGCGTCGACGCTGGGGACGGGGATGCCGTCGCGGACCTGGCCCTGCTGGAAGGCTCCGAGGACCGTCACCGACTCGGCGGTGCTGCGGGCGACGTCGAAGAGCTCGATGGGACCGAGGTTGGTCTTCACGCCCTGGAAAACCACGATCTCATCCCCTTTCGCCCCCACGAAGTACTGGTCGTCGAGCCACTGGTTTCCGAAGTACCACCCTAGGCCGCTGCCGACCAAGACGACGCCCCCGGCGGAGGCCAGAAGGGGCCACAGACGCCGCCGCCGCTTCGCCGGACGGCCCGCGGCCGCGGCCTTCGCGGCCCGGGGGGCCGCGGGCCCGTCGTCCTCGTCGTCGGTGACGACCGGCTGCGGCATGGTGATCGCGGCGGCGCGGCCCGCCGGGGTGTCCGGCGGCTGCGGCTGGGGCCGGGTCGAGCCCGCGGCGCCGACCACGGCCGCCTCGACGACCGGGACGGCCCCCTCGTCCACCTCCAGGACGTCGGCGACCACACAGGTGATGTTGTCCGGGCCGCCGCCGCGGTTGGCCAGGTCGATGAGCGCGCGGACCACCGCCTCCGGGTCGTCCACCGTCGAGAGCGTGTGGTGCAGCGTCTCGGCGCTCACCACCCCCGACAGCCCGTCGGAGCACAGCAGGTAGCGGTCGCCGATCTGCGCCTCGCGCAGGGACAGATCGGGATCGACCTCCCCGCTGCCGTCGAGCGCCCGCAGCAGGATCGACCGCTGCGGGTGCGTGGCGGCCTCCTCCAGGGTGATCCGCCCGTCGTCCACGAGGGACTGCACCAGCGTGTGGTCGTGCGTGATCTGGTAGAGCTCCCCGGCCCGCAGCAGGTAGGCGCGGGAGTCGCCGACGTGGACCAGGGCCACCCGGGTCCCGGACCACAGCATGGCGGTGAGCGTGGTGCCCATGCCCTTCAGGCTCGGGTCGCGCCCGACCATCTCGTGCAGCCTGCGGTTGGCGTCGCGGACCGCCGCCTCGATGGCGCTGAGCAGGTCGCTCCCGGCCGCTCCCTCGTCGAGGGAGGACATCGCGGCGATGGCGACCGAACTGGCCACCTCACCGTGGGCATGACCGCCCATGCCGTCGGCGACGGCGAGCAGACGGCCGCTGGCGTACGCCGAGTCCTCGTTGCCCTCGCGGAGGAGCCCGACGTCGGAGCGGGCGGCGTAACGGAGTGCGATGGTCATTTCCGCAATTCGATGACGGTCTTACCGATGCGGATCGGAACACCGAGCGGCACCGGAGTCGGACGGGTGACTTTTGAGCGTTCGAGATACGTGCCGTTGGTCGAGCCGAGATCTTCCACGATCCACTGACCGTCCTGGGGGAAGAGCCGGGCGTGCCGGCTGGAGGCGTAGTCGTCGCTTACCACCAGCGTGGAGTCGGTCGCCCGGCCGATGGTGATCGTCGCCTCACTGAGGGGGATGGTGGTGCCTTGAAGGGGGCCGCCGGTCACGACCATCTGCCGCGGCTCGCCCCTCTTGGGCTTGGCCGCGGGTTTGACCGGTTTGGGTGTCTTGCGGGCTGATGCGGTGCCTGCCGTCTGGGAGCCGAAGAGGTCCGTCCGGATCACGCCGACCGCGGCGATCACGAAGAACCACAGCACCGCGAGGAAGGCGAGCCGGATCAGCAGCAGCGTGAGCTCGGACATGGAGCGTCTGTTTACCTTTAATCGCGCCGGAAAACCAGTGTCGTGCGTCCGAGCGTCACGCGAGTGCCGTTCTGGAGCTCGACCCGGCGGACCGGCTGGCCGTTGACGAAGGTGCCGTTCGTGGAGCCGAGGTCGACGAGCACGACCTGGGGGCCCTCCACTCGCAGCTCGGCGTGGTGCCGGGACACACCCGGGTCGACCAGCCGTAGATCGCAGTCGGTGCCCCTGCCGAGCAGGGTCACCGGCGTGGTGAGATCGTAGGAGCGCTGCCCCTGCGGGTCGTCCTGGGTGGAGACCAGCAGCCGGGGCTGCCCGCCGAAGGCGCGCGGCCGGGGCGCGGGCACGTCGCTCGGAGGGTGGCGGATCTCGTCCTGCTCGACCGTCGCGCCCCGGATCACGCCGGAGCGGATCCGGAACAGCCCGACCGCCAGGTCCTCGGCGGTCTCGAAGCGCACCCGGACGGGTCCCACGAACGAGTAGCCCTGTTCCTTGGCGTACTCCCTGGCGAGGTTGGCGAGTTCGTGGCCGATGCTGTCGGCGTACACCTCGAGGCGCTCGCTGTCGGTCACGGACAGCTCGACCACGAAGTCGTTCGGCACGAGCGTGCGCCCCTGCGCGACGATCGCGGCCCGTTCGTCCATCTCCCGCTGGACCGCGCTGGCGACCTCGACCGGCTGAAGGTCAGATTTGAACGCCCGCGCAAAGGCCCCCTCGACCAAGCCTTCGAGCCTGCGCTCGAAGCGCTGAAGGACTCCCACCGGGTACCTCCCTTCTTCCGTCCTATGTGGGTCACGGCCGCTGGGGGGCTCGTTCCTCGCTCTCCTGCACTCAAGCTCCTCCGCTCCGCGTCTAGGAGGATCGTATCCGGGTTCGTGGGTAGCGGCTGATTCGTGCTAATGTTTCGACCGCACCCAGCAAGGGCGGGTGGCGGAACGGCAGACGCGCACGGTTCAGGTCCGTGTGTCCGAAAGGACGTGAGGGTTCAAATCCCTCCTCGCCCACACGGAACCGTCGATGGAATCGACGAATCCGAATTCTCGACGAAGGGCCCCGGTTCATCAGAGCCGGGGCCCTTTCGCATGTCACGGCGATCTCCCGCGAAGGTCAGGGCGGGAGCCGTACGGTGACCGATCATGACCTGCTGTCTACCCCGAGTCGCTTTCAGTGGGCTTTCGGTGCGCTTTCCGGAGGTTCATCCTGTTCGCCCTCGGCTTAATGAGCATGGCCGACCCACCCGCCCGGAACGGCCGGGACACCGGCGAACCGCACGTTGATCCGCATGTCGATCCGTCCGCCGGCCCGCGCGTCGCCCGCCGGAAGAGGACACCCGGGCCCGGCCGGTGGAGCCGGGCGGCGGTGGACGCGGACGGCGGTGGAGCCGGGCGGGCCGACGGAACCGGGCGGGTGGAGGCGATCCGCCCCACCGCTGCCCGGCTCCGTCTCCCGGCGTCCCTGACGACCCGGCCGCGTCTCCCGGCGGCCCCTAACGGGCGGCCAGGACGCGGACGTCGAGGAGTTCGCCCACCAGGTCGGTGAGGCTCACCATGCCGGCCACCTCGCCGCCCTCGTCCGTGACGAGGCCCACATGGGCGTGGGCGTCCTGCAGGACGGCGACCGCCTCGGAGATCGTCGTGGTCTTCGCCAGCCGGGGCACCGGCCGGGCCAGCTCCGCAGGGCTCTCCCCGGGCCGGACCAGCAGGTCCCTGACGTGCAGCACACCCACCACCTCCGAGCGGCGCCCCGCGTTGACCAGCAGGCGCAGGTGCCCGCTCTCGGCGGCGGCGCGGCGCACCTCGGCCTCCCCGGCGTCACCGGCCACCGAGGCGGCCCGCTCGATGGGCAGCATCAGCCGCTCGACCGGCTGCTGGTGGGCGCGCAGCGCCCGGGTGAGCAGGTCGTGCTCGGTGCGGTCGAGCAGGCCCATCCGCCCCGACTCGCCGACCAGCATGGCCAGCTGCACCGGCGTCCTGGTCGTGGCCAGTTCGTCCCTCGGGTGCACGCCGAACATGCCCAGCACGGCGTTGGTCAGGCCGTTGAGGGCGGCCAGCACCGGCCGCATCACCCGGGTGAAACCGCGGAACGGCAGGGACACGCTCATCGCCGCGGTCTCCGGATGGGTAAGCGCCCACGACTTGGGAGCCATCTCGCCGACGACCATGTGCAGGAACGTGATCAGGGCCAGCGCGAGCACCAGCGAGACGGGGACCCGCAGCGACTCGGGCAGGCCCACCAGCCCGAAGACCGGCTCCAGCAGGTGCTCGATGGCGGGCTCGGTGACCATGCCCAGGCCCAGCGAGCACAGGGTGATGCCGAGCTGCGCGCCGGCCAGCATCAGCGACAGCTCCTTGCCGCCGCGTACGGCGGCGCGGGCGACGATCCGGGTGAACCGGCCGCCCTTGCCCGCCAGCTCCTCCAGGCGGTGCCTGCGGGCCGAGATGACCGCGAACTCGGCGGCGACGAAGAAGGCGTTGCCGATCAGCAGCACCACGCCGATCAGCAGCGCGCTCACGGGGCTCATCGTTCCCCCTCCGCCGCGCCGGTCCCGGCACCCTCCCGGGGCCTGCGGGCGGCGCTCATGGCGGGCTCGCCGCGCTGACCGCCGTCCTCCCGGGCGCCGTCCTCCCGCGCGCCGTCGTCCCGGGCGCCGTTCTCCCGGGAGGCGTCCTCCGGGGAGCCGCCGTCCGGCGTCCCGTCCTCCCGCGTGCCGCCCTCACGGCCGCGGTCGTCCCGCGCGTTCCCCCGTACGCGATCACTCCGCGCACGGTCGTTCCGTGCATGGTCATCCGGCGCGCCGTCCTTCATGGCGGTGTCGTCCCGCGCGCCGTCCCCGGCCGCCGGGAGCGACAGCCGTACCCACTCGGGCACCCGGCGCTGCACCGACAGCACGGTGAGCACCGCGCTGGCCTCCTGGGGGCCGTCGTCGTCGAGCAGGTCGGTCTCCACGGTGAGCGGGACGGTCACCTCGTCGTCCGGCTCGGCCATCCGGCCGAGCACGGCGAGCACCAGGCCCGCGATGGTGTCGTAGTCGTCGCTCTCCGGGAGCGCCAGCTTGGTGACGCGCTCGACCTCGTCGAGGCGGAGCGTGCCGGGGAGGTTCCAGGTGCCGTCGCCGTTGGCGACGACGCCGGCCGGTTCGGGGTCGTTCTCGTCCATCAGCTCGCCGACGAGCTCCTCGGCCAGGTCCTCGACGGTGACCACGCCGGCGAGCCCGCCGTACTCGTCGATCACGCAGGCGAGGTCGTCGCGGGCGGCGCGCATGCGCTCCAGCACGACCGGAAGCGGCAGCGAGTCGGGCACCAGCAGGGCCGGGCGGGTGATCTGCGACAGCGGGCCCTCGGACTCACCGGAGCGCAGCAGCTCGCGGACGCCGGTGACGCCGACCACCTCCTCGCCGTTCTCGGTGGTGAGCACCGGGTAGCGGGAGTGGCCGTGCTCGCGGATCGCGTCGACCAGGTCGGAGATCGGGCGCCCGGCGCGGAGCAGCACCACCCGGGGGCGCGGCACCATGACGTCCTCGGCCGTGCGGTCGCCGAACTCCAGGGCGCGTTCGAGCTGCTCCGACAGCCGGGGCGGCAGGTCGCCCGCCGTGGCCGACTCGGAGATGATCCGGGACAGCTCCTCGGGGCTCGCGCCGTGCTCCACCTCCTCGACCGGTTCCACGCCCACCCGGCGCAGCAGGCCGGCGGCGGCGGAGTCGAACAGCCGGATGACCGGCCCGGCGACCTTGAGGTAACCGAGGGTCCAGGAGGCCAGGAACTTGGCCACGGGTTCCGGGCGGGCGATGCCGAGGTTCTTCGGGGCCAGCTCGCCGAGCACCATCTGGATGGTGGTGGCGATCGCCACGGCCAGCGCCACGGCGACGCCCGGCGCGGCGGCCTCGGGCAGTCCCGCGGCCGTGAGGCCGGGACGGATCACCTCGGCGATGGCGGGCTCGGCGATGAAGCCGACCAGCAGCGCGGTGACGGTGATGCCGAGCTGCGCGCCCGAGAGCATGAAGGAGAGGCGGCCCGTCACCTCCAGCGCGCGCCGGGCCGCGGCGTCACCGGCGTCGGCCTGTTCACGTAGCGCGGTCCGGTCGGCGGCGACGAACGCGAACTCCTGGGCGACGAAGAAGCCGGTGGCGACGGTGAGGAGAAGTACGGCCAGCAGACCGAGAGCCGTGTTCACAGAGCGGCTCTCCCGGTCGGATCAGCGGTTCCCGTGCCTGCGCACGGGCCGGTACTCCATGGGTCCGGAGTGGACACGATCATCCTTTCGAGCAGAGGTCATCCTCTACCGTAACGATCCGTGAGGGGGTTGGTGTTTCCGGATCGGCCGACGACTGCTTTACCGGTGGTTATGTACCGTCTGGGTACTTCTGTATGACCAAACCTTGAGGACGTGCTTCGCGGGCCGGGGCCGGGACGTAGCGTCGATAATGGCCTCTCATCGCGAGCTGGAGAAGTGGCGGGGATACGACGTGGGTGACGCGCAGGACGACGACGACCGCACGCGTGCGATGCGGCCGCCGCCCGCCGAGCCGTGGCGCGCGGCGGGGCAGCCCGCCCACCCGGTTCCGGGGCGGAGCCGTACGCCCCATGACCAGGGCGGAGGCCGTACGGCCCGCGACCGGGACCCCGGCCGCGCCGGGACCGCCGGACCCGCCGGATCCTCCGGGCCTGGCGGGCCTGGCGGATCCGCCGGATCCGGGCCGGGGGACGTGACGGCTCCCCGGAGGACCTCGCGGGTCTACGGCAAGGCCAGGGAGGGTTCGGAGCCGGTCAGGCCGCTCTCCGGCCCGCCGCCGGTCTCCGCCCGGCCCGCGGACGCCGGTCCCCCCGACAGGAAAGGCGGCCCCCGGATGCCAGGCACCACCTGGAGACCGAAACGACCCGGAAGACTGGCGGTGCGGATCCTCGCCGGCCTGGTCGTCGTGCTGCTGGTGCTCGGCGTCGTCGGTTTCTTCGTGATCAGTTCGCGGCTGAAGGAGATCGACGCGCTCGGCGACTACGCCGGCCGGCCGGACGACACCCCCGGCACCAACTGGCTGCTGGTCGGCTCCGACAGCCGCGAGGGCCTGACCAAGGCCCAGCGCAAGAAGTTCGCCACCGGCCGCGCGGTCGGCCGCCGCACCGACACGATGATGCTGCTGCACGTCCCCGACGGCGACGGCCGCCCGACCCTGGTCAGCCTGCCCCGTGACTCGTACGTGCCGATCGACGGGCACGGCAGCGACAAGCTGAACGCCGCCTACGCCTACTCCGACGGCGGCCCCAAGCTGCTGGCCAAAACCGTCGAGAAGGTCACCGGCCTGCGGATCGACCACTACATGGAGATCGGCTTCGGCGGCTTCGTGGGCATCGTGGACGCCATCGGAGGCGTCGACATCAACGTCAAGCAGGACATCAAGGACCCCAAGGCCGGGATCGACCTGAAGAAGGGCATGCAGACGATGGACGGCGGGACCGCCCTCGGCTACGTCCGCACCCGCGCCACCGGCGGCATCCCCGACTTCGAGCGGACCCAGCGCCAGCGGCAGTTCTTCTCCGCGGTGGTGAAGAAGGCGGCCGGCCCCGGCGTCCTGCTCAACCCCTTCCGTTCCTTCCCGCTCGCGCTGAGCGCCACCGACTCGGTGGCCGTCGGCGAGGAGACCGGCGTCTTCGACCTGCTCTCCCTCGGGTTGGCCATGGGCGACAATCCGGTCACCACGATCGTCCCGGTCGCGTCCTTCCCCAAGGTCAACGGTCAGGACGTCGCCAAGTGGGACAGCCAGCGGGCGCTGCGCATGTTCCGGGCGCTGGCCGAGGACAAGCCCGTCCCCAAGGACGCCATGGGCAAGTGACAGGTGACGCGCCCGCCCGGCGCGACGCCGGGCGGGAAGGGCCGGAAGGGCTTCGCGTCCGCCGGGTTCCGGACGTAGGGTCCGGATCATGACGACTATCGCCGAGGAAGTCCTCCTCCTCGCGCTCAGCGAGCGGGAGGGCGCACAGCTGGTCGGCTCGACCGACCTGGACATCGCACTCGGAGGCGCTCTGCTGGCCGAGCTGGCGGCCGGCGGTCGTGTCAGCCTGGACGATAAGAAGGTCACCGTCCTCGACCCCACCCCCCTCGGAGACGAGGAGGCGGACGCAGCGCTGGCCCGGATCGCCGCCGAGAACAGGTCGCACAAGCCCGACGGATGGGTCTACAAGCTCCGTTCGGGCAAGCTCCGCGAACGTCTGCTCACCCGGCTGGCCGAGCGCGGCGTGCTGGACGAGGAACGGTCGAAGATCCTGGGGATCTTCCCCCGCACCCGCCACCCGGAGCGCGACCCGAGCGCGGAGCGGGCCGTACGCGACCGCGTCCTGAGCGTCCTGGACGGAGCCGCGCCCGACGAGCGGACGGCGGCGCTGATCGCCGTCCTGCACGCGGCCAAGATCGACCGCAAGGCGTTCCCCGACGTGGACCGGCGGCGCTTCAAGGAGATCGCCCGGGACCACTGGGTGGGCGACGCCGTCTCGAAGACCATCGACTCCGTCAACATCGCCGTCATGACGGCGACGACGACCACCACCGTGACCTAGCCCGCGTCCGTACGGCCCGCGGCCGGGCGGGGGCCGGTTGGGCGGGGGCCGGTTGGGCCGCTTCCGGCCCAACCAGGGGACGGACTTGGGACAATGGGCGTCATGACTGTTCCTGAGGTCGAAGCACAGGCCGTCCCCGACGGAGCGTTCCTGCTCGATGTGCGCGAGAACGACGAGTGGCGGGCGGGGCACGCGCCCACGGCCGTCCACATCCCGCTCGGGGAGCTCCAGGCCCGGGCCGGTGAGGTGCCGTCGGACGCGCCCGTCTACGTGATCTGCCGATCCGGAGGCCGGTCGGCGCACGCCGCCGCCTGGCTCAACCATGTCGGCCGGGACGCGATCAACGTCGGCGGCGGCATGCAGGCGTGGGGAGGAGCGGGCCTGCCGATGGTGAGCGAGAGCGGCCGGGACCCGTTCGTGGCCTGACCCACCGGTCCGGGGCCGGTCCGGTCGCGTCGATCACGGGATCACGCGGCCGGGCCGGCCCCGCCGCGGTTCACCGTCCGGCCGATCCGTCACGGCTCACCGTCCGGCCCGGGCACGGCTCACCGCCCGGCGTCCTGGGGATACCAGCGCAGCTCGACGGTGTTGCCGTCCGGGTCCCGCACGTACACCGACTGCGCGGTGCCACGCGCGCCGAACCGGGGGACCGGCCCCTCCAGCACGGTGAGGACACCGGAGTCGATCACCTCCTGCCAGTCCACGGGATCCACGACGAGGCAGATGTGGTCCACGTTGGACTCGCCGCGCGGACGTTCGACCAGATCGATGATGGTGGACTCGTCGACCCGCACCGACGGGAAGGGCGCCTCACCCGCCCGCCACTCCGCGACCCGCTCCTCCTCAAGGCCGAGGGTCCCCGAGTAGAACTCCAGTGCCCGCTCGGCGTCCCGTACGTTGAGCACCAGGTGGTCGAAGGCTTTCACCCGCATCGATGATCTCCTCTGCTGATTGTTCCGTCTGAATCGTAGGGCGGCTCAGCCGCGTGCGGTCGGCGGCGGGTGAGGTCCCGCCGCGGGTGCCGAGGGTGAGGCGGTGATCGCCGAGAAGCCCAGCCACGACCTGGTGGCCGAGCGGGGGTGGTCAACGTGTGTGGCCGTCATCTTCTCTCCGGTCGTCGGATGTCGCGGGCCGAGGGGACAGGGCCTGCGGCGCGCTTCGGGACCTCCGTCACGTGGTCAAGGGTGGGCGAACACCGATCAATGAGTCCAACGCATACTTTTCATCACGATCAATCTGAATGAACGATCGCTGGGCGGGGTCGCGGCAACCGAGGCCGTCGTCGCGATGCGTGCCGTGTTCTCCCGATCCGGGCTTCATCCGGCCCGCCGTGACCGTGTGCCCTCTCATGCGGCAATATGAGGGCGCTAGTTGCACAGCCAACGCGGGAGCTCGGGGCGCCGGGCTGAGAGGGCAGCACAGCCGCTGCCGACCGCATGAACCTGTCCGGGTAATGCCGGCGTAGGGAGCGTTTCGTGACATCCGATGTCATCGGTTCCAAGCATGCCGAGGCCCCCCTCACCCTCGACCAGGCCCCGCCCAAGACGCTCGGCGCGCTCGACCAGGGCGCGTTCTGGGCCAACCTGGGCGTCAGCCTGCTCGGCTTCTCCTTCGCCCTCTTCCTGATCGACCCCCTGCTCGACGGCGACGCGCTCACCCTGCCCGCGGCGCTGCTCGCCTCGCTCGTCGGCAGCCTGGTCGGCACCGCGATGGTCGGCCTCGCCGCGGTGCCGGGCGCGCAGACGGGCCGGCCCGCGATGGTGCTGCTGCGCGGCCTGTTCGGGGCGAGGCTCTCCTACGTCCCCACCGTCCTCAACATCGTCCAGATGATCGGCTGGGGGGCGTTCGAGCTCTGGGTCGTCGCGATGGGCGCCCAGGCGATCTTCGGGCCGTCCGTGCCGTACGCGGTCTGGGCGGTCGCCGCCGGGGCGCTGACGACGGCGCTGACCCTCTACCCGCTGGGCGCCATCCGGCTGCTGCGGAGGTTCGTCACCGCCGGCGTGGTCGTGTCGGTCGTCTGGTTCGCGGTGGTCTTCCTCCGTGACACCCCCGTCCAGACCGGCGGTTCCTGGCACAACTTCGCCCCCGCGGTGGACTTCGTGGTCGCCCTGTCGGTGTCGTGGGTGCCGGTCGCCGCGGACTACGCCCGGCACTCGCGGTCCAGCCGCGCGGCCTTCACCGGCGTGGTCGGCGGCTACACGATCGCCCAGGTGGCGTGTCTGGCCGTCGGCGTCTACGCGGTGGCGCTCGCCGGCCACGCCGCGGTGGGCGAGAACCCGACCACGGTGTTCGCCCCGTTCGTGGCGGCGCCGCTCGGGGCGCTGTTCTTCGGGATCCTGGTGCTGCGCGAGTCCGACCAGTCGTTCGCGAACGTCTACTCCACGGCGATGTCGCTGCAGAACCTGCTGCCCAGGGTGGATCGGAGGGTCTTCTCCGTGGCCATCGGCGTGCTGACCACCGCCATCGCCCTCGTCATCGACGTCAACTCCTACCAGGCGTTCCTCGGCATCATCGGCGCGGTGTTCGTCCCGATGTTCGGCGTGCTGGCGGTCGACTACTTCCTGCTCGGCCGCGGCCGGAACTGGGACACCTCCGAGACCGCCCCCTCCCGCCTGCTCATGGTGGTCCCGTGGGTGCTCGGCTTCGCCACCTGGTGGCTGCTCGCCGCGCCCTCGTCGGTGTCGTGGTGGGCGGCCGTCTGGGACGCCGCCAGGAAGGCCCTCGGCTTCACCACCCAGCCGTGGATGAGCGCGTCCGTCGGGTCCTTCCTCGTAGCGGGCCTGGTGACCCTGGCCGTCGGCAGGCTCGCCCGGCGGCCGGGCCCGGCCTCTCCCGCCCCCGCCCCGGACCGCACCCGGTGACCGGCCGTACGCGGTGACCGGCCGTACGCGGTGACCGGCCGTACGCGGTGATCGGCCGCCCTTCTGAGCGGGTGCGGGGCCCTCGCCCCGCGCCCGCGGGCCGCCTACGGGCCGAGGGGCGGGCGCCCCGCGCCCCGCTCGACGCGCAGCAGCCGTTCCTTGGCGACCGGTCCGCCGGCGTAGCCGCCGAGGACGGTCTCGCTCTCGACCACCCGGTGACAGGGAACGATCACGCACACCGGGTTGCCGCCCAGCGCGTTGCCGACCGCGCGCAGCGCCCGGGGCCTGCCGATCCGCTCGGCGATCTCCCGGTACGTGGTCACCGTGCCGTACGGGACCGTGAGCATCTTCTGCAGCACCGTCCGGGCGAACGGCGTGGCGAGCCGCAGGTCGATCGAGATGGTGAAGGTGCGCAGCCGCCCGGAGAAGTAGGCGTCCAGCTCCCGGCGGACCGGGTCGATCCGCCGGGGGTCGCCCCCGATGAACGAGCTGACCTCGTTGCTGACGCGCTCGAAGACGACGTTCTCGTCCTCGTAGCTGCACGCCACCACGCCCCGGCCCGTCACGGCGAGGACGAGGCGTCCCACCGGCCCGTCGAGCGTGCCGAACGCGACATCCGGGGAGGTTTTCCCCACGTATGTGGGCGAGGTCACCCGCAGCAGTGCGTCGATGTCGCCGGATGACATGGCCCCACCCTTTCGCTGTCCGAGCGTGTTCAGGTGCGCGGTGACGGCAGCGTATCGGACGGATCCTCCCAACGGGTGTCAGCACATGCGGACGAAAGTGCCAAGATCAGGCCGGTTGACGCGGCACTATTGGTGTGTGGGTGACAGCAGGGGGTGTGACGACGGCATCGGCCGCGCGGTCGTCGCGAGCGCGCCCAACGCGATCGTCGCCCTCGACCGCGACCAGACGGTCCTCAGCTGGAACGCCGCCGCCGAGCGGCTGTTCGGCTGGACGGCGGCCGAGCTGCTCGGCCGCCGCGCCCCGATGGTCCCCGAGGAGCTGACCGCCGAGCACAACGCCGTCCTGGAGCGGGTCCGGACCGGCGGCCACGTGTCGCTGCGGACCAAACGGTTCCGCCGCGACGGCGCCCTCCTCGACGTGCGGGTCGACACCAGCGCGCTGCGGTCCTCCGCCGGGGCCCTGCTCGGCTACGTCAGCGTCTACCACCTGGCACGCGACGACGAGAGCGCCCACGACGGAGCCGCCCGGCGGGCGCAGCTCGTCCGCAGGCTCACCGACGTGGTCGCCGACATCAACGCCGAGCGGGAGCTGCCCGCCGTGCTCGACCGGATCGCGGCCAGTCTCACCGAGCTGACCGGCGCCGACGCGGGCGGCTTCGTGCTCATCGAGGGCGACCGGCTCCGGCTGGTGGCCACCCACCGGCTGCCGGAGTCCATGCGCGGCTCCACCGCCGACCTGCGCTCCAGCCTCGTCGGCAAGCTCCTGCGCACCGGCCGGACCGTGATGCTGGAGACCGGCGAGCAGGCCGCGCTGGACGAGCTGATCTGGTCGCGGCTGCCCGGCCTGCACACGATCGCGCTCGGACTGGCGGCGGTGGGCGGCCGGCCGTACGGCGCGCTGTACGCGCTGTTCGCCAAGCGCAAGGCCAGCCACCTGGAGCTGGAGCTGCTGGAGCTGCTGGCCGGGCACGCCGGGATCGCCGCCGGCAACGCCCTGGCCTACCAGGAGGCGGTGTGGCAGCGGGCCCACGAGCGGGCCGTGTTCGACGCCGGCGCCGACGGCATCGCGGTACTCGACGGGCTGGGCCGCGTCACCCGGTGGAACCCGGCGGCGGCCGGGCTGACCGGGCTCACGGCGGCCGACGTGATCGGCGGGCCGCCGCCGTTCCCGCTGCCGGAGCCCGGCGACAAGCTCACCCTGCAGCTCCCCTCGGGGGCCTGGCTGGAGGTGCTCCGCGCGGAGATCCCGGAGACCGGGGAGACCGTGGTCGACTTCCGCGACATCACCCGCGCCAAGGAGCTGGAGGAGGCCAAGGACCTCTTCCTGGCCACCACCAGCCACGAGCTGCGCACCCCGATCACGGTGGTGCGGGGGTTCGCCGGCACGCTCGACGCCCGCTGGGACAGCATGACCGACGCCGAGCGCCGGTCTGCCGTGCACACCATCGCCGAGCGGGCGCGCTCCCTCGGCCAGCTCATGGACCACCTGCTGCTGGGCTCCCGGGCCGGCACCCGCGAGCTCACGCTCCGGATCGAGGCCCTCGACATGGGCGCGCTGATCCGTGCCGCCACACTGGGCCTCCCGGTGCTGTCGGACCTCCACCACGTCGAGGTCGATGTGGCCCCTGACCTGCCCCCGGTCTCCGGCGACGCCCTGGCGACCGATATCGTGCTGGGGCAGCTCCTGGAGAACGCGTTCAAGTACTCACCGGACGGCGGTCTCATCAGGGTCGCGGCTTGGCGGGAAGGTGACCGGGTGGTGGTGGTCGTGGACGACGAGGGCGTGGGCATCGCGCCCGCCAGCCGTGAGCGGGTGTTCGAGCGGTTCGTCCAGGTGGACGGCGGTGACCGCCGCAGGTTCGGCGGAGTCGGCCTCGGCCTGTACATCGTGCGCAGTCTGGCCCGCGCCCAGGGCGGCGAGGTGACGGCGCACGAGAGTCCGGGAGGGGGCACCCGCATGCGGCTCTCCCTGTCCATCGCCGGCACGCCGGGCGCCTATACCTGACCGACACACCGGTGTGGTCACGACCCGGTAACGGATGCGCTGAACTATCGTCGAATGTGCACAAGCCGTAATCGAGGCGCGGTTTCTAAGACCATCTAACGGGGCATTTCGGTCGTAGCAGGTGTGTTCCTGAGGGGGAACGGGGAAACGGGGAGGTGAGTGCGTCGAGCGTCGTCCTGTTGCCGTATGCACCGTCCAGCGTCGCTGTCGCACGCCAACGTCTCTGCTCCGACCTGCAGGAATGGGGGGTCTACGAGACCGCCATCGACGATGCGGTCCTCGTGGTGAGCGAGCTGCTGAGCAACGCGCTCCGGCACGCGCACCCGCTGCCGTCCGGTCAGGTCATGGTCGCCTGGCGATGGTCCGGGGGATGCGTCGAGGTCGCTGTGAGTGACGGAGGCGCCGCCACCGAGCCCCGCGCCGGACGGCCCACCCTCTCCTCCCTGGGCGGCCGCGGTCTCGGCATCGTCGAGTACGTCGCCGAGCACTGGGGCGTCAGGCACGAGGGGGAGATCACCACGGTCTGGGCGCTGGTCACCACCGTCACCGTCACCGACGCGGACGCCGGCCAGGGGTCCGTCCCCGAGCCCGCGCTGCGGGAGTGCGGATAGGACCGTTCCGCCCGTCCACTCACCGACCGGCCCGCCGCTCACCGGCCGACCGGTAGCTCACCCCTCGTGCACCGGCCGACCGGTCGCTCCCGGCCCATCGGCCGAGATGTCCGTACGGCCCGGCCACGGCCCGGCTACGGCCCCGCCGCGCGATGACGACGCGGCAGGGCGGCGGCAGCGGCGGAATCAGGTCGCGGCGGGCGCCGGACGGTACAGCACGGCTCGCTCCGCGGCGGTCCAGGCCGTACTGACCAGCAGATAGATCCCGGCCGCCAGCGGAAGCACGGCCGCCGCCAGCAGCGTGCCGAACGGCAGCAGCGGCATCAGCCTGCGGAGCGCCTCCGGCTGGACGTGCTCGCCCATCGTCAGGCGCGTCCGCCGCGACGTCACCCAGGCCACGGCGAACAGCAGCAGGAAGAGACCGGCGAAGACCAGTGTCGGCCCGCTGAGCAGGCCGAACCCGGCCACGGCGCCCGCGAACTGCTGCCCGAGCGGCACGCCGAACAGCCCGTGGACCAGAAGCGCGTTCGCATGCCCGGCGATCATCGAGGAGGTGAACGCCCGGTACGTCACCGTGAAGAACGGGAGCTGCGCCAGACCGGGCAGGCAGCCGGCCATCGGGGAGACCTTCCGGTCGGCGTAGAGCGCGCTCACCTCCCGGTGCAGCCGTTCGGGGTCGCGGCCGTGCCGCTCCCTCAGCTCCCGGACTTTCGGCGCCAGCAGCGCCTGGGCCCGCGCGCCCCGGGCCTGCATGACGCTGAGCGGAAGCAGCAGGAGCCGGACGCCGAGGGTGAACAGGACGATGGCCAGCGCGGTGGAGTGCAACGGCTGCGCGAGCGCGCCGATGAGGCCGGCGGTGAACGCGACGGCGGAGTCGAGCATGGGGGACCCTTCTGAGCGGAGTGAGACCGGCACAGAGGGCGCCCGCGGCCGGACGCATCCCGGCGGGCTTCTCCCGGCGGGTGTTCCCGGAGGGAGCCGCGTCGGATGTTTCCGGCGGACGGAACCTTACGCGGGCGCCGGGCCCGCTGACGGCGCTCTCGGCCGTGACCGCCCGGCCGCGTCGGGATCGCGCTGCCGTACGAACATCGTCCGCCTGGCCCGGTCACGCTCCCGCGACGGGAGGCGGCGCGGATCGGAGACGGAGGGCACCGCGCGCAGCGCCCAGGCGAGCAGGAGCACGCCCAGGCCGACGACGGCGACGGCCGTGACCGCCCCGCCGCCGTCGAACATCCAGACGAACAGCGTCTGGAGGGCGAGCAGGAGGCTCACTTCGAGAGCCGGCTCACGACCGTGACCACGGCCACCACCGCGAACGCCACCACCGCCAGCACGAGCACGAACTTCAGCAGCCCGAACAGCGCGGGCAGCACGAGCGCGAACACGACGTAAAGCGCCAGCAGGACGCCCAGGACCGCCATCACGGTACGAGTCATGAGATCAACGGTACGCGGGGCGCGGGTTCCACGGGGGCGGCGAGGATAACGATCCGCTCTCCCCGGTTCTTACGGACCGGTGACGCGGGCGCGGCGGGCGGCCCGTGCGGGCCTACCGTGGACGTCATGAGCGCGCGCATTCTGGTGGTCGACGACGACCCCACGGTGGCCGAGGTCGTGGTCCGCTATCTCGAACGCGACGGCCACCGGGTGGAGTGCGTCTCCGACGGCGCCGAGGCACTCCGCCGGGCGCTGTCCGACCCGCCGGACCTGATGGTGCTCGACCTGATGCTGCCGAAGATGGACGGCCTCACCGTCTGCCGGAAGCTCCGCGAGCGCCGCCCGATCCCCGTGATCATGCTGACCGCGCTGGGCGAGGAGATCGACCGGGTGGCCGGCCTGGAGATCGGCGCCGACGACTACGTCACCAAGCCGTTCAGCCCCCGGGAGCTGGCCCTGCGGGTGCGGTCCGTGCTGCGGCGGGGACGCGGCGCCGCCGCGGCGGCCGGGACCGGCGTGCTCCGGGACGGCGACCTCGTCGTCGACGTCGACGCCCACGAGGTACGGCTCGGCGGCGCCGAGGTGACGCTGACCACCCGCGAGTTCGACCTGCTGGCCCACCTCATGCGCAACCCCCGCCAGGCGTTCGGCCGCGCGGCCCTGCTCGACCAGGTCTGGGGCTGGTCCTTCGGCGACTCCTCCACGGTGACCGTGCACGTCCGCCGCCTCCGAGAGAAGATCGAGCCGGACCCGGCCGCACCCCGGCGCATCGTCACGGTGTGGGGCGTCGGCTACCGTTTCGAGCCCACGCCGGAGGTGTGACCCCCGTGTCCCCACCCGCCGTACCGGTCCCGTGGTCCTCCGCCCGGTCCACGCCCGAGGGGTGATCCCCGTGTTCCCACCCGCCGTACCGGTCCCGTGGTCCTCCGCCCGGCCCATACCCCAGGGGTGATCCCCGTGCTCCCCGAGATCCTGGTCATCGTCCCGGTCACCGCGGGACTCGGCCTGCTGGTGGCGCTGGCCGGCCTGGGCGCGATGCGGCTGCTGCGCGAACGGTCGATCGGCGTGATGCTCGCGGTGGTCGCCGTGGTGACCGTCGTGGCGACGGTCGGCGGGGTGGTCGCCATCACCCTTGAGATGATCATCGAGGGCACGCCCCGGGACATCGTGCTCAGCGTGGTCGCGGTCGGCGGGCTCGTCGGGCTGGGGGTCGCGGCGGTGCTGGCCCGCCGGGTCGTCGCGGCCAGCCGCAGGCTCGTCGCGGCCGTGCGCGCCGTACCGCCGTCGGGGGAGTTCACACCGCCCCGCGGCCTGCCCGCCGAGCTCGACACCATCGCCAGGACCCTGGACCAGGCGTACGAGCGCATCCGCCTCGGTCACGAGCGCGAACGCGCGCTGGAGAGCGCACGCCGCGAACTCGTCGCCTGGGTCAGCCACGACCTGCGCACCCCGCTGGCGGGCATGCGGGCCATGGCCGAGGCGCTGGAGGACGGCGTGGCCGGCGATCCGGAGACCGTGGCCCGCTACCACCGGCAGATCCGCCTGGAGGTGGACCGGCTGTCGGAGATGGTGGGCGACCTGTTCGAACTGTCGCGGATCCACGCGGGCGCGCTGCGGCTGTCGCGCTCCCCGGTCGGCCTCGGCGACCTGGTCGCCGACGCCCTGGCCGGCGCCGAACCGCTGGCCAGGGCCGGAAACGTACGGCTGGCCGGCGAGGCGGGCGAGGTCGTCCCGGTCGTGGCCGACGCGGGGGAGCTGTCGCGGGCGCTGCGCAACCTCGTGGTCAACGCGATCAGGCACACCCCCGCGGACGGCGCCGTGCTGGTGCGCGCGGCGGTGGAGGGCGAGGTCGCCTGCCTGTCGGTCGCCGACGGCTGCGGCGGCATCCCGGACGAGGACCTGCCCCGCGTGTTCGACGTGGCCTTCCGCGGCGAGGCGGCCCGGACCCCGGGCGCGGAAGGCGCCGGGGCCGGGCTCGGCCTGGCGATCGCCCGGGGCATCGTCGAGGCGCACCAGGGGACCATCGGCGTGGTCAACACCGGGCCCGGCTGCCGCTTCGAGATCCGCCTGCCGCTGCCGGCCTGACCCCCGGCCGCCGCCTCGGGGCCCTCCCGGGACTCACCGCCACGGCCGGTACGCGGGCCGGCCGGCCCGGGACCGCTGCCGGCCGCCCCGGCGTCCGCTCACCGCGACACCGGGGCGGCCGGTGGTCTCACGTGTCGTGGGGGCCGATCCAGGGGGAGACGAGGACCACCCGGGTATCCCCCCCGTCGTCGCCGGAACCGCTGGAACCGCCGGGGTCGCCGGGATCGACGTGCCGGTAGGAGGACGGCGCCCGCGGCGTGTCGAAGGACTCGACCATGGCGCGGAAGGTCGGGCACGGCCAGCGCCACATGCAGCCGCGGCACCGCAGGATCGGATGGGCCGCGTCACTGGTGATGCCGCCCGCGTCGCGTGGCCGGTGGAGGTCGAGGAGCCGGACCCCGAGCGTGGCGAAGCCGAGAAGCTCCTCGCGCGCGCCTTCCAGGAAGTCGAGGTCGTCACCGGTCAGGCGGGTCCTGATCGGGACGTATCCCTCATGGCTCATCATTCCGCGGAGTGACCCGGCCGCGTCGTGCCACGAGGTGGCCTTCTCGGTTCGGGTGATCATGGACTCCAGGTGGTCCCGGAGCCGCTGTCGCTGGGGGTCCTCAGGAAGGTCGGTGTTCATGGTGGATCGAGCCCGTTTCTGCTCAGCGGTCGTCGCTGCCGTGGCGCAGTGGACGGGCGGGAGAGTTCCGGGTCCCTCCCTTCCCGGCCGAGCCGGTATTGCGCAGTGTCAAGTCTCGCGCACTCTGGGTTTCCGTGGGGCCGGAACGGGGGACAAAAGGCCGACGACTCGTCCTTGGGCGAGAGAACGTGACCCGGGGCCTTCGCGCCGCTAGTGTGCCGCTGTGGAGCTAAAAGTCTCAACTCGATCTCATGCCGGGCACACCGTCATGACTATCACCGGCGAAATCGACCTTTACACGGCGCCGGGACTGCAGTCCGAGTTCACTCGGCTGCTCCAGGAGAGTCCGACCACGTACGTGGTCCTCGACCTCTCCAAGGTGGAGTTCTGCGACTCCACGGGGATGAACGTGCTGCTCGCCGCGCTCAAGCGGCTGCGTGAGCGCGGGGGGACCATGGAGCTGGCCGCGCCGCGGCCCGCCGTACGCAAGATCCTCCAGGTAACCGGGCTCGACTCGGTGTTCACCGTGCACGACGCGGTGCCGGACGAGTCGCTGTCGGCCGAGCCGCAGGGGTGACCGGCGCAGCGATGACCGGCACAGCAGTGATCATCCCCGCCAAGGACGAGGCGGACAGGATCGGCGCCACCGTGGCCGCCGCCACGGCGCTCCCGGGCGTCGATCTCGTCGTGGTCGTGGACGACGGCTCGGCCGACCGGACCGGCAGGGTGGCCAAGGCCGCCGGGGCACGCGTCGTACGGCACAGCCGCAACCGCGGCAAGGCCGCCGCCATGGAGAGCGGTGCCGAGGCGGTGCGCCTGTTCGACGGTGAGAGTCCCAGGAACCTCCTGTTCCTCGACGCCGACCTGGGCGAGACGGCGCGCACCGCCGCGCCGCTGATCGAACCCGTCGCGTCGGGTGAGGCCGACATGACCATCGCCGTGTTCGTCACCAGGGTGAAGCTTGGCGGCCACGGGTTCGTGGTACGGCTCGCCCGCGAGGGCATCGAGCGGGCGACCGGCTGGACCCCGGCCCAGCCGCTCAACGGCCAGCGCTGCCTGACCAGGGCGGCCTTCGAGGCCGCCCGCCCCTTGGCGCACGGCTTCGGCGTGGAGACCGCGCTGACGATCGACCTGCTGCGCAGGGGGTTCCGCGTGCGGGAGGTCGAGGTGGAGATGGCCCACCGGGCCACCGGCACCGACTGGAGGGCCCAGGTCCACCGGGCCCGGCAGTTCCGCGACGTCGCCCGCGCCCTGCTGGTCCGCCGCTAGGACCTGTTTTGTGGATCTTTCCGCCTACTGCGGTCGCCCAGGCGGCCCCTCGCCGCGTTGTCGTCGTCACCCATAGCTCCGCTATGGGCTTCCTCCTCCGCCTTGCGAGGGACCACCTGACCGATCCTCGCCACGGCGAAGATCCACAAAACAGGTCCTAGCCGTCTGCCGCAGGCCGCCGCCCGGGGCACCGCGCCGGATGTGCTGGAATTTGCGGGTGACTCGGGATCCGGCGGTTGTCGACGACAGACGAGCTCCCGCGCGTGGCGCGTTCCGGGGGCTCGACGCGGCCGCCTACGCGGCCGTCGGGCTGTCGGCGACCCTGACGGTCCTGATCGGGCTGCTCGGACCGTCCGCGATGGTCCCGGCGCTGCCCGGCCCGGCCTGGCAGCCCCCCTACTCCCTGGGCGCGCGCCCAGACGGCCACCTCGTGATCGTCATGGCCGCGGCCGCCATCGTGCTGGGCGGTCTCGGGCTGGCCGGCGCGCTGCGGGCCCGGAGCGGCCCCGCCCCCCGCCTGCTGCTCGTGGCCGGCTGCGCGACGGCCGGGCTGCTGGCCCTCCTCCCCCCGTCGGGCTCGGCCGACCACCTGAACTACGCCGCCTACGGCCGCCTGGCCGCCCTCGGCCTCGATCCCTACGCGGTCACCCCCGCCGAACTGCCCGCCGACCCGGTCACCGGAGCGGTGGAGGAGTGGGCCGGCGTGACGAGCGTGTACGGCCCGGTGGCGACGGCCGTGCACGCGCTGGCGAGCCTGGTCGGCGGTGACTCGGTCAGGCTGACGGTCTTCGCGATGGCGGCGTTCAACGCGGCCGCGTTCATCGGGACCGCGCTGCTGCTGCACCGCTTCACCCGGGCCGACGCCGTGCTGTGCCGCAGGGCGGCGCTGCTGTGGGCGGCCAACCCGCTGATGATCTATCACCTGGCCGCCGGGATGCATGTCGACACCCTCGCCGTGGCCTGCATGGTCGCCGCGCTCGTGGCCCACGCGGCCGGGAACGCGGCGCGGGCCGGCGCCGTGCCGGGTGGTCCGGCCGTATCCGGGGGTTCTGTCATATCGGGCGGGTGGTGGCGGGCCGGGAGCGGCGTGCTGCTCGGGCTGGGCATCGGCGTGAAGCTCAACGCCGGGCTGGTCGCGCTCGGCCCGGCGTGGGAGCTGCGCCGCTCGCCGCGCCGGCTCGCCGTCGTCGCGGGCACCGCCACGGCCACCGTGCTGCTGACCTACGGCCTGGCCGGGCCGCACGTGCTCGACCAGGTGGGCGCGGCCAGCAAGAAGGTCTCCCTCGCCACCCCGTGGCAGCTCGTCAAGACCGGCCTGCAGGCGGCCTTCGGGCCCGGCGCGTACTCGTCCTGGATCCAGCTCGGCTCGACGCTGCTGCTGGCCTGCCTGGCATGGCTGATCCTGCGGGCCACGCCCCGGGCCACCGCCCCGGCGGTCGCCGCGGCGCTGGTGGCCGCCTGGCTGTTCGCCGCGCCGTACGCGCTGCCGTGGTACGACGGGCTGGCCTTCGCGCTGCTGGCGATGGCGGGCGGGGCGTCCTGGCCCGCGCTGGAGACCTTCGTGCTGGCCAGGACGGTCGTTCTGTCGCTGGGCTACCTCCCGGCCAGGGAGGCGATGCGCCCGGCCGACCTGCTGTGGCTGAAGACCCTGCTCAGGGAGCGGGTGGTGCCGTGGTCCCTGCTGGCTCTGACGCTCGCCCTGGCGTGGTGGGCGGCGAGAGCCGGAGCGCGCGCACGCAGGCGGTCAGCGTCAGCGGCACCGCGACCGTGAGCGCCATCGCCGGGATGGCGATGCCGGAGTCGTTCAGCAGGAACCCCGCCAGCGCGCAGACCAGCGCGCCGATCAGCCCGGCGCGCAGCGCGGGCGCCAGCGCGTAGGCGCGGCCCAGCGCGGAGGCGCCCCACCGGGAGGGGCGGTCCAGCACCAGGAACAGGAAGGCCAGCGCGACCAGCGAGAGCAGGGTCAGCGGCCAGTTGCCGACGGTGATCCCGAGCATCGCGCCGAACTTCCGGACGACCACGGCCCACGCCTCGCCGTCCAGCACCTGCTGGACGAACGCGCCCAGGTGGGTGCGCCGGTCGGCGGGCCGCAGCCAGTCGGCCACCGCGATCGCCGTGATCGCCAGGACGCCCGCCACACCGATCAGCACGACCTTGGCCACCGACAGCCGGCGGCCCGACAGCAGGACCGCGAGGACGGCCACCCCGGCCAGGAACGCCGGGACGCCGCCGAAGTCGGCGCCCCATCCCGGCCAGCCGTCGGCGAACACCGCGAGCCCGCCGTACAGGACGCAGACGGTCAGGGCGAGCGCGCGGCGCCCGCGGGACAGCAGCCACTGGGCGATCCCGGCCAGTGCCAGGATGGTGCCGGCCGAGTAGACCGCGAAGGCGATGTTGCCGAAGCCGTAGAAGCGCCCGCCGGTGACCGGCTCGTAGCCGCCGACCGCGTTCACCTGGAGCCGGGAGCCGGTCATCACGTCGGCCAGCAGCGCCAGCGAGGTGACCGCGGCGACCACGGTCGGCGGGCCGAGGACGTGCGTCCGCCACGGCCCGGCCAGGGCGAGCGCCGCGACCACGCAGGCGATGCCCACGATGGTCAGGACCAGCGCGGCCATCGGCGCGGGCAGGCTCCACCACGGCACGAGCTGGGCCAGGAAGATGGCGACGGGGATCGCGCCGCTGACCGTCGCGACGCCCCGGACGGCCGTCAGCGCCCGCGAGCCGCCCCAGCCGCGCCGGAACGCGACGGCGGCCAGCACGTAGAACAGGATCTGCACGGTCACCAGGCCGGTGAAGAACGGCCCCCGCACCTCGCGCAGCACCTCGCTGGCGAGGTCGTCGTCGGCCAGCCGCTCCACCGTGGCGGCCGTGCTCCCGCCACCGCCGTCCCCGCCGCTCTCCCCGCTCGGCCCGGCGCTCTGCCAGGCGTGCCCCACGACCGTGTTCGGCGCCGTGAGGCCGAGCAGGGCGACCACGGTGGCGGTCAGGTCGGTGTTGGTGACCAGGCCGTCCTGCCGGGTGGAGGTCGCGGTGAGCATGCCGCGCGGGTACGGCGCGCCGCCGGGGGCCGTTCCCCGGGCGACGGCCACGTGCAGGTGGGCGGCCGGCGAGGCGTCGGACAGGCCGCCGAGCAGTACGGTGGCGCCCGGCGGGACCCGGCCGAGGACCGCGCCCACTCCGCGGTCGGCGGCGGCCGCCGCCTCCCGGCGGGCCCGCTCGGTCAGCGCGGCGGGCAGGCCGTCGCCGCCCGGACGTCCCCGCAGCCACGCCTCGGCGAGGTCGGGGACCTCCGCCACCACCAGCCGGTACGGCGCCAGGTCGCCGAGTCCGTCGATATTGGGGAAGTATTTACCGATATTTCCGGCTTTGTCGGCGGCGGCGAGCGCGGCTCCCGGCCCGGCCGCCGCCACCTTCCCCCCGCCGTCCACCACGAGCTGCCCGAGCTGCCCGAGGACCGGGCGGTAGGAGACCTCGGCGGCGTTGTAGGCGGTGAGCCGGGACCAGTCCGGCACACTCGCCCCGCCGTCCGGCCCGGACCGCGGCGCGGCGGGCGGCGCGCAGCCGTCCCCGGGCGCGCCCGCCCGCTGCCCCGCCGAGACGGTCAGCCAGCCCGCGACCGGGCAGATGAGGCTCCGCCCCGGCGGGGGCACCGCCCGGGTGGACATCGACGCGGACCCTCCCTGCTCCACGAGCCTCCACAGGTTCGGAGTCCGCGCGCGGTCGAGGTCCTCCCATTCGAGGCCGGGCACACCGATCACCACGACCTGCCCGGACGACGCCGGCGAGGCGGAGGCGGCGGCGGCCGTACCGGGGACGAGGAGGACCACCGTGAACGCGGCCCACAACACCCACGCGGCGGCCCGATGAACGGGCCTGTGACCGCCGTGCACCGCACCCATGAGACTCCCCCGTGTCCGTGAACCGTCAGGTCCTGCTTAGTGGATCATTCCGTCTGCCGCGTCTGCCGCGTCTGCCGCGTCTGCCGCGTCTGCCGCGTCTGCCGCGTCTGCCGCGTCTGCCGGGTCCGGCCGGGTCCGGTCGGGCGGCTCCCCGCGTCGGCGGAGATCCGCGGGCGGGACCGGGACCGGGGCCGCCGGTTTACCAGCCCCACGGTAACCTGCCTGCTCGTGATGACTGGCGAGGCGACCGCGACGACCACCGGCAGGCGGCCACCGTGGGCGTGGCCGCTCGCGCTGCTGCTCGTCGCGGCGGCGGCGGCCCCGCTGGTCCTCTACTGGCTGGGAAACGTCGACGACCAGCGGCTGGTCGACCTGGACGTGTACCGTACCGGCGGCCAGGCGCTCCTCGAAGGCCGGCCGGTCTACGACTTCGTGACGCCCGCGCCGCAGCTCCTGCCGTTCACCTACCCGCCGGTCGCGGCGATGCTGGCCGTACCGCTGGCCATGATGTCCTGGCCGGTCGCCCAGTGGGTGTGGACGGCCGGGATCTTCGCCGCGCTCGCCGTCACCGTCGCGTACGCCTTCCACGCCGCGCTGGGCCGCTTCGCACAGGGCCGCATCGCACCGGGCCGTTTCGCTTCAGGTCGCGCCGCTTCAGGCCGCGTCGCTTCGGGGCCCGGCGTGCCGGGCGGCGGTGAGCCGGACGATGCCGCGTCCGGCCGCGTCGCCCCCGGTCGTGGCGTGCCGGGCCGTACGGCCGCGCCGGCGGAGGGACGGCGGGGCGGGTTGTGGCTCCCGGCGGTGTTCGCCGTCCTGATGGTCGCCTGCACCTACCTGATGCCGATCAGGGACCAGATCCGCTTCGGCCAGGTGGACATCCTGCTCGTCGCGCTCTGCCTGGCCGACTGCGCGGCCCGCCGCCCGATCTGGCCGCGCGGACTGCTGATCGGACTGGCCACCGCCGTCAAGCTCACCCCCGGTGTCTTCCTGATCTACCTGCTTCTCACCGGGTTCGGTCCGGGCGGGCGGCCGGAGCAGCGCCGGGCCTTCTTCATGGCCGCCTTCACCGCCGCGCTGCTGACCCTGCTGCCGTTCCTGGTGATCCCGTCCGACGCCGCCGGCTTCTGGTTCCACGCGCTGCTCGACCCCGAACGGCTCGGCGCCAACGCGGCGACCACCAACCAGTCGATGCGCGGCATGCTGATCCGGCTCTACCTGCCCGACGCGCCGACCTCCCTGCTCTGGCTGGCCCTGGTCGCCGCGGTCGGCTGGCACGGCTTCCGCCACGCCCGCCGGGCGTTCCTCGACGGGCACGCGACGACCGGGGTCGCGCTGACCGGTCTGATGGCGGTGCTGCTGTCGCCGGTGGCCTGGATCCACCATCTGGCCTGGGTGGTCGTGGTCCTCGGCGCGCTGGCCGGGGACGGGCGCGATCCGGTGCGGGTCCGGGTGGCCGCGGGCGTCTGGCTGTACTACGTGGTGCCCGTCCCCTGGTGGGGCGTGACGATCAAGGCCGCGGAGATCCCGGTGCTCAGCCCCGTGCTGGGGAAGATCGTCCAGAACGGGTTCGGGCTGGGCGCGCTGGTCCTGGTCTGGCTGCTCGCCTCGTGGCTGCCGAGACGCCGCGAGACGTTCCGGTCGCTCGCCTGAGGCCGCCCGCCCGGCGCCTCCCGTGGGGCCGCTCGACTCCGTCCGCCTTCCTGACGCCTCCTGTGAGACCGCCCGCCCGGCGCCTCCTGTGAGGTCGCTCGCTTAAGGTCGCCCGCCCGGCGCCTCCCGTGAGGCCGCCCGTCCGGCGCTTCCCGGCACGTGTGGTTCATCACCGTTTCCGGACCGGCACCGGATAGCCTGGCCTCATGCCGAAACTCGCCTACCTGGGCCCGGAGGCCACCTTCACCGAGGAGGCCCTGCGCATCCTGGCACCGCACGCGGAGGGTCTGCCGAGCGCCAACGTCAGCGCGGCGCTGGACGCCGCCAGGCGGGGCGAGGCCGACGGCGCCGTCGTGCCGCTGGAGAACTCCCTGGAGGGCGGCATCAGCTCGACCCTCGACGAGCTCGCCTGGGGCGAGCCGCTGCTGATCACCGCCGAGCTGCTGCTGCCGGTGCAGTTCTCCCTGCTGGCGCGGACGGAGATGCCGCTCTCCAGCGTCAAGCGGGTCTACACCCATCCGGCGGCCATCACCCAGTGCCGCGGCTTCGCCGCCCGCGAGATGCCGGACGCCGTGGTGGTCCCGGCCCCGTCGACCGCGGCCGCCGCCCAGGAGGTGGCCGACCCGGGCTCGCCGTACGACGCGGCCATCGCCGCGCGCATCGCCGGCGAGCGTTACGGCCTGGTGGAGCTGGCGTCCGGGGTCGGCGACCGGGCCGACACCGTGACCCGCTTCATCCGCCTCTCCCGGCCGGGCAGGCTTCCCGAGCCCACCGGCTCCGACTGCACCTCGCTGGTCGCCTTCCTCACCGACGACCACCCGGGCGCGCTGCTGGAGATGCTCACCGAGTTCTCGGTGCGCGGCGTCAACCTCACCCGCATCGAGTCGCGGCCCACCGGCGACGGCATCGGCCGCTACTTCTTCCACTTCGACTTCGAGGGCCACGTGGCCGAGGCCCGGGTCGGCGAGGCGGTCTCCGGGCTGCGCCGCATCTGCGCCGGCGTCCGCTTCCTCGGGAGCTACCCGCGCGCCGACGGCGTGGCGCCGCGGATCAAACGGGGCACGGCCGACGACGACTTCGCCGAGGCCGCGGACTGGCTGTCCAGGATCCGCTCCGGCCGGCCCTGATCTTTCCTGGCGGTCCGGCTCCTCGGGCGGTCCGGCCTCTCCGGGTGTTCTCGGTCCCTCCGGATGTTCCGGACCTTCCGGACGGGCCGATTCCGCCGGACGGGCCGATTCCGCCGGACGGGCCGATTCCGCCGGACGGGCCGATTCCGCCGGACG
>NZ_JBEZNH010000052.1:0-20884 GCF_040653115.1 Streptosporangium sp. NPDC048047 | reverse complement strand
CCGGACGGGCCGGATCCCTCCCGGCGGGCCGGTCCGTCCTTCCGGCCCGGTGGATCCGTCCAGGTGGGAGGAGCCGGAACGAAGGGGCCCGGAGTGACCGGGGCAATAGGTGAGCGGGTGCGTGCCCCGCATCGGTAGCCTTGTCCTGTGATTGACCTGCGTACCCTTCGTGAGGATCCCGACCGGCTACGGGCGTCGCAGCGTGCCCGCGGCGAGGACGACTCCGTCGTCGAAAAGCTGCTCGACCTCGACGAGCGGCGGCGCGGCGCGCTGAGCCGCTTCGAGGCGCTGCGCGCCGAGCAGAAGAGCATCGGCAAGTCGGTCTCCCGCGCCTCCGGCGACGAGAAGGCCGCCCTGCTCGACCGGGCCAAGGACCTCTCGGCACAGGTCAAGTCCGCCGAGACCGAGGCCGAGAAGCTGGCCGGGGAGCTCGACGAGCTGCTCTACACCGTGCCCAACCTCGTCGAGGAGGGCGCTCCGGAGGGCGGCGAGGACGACTACGTCGTGCTGGAGGAGGTCGGTGAGAAGCCGTCCTTCGACTTCGAGCCGCGCGACCACCTGGAGCTCGGCGAGCTGCTCGGCGCGATCGACATGGAGCGCGGCGCGAAGGTCTCGGGCGCGCGGTTCTTCTTCCTGAAGGGCGCCGGCGCCCGCCTCCAGCTCGGCCTGCTCAACATGGCCATGCAGCACGCGATCGAGGCCGGGTTCGTCCCGATGATCCCGCCGGTGCTGGTCAAGCCGGAGTCGATGAAGGGCACCGGCTTCCTCGGCGCGCACGCGAGCGAGGTCTACCACCTGCCGGAGGAGGACCTGTTCCTGGTCGGCACCAGTGAGGTCCCGATGGCGGCCTACCACGCCGACGAGATCCTCGACGGCGCGGCGCTGCCGTACCGCTACGCCGGCTGGTCCTCCTGTTTCCGTCGTGAGGCGGGCTCGTACGGCAAGGACACCCGGGGCATCATCCGGGTCCACCAGTTCGACAAGATCGAGATGTTCTCCTACTGCCGTCCCGAGGACGCGCAGGACGAGCACCGGCGGCTGCTCGCCTGGGAGCGGGAGATGCTCGCCAAGGTCGAGGTGCCCTACCGGATCATCGACACCGCGGCCGGCGACCTCGGCACGAGCGCGGCGCGGAAGTTCGACTGCGAGGCGTGGGTGCCCAGCCAGGGCCGCTACCGCGAGCTGACCTCGACGTCCAACTGCACCGACTTCCAGGCCCGCCGCCTGGGCGTCCGCTTCCGCGACGCGGGCGGCAGGCCCCAGCCCGTGGCGACGCTCAACGGCACCCTGGCCACCACCCGGTGGATCGTCGCCATCCTGGAGAACCACCAGCGGGCCGACGGCTCCGTCGTGGTCCCGGAGGCCCTGCGTCCCTATGTCGGCCTCGACATCCTCGAACCCGTCAAGTAACACATAACGGTCGCCTGACCTTCTTTTCGGTCTTTCTCGCTCTTCCGGCTCCTTTCCGACTCCGTCGGCCCGAGGGCCCCGCCGACCCCGGCGGGGCCCTCGTCGTCATGCCCCCGGTCAAGGGGAGCGGACGGCGAGCGCGCGGTCTCGCCCTCCTGGAAACAGTGGAAACCTCCGGCGGAAGCCCGAAGCGGGCGCAAGGGCCTCTTCCGGCCGCCGGAATGAGGCTCGGCACTCGCCGTCGGCCGGTGATTTCCGCCACACGGACGGTGGTGCGCACGAGTGGGGATCCACGGCTCCGGGGGCGACCGTCCCGCCGTCCCGTCGGAGATCGTCTCCATGAGCCCACGAGAGGTCTGTGGGCGGCCACCGGCCCTTCCGGTCGTCCACGCCGGGCGAGACCCTCAGCGGCGCTCTCAGGGGCGAGGAGGCGGCATGGAGCGGAGGAGGGAACCGACGCCGGAGGAGGCCCGACGACGGAGGGGCGATCGGCGGCGATGGAAAGGCGGCAGGAAGGGCAGGAGAAAAGGCTTAAGGGGTGCCTGAAAGGGGCGGCCATGCATGTCCGGAACTCGCGAAGCTGTCCGGAAACGGCGAAGGCGGGGTTCGCATGAAGCGAACCCCGCCTTCCCCTCTACAGAGGTCTATGCGTCAGACGGCGCGGACCTGCGAGGCCTGCGGGCCCTTCTGGCCCTGCGTGATCTCGAACTCGACACGCTGACCGTCCTCGAGGCTCCGGTAGCCGGAGCCCTGGATCTCGGAGAAGTGGACGAAGACGTCCGGTGCGCCACCGTCCGGCGCGATGAAGCCGAAGCCCTTTTCAGCGTTGAACCACTTGACGGTTCCCTGAGCCATTAAAGCTCTCCCTCAGGATTTGAAACTTCGGGATTCACACCTCGTGAACCCCATGTGTCGTACAGCACGCCCCGGGGTGGTTCAGTCAAACTGGTTTTCACAACGGGATTCAGCTAATACAACGCCATCACATCTAACACTATCCCGCGGATGGGTGTTCCCGCCATGAGGAAGTTCATCTCAGGCGAGTCCCGCGTGGCGTGGCATCGGGCGGCACGGTGCAGACTGGACCTGTTATGGGAAGCCCCCGCCTCGTCGCCACCGACCTCGACGGTACCGCACTGCGCTCGGACGGAACCGTCTCCGACCGCACCGTCGCCGCCTTCGCACGTGTCGAGGAGGCCGGCGCCACACTCGTCTTCGTGACCGGCAGACCACCTCGCTGGATGCGCCCGGTGGCCGGAGCCGTACGCCACCGGGGACTGGCCATCTGCGCCAACGGCGCCCTGGTCTACGACCTGCACACCGAGCGTGTCGTCCAGTCGCACCTCATCACCCCCGACATCCTGGGGGAGGTCGTCGGGAGGCTCCGCGCGGAGTTCTCCGACCTGGCCTTCTCCGTCGAGTACGAAGGCGGGTACGCCCACGAGTCGGACTTCCGCCTCGACCGCGCCGACAGCCGGACCGCCGGGCTGCTCGTCGAGGCTGCGGCCCTCACCGAGCGGCCCTGCGCCAAACTCCTGGCCCTGCACCCCGAGATGGACCCCGACGTCCTCAACGACGCCGTCTGCGAGCTGGTCGGCGACCTCGTGACGCCCACCCACTCCAGCGGGCGGGCACTGATCGAGATGAGCGCCCGGGGCGTGACCAAGGCCACCGCGCTGGCCGCCCTCGCCGAGACCCAGGACGTCGGGCGGACCGACGCGATCGCCTTCGGCGACATGCCCAACGACCTGCCGATGCTGCGCTGGGCCGGCACTTCCTACGCCGTCGCCAACGCCCACGCCGAGGTGCTGGCCGCGGTCGATCACGTGACCGCGGCCAACGACGACGACGGGGTGGCCGAGGTGCTGGAGGGCCTCTACCGGTAGTCCCGGTCCCGCGGACGCCGGAGGCCCCGCGTGTGGGCCGACGGCCCCCGCGGGCGGAAGGGCTTTACAGGTAGGGGCCCGAGCTGCCCTGGTGGCCGCCGTCCTGCTGGAGGGAGACGCCGCCGGGCAGCGCCCTGCGCATGTTCTCCAGCTGGGCGCGGGCGGCCATCTGCTGGGCGAAGAGCGTGGTCTGGATCCCGTGGAACAGGCCCTCCAGCCAGCCGACGAGCTGGGCGTGCGCGACGCGCAGCTCCGCGTCGCTCGGCGGGGTGCCGTCGGTGTCGGCGAAGGGAAGCGACAGGCGCTCCAGCTCCTCGACCAGCTCGGGGGCCAGGCCGTCCTCCAGCTCCTTGATCGAGCTCTGGTGGATCTCCTTGAGCCGCTTGCGGCTCGCCTCGTCCAGGGGGGCGGCCCGGACCTCCTCGAGGAGCTGCCGGATCATGCTGCCGATGCGCATGACCTTGGCGGGCTGCTCCACCAGATCGGCGACCGAGCGACCCTCTCCGTCCTGCTCGACCTGCGCGCCCTGGGGCCCCACGACCACGATGTGCGGAGTGCTCTCCTCAGCGTTCATAGCCCTCAACCTACTAGCAGAATTTTCCCGACGTGTTCCCCGGTCTCGATGAGCCGATGGGCTTCGGCGGCCTCGCTCATCGGCACCCGGGCGTGGATCACCGGCCGGATCACGCCCGCGTCGACCAGCGGCCAGACGTTGTCCACGACGCCGCGCACGATCACCCCCTTCTCATCCACCGGCCGCGCGCGTAGCGTGGTGCCGTGCACCGAGGCCCGCTTGGCGAGGAGCGCACCCAGGTCCAGCTCACCCTTCGAGCCGCCCTGCATGCCGATCACGACCAGCCGCCCCCCGGTCCTGAGGGCCCTGATGTTCGCGGGCAGATATCTCCCGCCGATGATGTCGAGGATCACATCCGCCTGGATCCGTTCGGAGAAGTCCTCCTCGCGGTAGTTGACGCCCTCGTCGGCGCCGAGCTCCAGGCAGCGGGCGACCTTCTCGTCCGTTCCGGCGGTGACGGCCACGCGCGAGCCGAACGCCTTGGCGAGCTGTACGGCCAGCGTGCCGATGCCGCTGGCCCCGCCGTGGACGAGGAGCGTCTCGCCCTTCCTCAGCCGCGCGGTCATGAAGACGTTGGACCACACCGTGCAGGCGACCTCGGGCAGCGCCGCCGCCTCCACCAGATCCACGCCGCCGGGCACCCGCATGACCTGCTGCCAGGGCACGGCGACCTTCTCGGCGTAGCCGCCGCCGGTCAGCAGTGCGCAGACCCGGTCGCCCGGCCGGAAGCCCTCGACGGCCGGACCCACCTCGGCGACCACCCCGGAACACTCCAGCCCCGGGTACGGCGAGGCGCCCGGCGGCGGGTCGTACCGTCCCTGTCTCTGCATCACGTCGGCACGGTTGACGGCCGAGGCCGCCACGTCGATGAGGACCTCACCTGGGCCGGGACGCGGATCGGGCACCTGCCGCCACGACAGCGCCTCGGGTCCGCCGGGTTTATCGATCACGATGGCGTGCATGTGAGCCAAGCTATCCGGTGGGCGAACTTGGCCGTTGCCCGCGATGATGTGAACACAGGGCGTTAACCTGCTATGTGTTTGCTGCCCTTTTACGCCCATCCCGAGGGGGAACACGGTGGCAAGGCACGATCGTGAGGAATCTCTCGAGGAACAGCTCGCCTGGCTCGACGCTATCAAGGAACAGGAGGAGGTACCCCCGGTACCGGCAAAGAACGCGGTGGACGACCCCACCGCGGCCTCGCCGTACCCGAGGGACCCCTGGGGCCTGGTCGCCGCCGAGCCCGAGCCCGAGACCACCTCGGCGCAACTCCTCCGTGCCGCCGTCGACTCGGCCTACGCGCCCTCGGACACCTCCCCGGGCACGGGCGGTCACCCGGCCGAGGACGCCGACGCGGCGGACTGGATGAGCGCGGGCACGGCGGCGGGCGCGTTCACGGTGCCGCCGTTCGGAGGGTCCTCCTCGCCGTCCTCTCCCTCGTCCTCCCCGTCGTCCTTCCCCCGGAACGACGACGGCTTCCTCGCCCCGCTGAGGCCGCTGCCCCGTCAGGAGCACGACGACGCCGAGGGCTCCGCGACGGGCGACTTCACCCGGCCCGACCTCCGTTTCCCCGCCGACGACGACCGTGCGTCGTTCACCGACCCGGGTCTCGGCCGGGGATCGTTCACCGACCCGGGTTCCGCGCGGCCGTCGTCCGCCGGCCCGGACCCCGAGCGGCCGTCGTTCACGGACCCGGGTCTTGAGCGGCCATCGTTCACCGACCCCGTCCTGGAACGGCCGTCCTTCACCGATCCCGCCCTCGAACGGCCGTCGTTCACGGGCCCCGCTCTCGAACGGCCGTCCGACGACCCCGCCGGCTCCGGATCTTCTGGAGCCGCCCGGACCACCGGGTCCTCTGAGGCCGCCGAGCCGGCCCTCGAACCTTTCAAACCCGCCGAGACCGGTCGTTCCACGGCCTCCACCGAGCCTCCGCTCGAACCCTTCAGACCCTCGGGATCCGCGTCCGGGTCCTCCGGGCCTTCTGGATCCTCTGGGCCCGTGTCCGAGCCGTTCGAGCTCGCCGGGACCCCTGCCGACCCCGCCGAGTCCTCGCTCGAACCCTTCAGGCCCCCGGCTCCGAAGCTCGAAGGGTTCTCCTTCGGGAGCTTCGAGTCCCGCGGCGCCGACCGGGACCGCGACCGGCCCGGTCCCGGGGCCGCCGAGCCGGACGCCGCCGCGGAGCCGGCCGTCACCGACCCCGTACGGCGAGCACCCGAGACGTCCGGCTCCGGGGCGCCGAGCCCGGAGACCCCCGGCTCCGGGGCGCCGAGGCCGGAGATCCCCGGGTCCGAGAGGCCGAGCCCGGAGACCTCCGGGTCCGGGAAGCCGGAGCCGGAGGCGTCCGCCGCCGGGACGCCGGGTTCGGAGGCGTCCGGTTCGGAGCGGCCCGGTTCGGAGCGGCCCGGTTCGGAGCGGCCCGGTTCGGAGCCGCCCAACCCCGGTGCCCCCGGCCCGTTCGGGGCCCCCGTCGCCTTCGGCGCCGACCGGCCACAGCCCGGCGCGCCGGAACGGCCGACCCCCGGCTCGTTCGGCCCGGCCGCCTTCGGCCTCTCCGACCCCTCCGGCCCCTCGCCCTTCGCCGGGGGCTGGGACGCGCCTTCGGCTCCCCGGGACGACACGGCCCCCGCGCCGTCCCCGGATGATCGAGACGGTCGAGACGGCCGGGACACCGCCTTCGGCCTTTCCGGCCCCTCCGGCCGCACCGGGGACGGCCCGTCTCCCGAGCAGGGCGTCGGCCGTGGCGGACCTTCCGAGCGCGAGACCGGTCCCGGTCGTGACACGGCCTTCGGCCGGGACCGCGACGTCGCCCCCCGCGGGGAGGCTCCCTTCTCGCCGGAGCACCATGAGCGGCCGTTCGCCCCGGCCGCCTCGGCGACCTCGGCCACTCCGGCGGACGCCCCGGATCGAGAGAGGCCCCCCGCTCCCGGACAGGACCGCGACAGGCCCTCCGCTCCCGGGCGGGACCGGCCCGCCGGCCGCGGTGACAGGCTCGCCGCCTCCCGCAAGGACAGAGGTTCCGCCTCCTCCGACCGGGGCAACTCCTTCTTCCCCGACGAGGACGACTACGAGGACGAGGAGCTGCGGGAGCCGTACCAGCCGCGCCGCCGCCACTCGGCCCCGCCGCCCGCGTTCAGCGCCCCCTCCCGGCAGTCCCCGGGCACGTCCAGGCCGTCGGCCGACAGCCTGGACCCCGACTCGCTGCTCCGGGGCCGCCGAAACGGGCCGTCCAGCGGCTGGCGCAAGCTGGTCTACCGGGCCACCGCGGGCCTGATCAAGCCCGGGGAGTCGCCCGAGGTCCGTCGCCGCGGCGAGCTGATGACCCGGGCCCGTACCCCGGTCGCCACCGGCCACCACCGCGTCGCCGTACTCAGCCTGAAGGGCGGCGTCGGAAAGACCACCACCACGGTCGGTCTCGGCGCGACCCTCGCCCAGATCCGCGGCGACCGGGTCATCGCGGTCGACGCCAACCCCGACCGCGGGACCCTCTCGGACAAACTGGAGCTGGAGACCTCCGCGACCGTCCGCGACCTGCTCAACGAGCGCAAGCAGATCAAGCGCTACGTCGACATAAGGGCCTTCACCTCGCAGGCGCCGTCGCGGCTTGAGGTCCTCGCCTCCGACCGCGACCCGTCGGTGTCGGAGGCGTTCAGCGCGTCCGACTACCAGGCGGTGGCGCAGGTCCTGGAGAACTTCTACTCGATCTGCATCACCGACTGCGGCACCGGTCTGCTCCACTCGGCCATGTCGGGAGTCCTGGGCCTGGCCGACCAGCTCGTCCTGGTCAGCTCCCCGTCCGTGGACGGCGCCCGCGCCGCCTCGGCGACCCTCGACTGGCTGGAGGCCCACCACTACGAGGACCTGGTCCGTTCGGCCACCGTGGTGCTGTGCAGCGTCCGTCCGAGGTCGAAGTCGACCGTCGACCTCGACCGGCTGGAGGCCCACTTCGCGGCCCGCTGCCGCGCCGTGATCCGCGTCCCCTACGACCCACACCTGGAGGAAGGCGCCGAGATCGACCTGGAGCGGTTGCAGCCGGCCACCCGCGACGCCTACCTGCGGCTGGCCGCCTCCGTCGGCGACGGCTTCGCCGCACAGCAGGTGCCGCAACCCTGATCCGGACGGCGGCTCCGGCTTTCGGACAGCCGCCCCCGGGTTTCCGGCCCGCGGTCGGAGCGGAGCGCCACCGAGTCGGGGACGCGCCGGTTGCGGTGAGAGGCTAAGGTGCAATCTGACACGTTCTTCGGGCGTGTCGGCCGGGAGAGCTCGCCTAGTGGACGATGGCGGCGGTCTTGAAAACCGCTAGGGCCGGCGACGGTCCTCGTGGGTTCGAATCCCACGCTCTCCGCCCACCACGCGAAACGGCGTCTGACCAGGGGTTTCCCTTCGGTCGGGCGCCGTTGGCCGTTTCGGGGGTGTGCAGCCGGATGCCGCTCTGAGCACCTCTCGGCCGGTGGTCGCGGAATATACGCGGAATGATCTTGACGGTGTTTCCCCAGGTCGGCCCGGAAAAGCAGAAGGGCCCCGGCCTCCCGGAGCCCCTCCACCACGTGTCCCTCACAGCGCCAGCACGCCGTCAATGCGATGGTTCGCCCCTTCGGCCACGTCGGGATCACCACCTCGGCGTTGAGCCACAGTCTCACGGCCGCGTGCCGCACTTCGCACGCACGCTCCGGGCTACAGCCAGACTTCCTCTCGCTGCCAGTCGGTCACATGTATTGGCCACCGTTGTCGATCATTCCCTATTGCAGAGCATTGGCGATTGCGTTGACTCGGAAACCGATCAACGTTTCTAGGTTAGCGATCTAGGCTGACCCTTAATATGGAACTGTCACCGCCAATATCCTGCCGTCCCCCAGGTGGAGCCAACCTCGGCCAGGCATAACAGGACTGCTGGTGATGGAGCTTCCGATCTTGAGGCCGATCAGATCGCCGGCGTTCTGTGTTTGGGGGGACAGAAGGAGACCGCGGTGGGCTTTCTGCACTTCGTGCAGCCAATAAGAGCTTGACTGGAGATCATCTTCCTCGCGGCCAAGGACCAACGCTACCCCCTTGTCGAAGCCGCGCCGCAACACATCTGACAGCAAGCGTCGGGCATCGCATTTTCCCAGGATCTCCGCGTCGTCCATAACAACGACGATTGGCTCCTCGCTTGACGCGGTCGACAGCGTCTCCTTGAACTCGTCGTGCCCAATGTCATCCCCGACAAAGCAGGCCACCACGCCGTCCCGATCGGCTAGTTCCCTCAGGGGAGACGGCCTAGGCGCGGCCAGCACAACGCGGGTGCCAACTTTGAGCAGCGAGCGCGAGATGTTCACGAGCGCCGTTGAGCGGCCAGACCCGGTTGGCCCAGCCACGACGAACGCCGGAGCTATGCCTAATGCCAGATCAGGGCCATAAACAGTCAGGCCGTCGTCCCCAACACCGGCTAGCGCCCACAGCTTCGACGCCGCCTGATCACGCATCGCCCATGCCTCGTCGAAGCTGATGCGAGATGGAATAATGTCAGACCGCTTTTGCCTTTCCAACGCATCGTGAGCCGCGTCCCAGAGGCCGAGCAGCAGAATGTGATCCTCCGGCATCAGGTGCGCTGCGTGAGAGAACGCAACGAGCGCCTCGCGCTTGGGCAACTCATCGTGAATGTACCAGTGAATCCATGCATCAGCGGAAACCCCCGTTCGCTCCTCCATGCTAGTGAAGGACCACTTCCATTTTAGTCTGTGCGCGTCAATAGCGTTACGCAGCCGAATCAGCTCTAATCGCGCGGGGGAGGGTTTAACTTCGAATTCTCGGCTCTTCACGCCGTAGAATGTTGCATTCGCTGGCCTTTGCTCTTCTATCGCGTTAGCCATATTCGCGAATCCCTTACTGCGGCGGACCACGCCAAGGAAAACCCTCAGTGCGTCCTTGTCATGCCATAGAGCTTGTGCTGCATTGATGATGAGCCCTTTCAGAGACTCTTCCGCATGATTGAACTGCTCAGCAGCGATGTGGTCAGGGCTGTTGGGAGTATCGGTGCTGTCCGTCGGCGCTTGTGATGCATCCCCGATATCCTGCATAAACAGGTCATCGAAAGTTTCATCTGAGCCACGCTCTTCATCATTGCTGCTAGAGTCCGTGGAATCTATTGAAGGTCGTACCGGTGCTTGTGTAATTGTTTCCGTGGCAGCTTGTGTCCATAACTCCTTGAATCGAGCTGCTTCGCCGTCTATATCGTTGCGTCGGGCCGCTTCGGCTAAGGCGGTGACGATAATTTCGAGGCGTTCCCACGCCGGGAGTTCTGGCTTCTGGAAGATGTCTAGCACTGCCTGGTGGTTCACAATCCAGTAGCCCTCTTCGTCCTTCCCGATTCGGTTTCGAATCGTTCGTGCTGAGAGAAGCCCTGCGTCTAGTCGCAAATCGTGTAACTCATCATTAAGCTTCTTCAAGAAAGGTTGGTTGGCGAGGTTTGGCTTTTTCCATGATTGCGCTGCTGCCATTATTTCCTCTCATGATTTTTGCGCGTCAGAGTCTGTAAATTTTATATTCTAATGCCTGTAAGCGTCATCGATTAAATCAGTCACATGTCGTCATGTTATGGCTATTTGTGGTCGATGTCGTCAGTGACTGTCCTGGGCTGTCAAGACTGCTCATCCGGCGTCCATGCTTGTTGCACACCAGTTGGCACCACATGGAAGGTAAGTCCTCATGGAACAGATCAGCGTTCGTCTCGTAGCCCTCCTGCTGATCGGAATCCTCGTCATCGTCCTGACCCTGTACGCACCCGAGGCCGGGTCCGCCGTGCTAGGAGCCGTCGAGGTGATGGCGGTACTCGCTCAGCTCACGACCCGTGAATGACTGGAGTTGCTTCACTTAATCCGGAAAGCCTCGGGTCGCCGCAGAGCCGCACCCATCGCCACAGGCCCGGCTGCCTCGAACAACTCTGAATTCCGACTACAGATTAACATCTAAGTCGGTCAGGCCATGGTGGCCTTTGTCATGACTGCTATGGTCTGTCGGCAATCCGATCTACAGCGGGACGAGCGTGCAGTATTGGTCAATAGTTAGCGTTACCCCGCCATCCCCCACTTCTATCACAGGCGTCCTGTGGTGGGAGCTCTAGAAAGCTCACAGCTGCCACAGTTGTAGCTTGAGTCGCAAGGCCGCTAGGGTCGGCGACGGTCCTCGTGGGTTCGAATCTCACGCTCTCCGCTCACCACGCGAAACGGCGTCTGACCAGGGGATTCCCTTCGGTCGGGCGCCGTTGGCTGTTTCGGGGGTGTGCAGCCGGATGCCGCCGTAAGCGGCTCTCGGCCGGTGGTCGCGGAATATACGCGGAATGATCTTGACGGTGTTTCCCCAGGTCGGCCCGGAAAAACAGAAGGACCCCGGTCCCCCGGAGCCCCTCCATCACGCATCCCTCACAGCGCCAGCACGCCGTCAATGCGATGGTTCGCCCGCTCGGTGCCGCCGTCGATACATTTCGCGTAGACCTTGAGCAGCACGTCCACCCCGTGTCCCGCCCGTTCGGCCACGTCGGGGGCCGCCACCCCGGCGTTGAGCCACAGACTCACGGCCGCGTGCCGCAGGTCGTACGGCCGGGCCGCCAGCGGGGACGCCTGCTGCTCCGGAGTCAGGGCGAAGGCCCGCGCCGCCTTCCACGCCTCGCAGTAGGTCCCGATGGAGATCACCCCACCGCGCGAGGTCCGGAACAGCCGGCCGTCCTCGTGGACGCCGAACTCGTCGAGGTGCTCTCGCAGGATGGCCACCAGCTCCGGCGGGATGGGCACCGAACGGCCCTCATCCTTGGCCCGGTGCTTGAGCCCGCGGTCGTCGTGAACCTTGCCGCTGTCGGTCCACTTCTTGTTGGCCTGCGGCTTGGACTTGGCGGGGATCAGTCGGCCCCAACCGCTCTCGGGCAGGTGGCAGTCCTGCATGCGGAGCCCGAGCGCCTCGGCCGGACGCAGGCCCGCGAAGTAGAGGCAGGCGAAGAACCCGCGCAGGTGCCGCCCCCGGTCGAGCCGACCGACGTAGGTCACCGCCGTGAGCAGCTCCCGCGCCTGAGCCGGGTTGACCACCACGCGCCGGTCCACCACCTCCCGGACCTTCGGGGGCTTCCACGCCTTCACCTTGTCGATCGGGTTGGCGGGCAGCCCCTCCAGGTCCACGGCGTACTGAAGGGCGTTGTAGAAGACCGACCGCTTGCGGGCGATCGTGGTAGCGGCGGCGGCCCCACCGTCGAGCCGGAGCGTCAGCGCGTCCAGGCCCAGCCGTACGTTCCGGACCTTGGTCAGGTCTGAGACGCGGAGCGAGTGCCGTTCGAGCCAGGCCAGCGCCGTACGGATCTCCTGCGGCCGGGGAAGCTTCCGGGCGGCGGGAGGAAGGGCGAACTGCCGAAGAGCCTCCCGCAGGAGACGCACGTCAGGCCGGCCCGGGGCGTCCTCGTCAACGAGCGCTGGAGTTACGGTCGCCAGGGCATCGGTGAGGCTGTCGCGCGTCTTGGCCGCCGCATGGGACCACTTCATGTCCACGTACGCCATGGTGAAGCTGAACCACGTCACCGCGTTCTTGACCGCCAGCAGGGAGAGCGGGAGGCCCGTCTCCACATCGAAGGCTTCACCCCGCTTGGCCGCTTGCCGCAGGTCCGACAGGAAACTCTCGGCGAGCGCCTTCGTCCGCAGGGTCTTGGACCTCTCCTGTCCGCCGACCTTCCAGCGGACCACGTAGGAGGGGGTCTTGCTGGAGGCGTTCCGGCGGATCTCCCAGAACTTCACGTCGTAGGAGGTGCTCATGCCGCCTCCCGTAGGGATTCGAGCCAGGCGGTGAACTCGCTGCGCCAGACGCGGATCTCGCCGTTCGGGAGCTTGATCCCCTGTGGTGCGTGGCCGATCTCGCGCCAGCGGTAGAAGGTGCGCCGGGAGACGCCGCCCAGTTCGGCGAGGATCTCCGGGACGGTCATCAGCTCGTCACGTTGCTTGCTGCTCATGCCGCCTCCCGCATCTCGACCGCCGGAGTCTGTTGTCCGTCTGCTCTGGCGTCCAGGGCCAGCAGGGTCGCTCGCCAGCGTTGGCGTTCGGCGACCATGCGCAGCAGCCGCAGGGCGAGCGAGGGGGTGTCGGCGTCGCCGGCCGGGACGGGTTTCCAGACGTAGCGGTGCGGGTCGGTGGCGGTGGGGTCGTCGGCCAGGCCGAGGGCTTCCAGGGCCCAGGTACGGCGGTCGCGCTTGTGTTCGGCGAGGGTCTTGTTGGACCACTTGCGGGAGACCAGGACGCGACGTCCGGCGTAGCCGAGGTGTTCGGGCTTGTGCGCCTTGCCGCGGCAGCGGCCCGGGGTCATGCCGGGCTTGGCGCTCTTGGGCTGCACGCCGTAGCGGAGCCAGTTCGGGCAGGCCGGGGAGCAGGGTTCGTAGCGCAGGGCCTCGACCAGGCGGGCGGCGTGGTCCCGGCGGGCCGGGTCGTCGGCGTCGAGACTCTCACCGAGGCTCTTGGTGAGGTACTTGGACAGGTAGCGGATGCACTGATCGGCGTCCGGGGTCCCGGCGAGCACGCCTTGAACGTCGACCTGGTCACCGAAGCGGATCACGTGCAGGGGTTCGGCCTCGTCGTCGGTGTCGAGCTGGTCGAGGGCCTCGTGCCAGGTAGGCAGGACTTCCCCGGTGCCGGGGTCGAGGTAGTCGCCGGTCTGACCGTCCGGGTAGCTCTGGCCCTCGGGGAGGTCTGCGCGCGGAGCCCAGACCGGCAGGTGTGTTCCGTCGAAGCGGACTTCGCCGACCGAAGGCCACCACACCTGGTGATACGTCGCGGCGGCGATGGCCTTGACCTCCGCCCGAGGGAGGGTGCCGCGGATGGCCATGTGCAGATGTGGGGCCAGGCGCTTCTGAGGTTCGACGGTGGCGAAGTACTGCACGTCGTAGCCGGCCACCCGGCGGAGGTTCTGCACGAAGCGGTCGACGAGCTTGGAGAAGTGCAGCGCGTCCCGGGCCGCCCGCGCGTAGTCGTAGGTGGCCGGATCGACGGGCACACCTCGTCCGGCCTGGATGCGGCCGTAGGGGGGCAGGGTCAGGGTGATGAACAGCGACGGCCGGAACACCTTGCCTTCGGCGCCGGTGAAGGTCCGCCCGAGCGTGGTGGGCCGCATGGCCCGCCGGGGCAGGTCCGGGGCGTCCTGGCGGCGCCGGGTCGAGCGGGAGCGGCGGGGAGCCGCCCGGCCGGACAGACTGCCGCGCATCCCCGCCGCACGGATCTCCTCCTCGATGGCCTGAATCGCCGCGTCCCAGTTGGCGACCTCCTCCACCTCCCCGGCGCGCTCGGCGGCATCGCGCTTGGCCTGGACGTCGGCCCGGAACTCGATCAGCCACCGCTGATCCTCGGTCGCCGGATCCGGAGCGGTGACGGGTTCGGCTTCCAGGTGCCAGCCCTCGCGGCATTGGGCCTTGCGGAGCTGCTTGTTGCGCCGGGCGCACGGCGGGCAGACGGTCTCCCGGGTGGACCCGCACGGCACGTTGACGTCCTCGGTGGTGCCGGTTTGAGTGTCCAGGCGGCGCAGGAGGATGGGCCGGATGCACACGCCGTTGGCCTTGGCGACCTCCACGGCCACGTCCAGGGCGACGGGCATCTTCTGCCTCTCGGCCCGGGTCAGGCTGCGATCGGCTGTGGCGTTCATTCGGTCACCTCCTCGCGGTGCACTTCGGTCAGGTCGGCGGCCAGCCGGAACAGCGAGCCGTAAGGGTCGGTGGTCACCGAGACGTTGAACAGCTCGAAGGCCACCACCGGCTGAGAGCGGCGCGGGCTGACCATCGCCAGGACGGACCGCTCACATATGCGATTGATCTCTTCGTCGGTGCCGTAGAAGCAGACCCTCACGCGGTCACCGCCTCGGCCATGGCGCGGATGTCGGCATCGGAGACGTAGGCCGCGCGGACCCGGATCGGATCGGGTGAGGCTTCCAGCCGCACGTAGGCCACGCCCGCGCCCTGCTCGGGGATGGGGGAGATGTAGTCGGCCAGCGCTCCCCGGTCGCGGGCGCCGTCGCCGAGGACCATGTCCACCTGCTCGGACTCGTCCAGCCGCAGCGCGATCTTGTCGGGGAACAGGTTGCGGATGTTCATGACCTCCTTACGCGGGTCCTGCAACGCGGCCAGGACGCCGACACCGACCGCCCGCCCCTGCGTCGTCAGAGTCGCCAGAGCGGCGGAGATACGCAGCTTCAGGCCCTTGTCGGACTGGTAAGCGGTCAGGAACGCCACCTCGTCGACGACCACCAGGACGAACGGGTCATCGACGGTGGGGATGTGGTTGCGCTGACGGCCGGCGAAGCGGTCGGCGCGTTCCTGCATCACCGCCACCGCCGCCTCCAGCAGGTCGGCGCAGTCGGCCGGAGTCGAGGCATAGCGCTTCCCGAACAGGGATCGGCCGAAGGACAGCTCCATCCGCTTGGGATCCAGTGCCCAGATCTCCACGAGACCCGCCCGAACAGCGGGAAGGAGACCGCGGATGGCCGACCAGATCACCGAGCCCTTGCCGGCCCCGGTGGCCCCGGCGACCAGGACATGAGTGCCGTGGACGGTCAGCAGCCAGGGCGAGCCGTCCTCGCGGGTACCGACCCGTACCGGCCCCACCGATGCCGTCTCCGGGATCGGGACGGCGGGCATGGGCGTGGCGAGCGGGTCACGGCGAGGGAAGATGAGGTGCAGGCGGCCCGCGCGGGCGATGGAGACGCGGCAGGAGCGGGCGCCGAAGCCGTGGGCGAGCTGGTCGAGGCGGTCGGCCCAGTCCTTGACCGCATGGCCGTGCAGCATCTTCACCGTGACCACGTCGGCCCAGGAAGTACAGCGGACGCTGAGGAGGCGGGGCAGGTAGTCCCGGCCGCGCAGGTGCCGCCCTAATCCGGAAATGATCATTACCGGTTGCCAGTGCCGCCGGTAGATCCAGACCAGGCGCCAGAAGGCCAGCAGTCGCCAGCCGACCAGGCGCAGGAACGAGGGCCGGTGCAGGGTGAACCACAGCCCCGGCACGGTAACGGCCGCGGCGATCGAGATCAGCCCCGCCCGCCAGCCGTACCAACAGGCCAGCGCGCAGGAGGCGGCGACGACGGCCGAGGCGACCGGATGCCGCCAGAGCAGGCGGACCAGGCCGGCCAGCAGTCGCCAGGCGAAGATGACGAGCGTGACGATCGCCGGGGTGCGCAGCACGGCGGGGCGGAAGACGACGGCGGTGTCGGGGGTGGTGGAGACGAGGTGTTGCGCCTCATCCCCGGGCAGTTTCCTGAACATTAGGCTGGGGTCCTCTTCTTGATGTGGTGTCAGGGGGAGATGTGAGGGGCCGCCGGAAGTTGCCGCTTCTGGCGGCCCCGCGTGCGTTTCAGCCCGGCAGGTCATCCAGGCCGGGCAGGGTGGGGCCGGGGTCTTGTTCGTTGTGGATGCGGACGCAGTCACCGAGGTAGCGCACCGCGGCGGCGGCGATCTCCTTGGCCAAGGCGACATCGGAGGCGGTGACAGGTCCACCGCCGGTGGTGGTGATGGTGACCTGAGCCTCAGAGGTGGCCAGCTTCAGAAACGGCCGTCCGCTGGTGGTCACCGCCGCCACCACGCCGACGTCCGGGGTGCTGAAAGACAGGTCCAGGCGGGTCAGCCCGTTGCGCAGGACGCCGGTGAGGTAGATGTGCGGGGCAGGGGTGTTCACGCTGCGATCTCCTTGCTGGTCGTGGTGGTGTTCTTGCCGGGGGCCGCCGGAGCGGTGGTGGCGCGGGGTGCGCGCATGGTGCGGGCGCGGATGGACCAGGCCAGCCGTCCGGTGTTCTGGGCGACGTAGGGGGTGACGGTCATGCCGTCGAACTCGACCGGGACGAACGGCAGGCCCGGCAGCGACGCCGGGGGGACCGGCTGCACCTCGGCGAGGATCTTCACGGAGACCGTCTTCTGGCCGGCCTTGACGGTGGGGTCGGCGTCCATGACGGCGACCTGCCACACAGGCTCGCCGGTGGTCTTGTCCTTGGCGTAGACGGTCCGCCCGTTCGTCGAGGCGGTGAAGTCCTTGACCTGCTCGACCTCGCCGACGATGTAGCAGCCGTGCGGGAAGACCTGCTCGAAGCTGACGGGGATGGGGCCCTGGATGGCCATGATCATTCCTTTCGAGAATGCCGTTTAGGCGGTCGTCCACTTGTGCGGACGAGTTGAGATTAGGTGATCCCACTCGTCCGCACAAGTGACTATGCGAAGCGAGTGGGAGAGTGGATCAGGTCACCGGGTAGACGTCCTGCAGTTCATGGAGATCACCCGGCAAGGCCGCCTCCATGACCAGGACCACCGTCCCCGTCGCGTCGTGCACGGTGGCCAGCACCCCGAGCACCGGCTTGGCCGAACCGAGCACCTCGGCCTCGTCCTTACGCGGGTTGCGGGCCGTCAGCCGTTCGGTGATGTGGTCGAAGCGCAGATGCTTGACCGCTTGCAAGTGCTGGCGGATGCCGTGCCGGAGCGGTTCGGGCTTGTCCAGGTCGGTGCCGAGTGCGACTTCCAGCGGCACCCACACCGTCTCGGTCGCGGACGGCCGGCCCCCATGCCGGGATACCCGTCGCCGGGCGATCACCGGAGTGCGCTCTTCCACGCCCAGGAGACGGGCGATGTGCCGGGGCGCCGCAACGCGCTGCACGTCGGTGACGCTGCCGGCGCTTTCGGCCTGCTCGGTCGCCATCAGGGCGGGCCGCAGGCGGTCGGGGGAGCTTTCCGGGCGGCCTTTGACGAACGAGCCGCGGCCGTGTTCCCGCTCGATCCACCCCTGCATGGCGAGGGTCTGCAAGGCCCGCACGACGGTGGTACGGCCCACGCCGAACTCGCGGACGAGCTGCGTCTCGGACGGCAGCATGTCACCGGGCGCGTACTCGCCATCTCGGATGCGCTGCTGAATCGCTGTCATCACCTGGGCATACTTCGGCGGGGCGAAGTCCATGCTCATGTCAACCGCCCGATCACTCTTCCACTTGTCTGCTCAAGCAGGCTACCGGCCGGAGCCGCGCCTGTCAGGACCCACGCTCACTCGCCGACCGGATTATCGCGCCATTCCGGACAGCACATCAATCCATATCGACCGGGCCTCAATGCGCCGCCATGCATCGCTGTGCAAGACGACCGTTTTCCCTTTTGCGGCGACCGTCCGCCGGATGAACGCCAGCCCGCCCGCTTCGCAGAATTCGTAGAACGTCACCCGATGCTCGTGACAGGTCCATTCGACGACACGAATCCGCTCGAACCGGCGCGGCACATTCCACGACAGCAGCCGATGCCCTTCCTGCGCCGGTGGCAGATGCAGCGCCGGACAGGAAAGCCCTGAGGTCTCGTATCTGCCGCTCATGACGCAGTGCGCTCGAACCTCACCGAGCCGGCCGCGTCGAGCGTCGCGCGGAAGATGACCCGCCGCGACCAGTCGTCCGGCATGGTGCAGAAGTCGTAGACCCGGTGCGTGATGCGCCCCCAGGCCGGGGCGCCGGGCGGCAACCGTCGGAGCGTCGCACGCAGCGTGTCCATCGCCGTGGCCTGCCCCGAGCTGATCCCGCACGGCCCGAGCTCATCGGTCCCCTCGGAGGCGAGGAACACCTCCCACTCGAACATCTCGACCACGTGGCTGGGGCCGTCGCAGTACAGGCAGTCCTCCCGCGCGGACGGCTCCATGTGTAAGGCGCTGGCCGCCACGCACCCACGGCGGGTAACGATCTTCCAGCCGCGCCCATCGCATTCGGTGCACTTAACCGGAGTTGTCATGCCGGAAAGAATGGTCGAGCAGGTTTCCCAGCCCTATCCCACGCAGGTATACCGCCGAGAATATAGAGTCACGGACTACAGCGATGCACCACCTCGGGGACTGATGACCGGAGGACGGAATGCACAGCAACGCTTTCGACCCCATCGAGATTCCGGCATGGGTCTGGGAGCACGATGAAAACCGGGAAATCCTCAAAAAGCGTGACGTAGCAGGGCTGTTCAACCTCGCCGTCAAGTACAGCGGCGCCAGCCAGACCCGCATCAGCGCCGCGACCGGCATCGCCCAGGGCCACGTAAGCATGATCATCAATAGGCGGCGTCTGGTAACCGACCTGGAGGTCTACGAGCGCATCGCCACCGGCTTCGCCCTGCCCGACCACGCCCGTATGCTCTTCGGCCTGGCCCCCGTCGACACCGCCTCCCCGACCGGAGACCACAGCGACGGCCACCAAGAGCAGATCGAGGAATTGACCGCCCGGCTCGAAGCCGCCGCTGTCATCGACCCCGTCATGGTCATGATCCTCACGACCGAGACCAACAACCTGCGGCTCATGGACCGCCGCGTCGGCGGAATCGCGATCGCCGACAAGATGCGGGCGCACATCACCCACGTCGAGCGCGTCCACCGCCACGCCGTACGGCACGGCATCCGCGCCCAGCTCGCCCACGTTCTTGCCGAAACCGCCTCACTGGCCGGCTGGCAGGCCATCAACACCGGCGCCCTGCTGGACGCGTGGGACCACTACGAGCACGCCAAAGCCGCGGCCCGCGAAGCCGACAACCCCGCGATCCTCGCCTACGTCTCCGGCGAGCAGGCATACGTCCTGATGGACATGGGACGGCCTGCCGAAGCCACCGAACTCCTCCAGAACATCCACGCCACCCACCGCGACCGCATCCCCGCCCGGCTCCGCACCTGGCTGGCCGCCGCTGAAGCCGAAGCCGCCGCGATCCTCGGCGACGAGAAAACTTGCCGAACGGCTCTGGAGGCGGCCGCCACCCTCTTACCCGAGGGCAGCGGCGACGCGAGCATGCCCTACCTCTCCCTGGACATCCACCATCTGGCCCGCTGGCGCGGCAACTGCCTCGTCCGCTTCGGCGACCCCGACACCATCGAAGACCTCCGCTCCGCCCTCGCCGGGATGGACGGCACCTACAACCGCGCCGAAGCCGGCCTCCGCTGCGACCTGGGCCACGCACTCCTCGCCCAAGGCGAACCCGACGCAGCCCTACCGCATATCCAGCGCGCCGAGCAGCTCGCGACCCTGACCGGCTCACGCCGCCAGCACCTCCGCATCCGGGACCTGTCCCGAGCGGTCAAGCATGCCCTCCACTGAGCCGGTCCCGCGCCGCGTACAGACCGATCAGCGTCCCCGACGTCCAGATGTCACCGCGGGCAATCATGTCCGGGATCTCGGCCAGCGGCACCCACTCGATGAGATCGGCCTCGACCTCCCCGGTCGGCTTGCCGACCAGCTCAGCACCCCGCACGAGGAACAGGTTGTGCTCGGAGTCGACCATGCCGGCCATCGGCTGATAGGTGATCAGGTGCTCGATCTCCTTCGGCCGGTATCCGGTCTCCTCCTCCACCTCACGAAGCGCCGTCGTCATGGCGTCCTCGCCGGCGTCGATCAGCCCACCGGGCAACTCCCAGCCCCACCGGTCAGCGAGGAACCGGTGCCGCCACATCAAGAGCACCCGGTTCTCATCATCGACCACCACCGCGATGGCAGCCCGATCCAGATGCACTACGTGATGCTCGAACCGCTCCCCATCCGGGATCGCAACGTCAACCAGGCCCAGCCGGATCCACCGGTTGTCGTAGATCAGCCGCTCACCGTGGACGATCCAGCGCGTCTGCTCCTCATAGGTAGCCACACAGCGAAGCTACCGCTCCGCATCCCCGACGTACACGGGCACCGGCGCAGAGCCAGACGGTACTTCAGCGCGTTGCCGAATTGTTCCTGTGGGGTATCAAGGCGGCGGCGCTCGCCGCCGCGGCACGGCCCGCCGCCCGCACGCCCGGCCGGGCGTGCGGCGTGGGCGCCGGTCCCGGCCAGCGGCGGGAACGCGGGCCGCCCGCCGTACACAGCACGCGCCGTACATAAGCGCACCGACTGGGACAAAGCGCACCGCCGCGTAACCCGCGATGGGCTAATTTGAAGCTCGATCGTCAGGGACTTGATCTCTAGTCCGCGAGTCCGATCCGCTATATTTCGTCCGGCTACGTGCCTGGTACTACATTCGTAGATTTTGAGGGAGCGGATCTCCTCGTCGGCGGTAGTGGCT